>BBRT01000078.1 GCA_001417715.1 Candidatus Symbiothrix dinenymphae
CGTTCATCATTTGTTTTTATCCCGTAGGGATTGTAGCTCGGTAGAAAATAGAATCGCCCCGCCCCCCATTTCAGCATCCCGTAGGGATGCAACCGATTGCGGATTATGTTGCATCCCTACGGGATGCAGGGAGAAGGAGAGGTATGATTTTCTACCGAGCTACAATCCCTACGGGATAAAAACAGAACGCAAAAATTTCTCCCGATTGTAATCTGTTTGACAACCCACCCTACGGGATGCGACGGCTAAAAATTTAAATGCGAATTTTTCCGGTGATGATGCCGGCGCTGCCTTTGCCTTTTTCTGCAATTTTGACGAGATAGATGCCGTGCGGCCAGGTTGCGATGTTGATGGTTTCCTCATTTGTCAGCACTGTGCGTGCGTGCACAATTTCGCCGAGACTATTATATATGGTGACCGTTGTGTTGGGGGCGTTTTTTATGGTTATGGTCTTTTGGGTGGGGTCTGTATATATTTGCAGTAGAGACGTGGCGCGCCACGTCTGTACACCGGTACCGGGCAGATTGGTCGTGGCTGTATCGGGCGGATTGGTGGTGGTGGTATCGGGTGGATTGATAGCGGCTGTATCTGTTGGAATCGCGAACAGGGCGATGTTATCAATGGCTGCGGGCGACTGTGTGCCGTCCATGTGGTCGTTAGTCCAACTAAAAACCAGTCGTTTGGTTTTGCCGCAATAGGTATGCGGCAGGGTTATTGCTGTCTGCTGCCACTCACTTGAGTTGAAGAAGTCACCCACCGAATCGTTATCAAACAGCCTGTCGTTTATCGGTAGCGGCTCACCGGCAGAAAGTGTCTTAGAAGTGTCCACGATAAAGACTCGCAGTTCATCTTCAGATATCTCGCCGACACATTTCCAATCAAAAGACAGCGAATAGACAGCCGCTGTATCGGGAAAAGTGATGTCGCAAAAGAGATGCGCCACGCTCACATTATCCACATTAACACCGGGTCTGCCCACTATTCCGAAAGGGCGCACCGCATCCGAGGCATCAATCGAATAGAGATTGCTGGCACCACCGTCGTTGGAAATATAGGCAGACTTGAAGCCGCCGGAAGCTGTAGCGGTGTCCATATACCATTGGTTGACTTGGTAGCCGTTCACCCGATTCCAGTTGGGTCGCGAAAGGCTGTTGTCCTCAAAAGTTTCTCTAAAAAACGCCTCGTCTTCCGTCCATCGGGCATATAAAGTGGTATCGGCAGTCACCACATCGTTTGCAAAATCCCACGCATGGATGCAGGCTTCCTCCTGAAACCACCCGCCAAAGATGTGCTGCCACTGGGAAGGCGCAATCGGTTCCGGAACTTTATTGCCGAGAATAATCTCGCGCGACGCAATCTGGTTGCCCCCCAAGGAATTGAAAGTGACGGAGAAAAAGTCGCTCACCGTAACTTCACAACCCGTCGTAAAGTTCCCTTCGGCGGTTTCTACGGTTATGGTGGCTGTTCCTATGGCAATAGCAGTGATTAAGCCATTGTCATCGACCGTTGCCACAGCAGGGAGGCTGCTTGTCCATGTTACCCGCTGACTGTCGGCACTCATCGGCAAAACGTTACCGGTCAATTGCAGTGTTTGCCCCACAAACAGGGTGGCAGAGTCGGCATTCAAAGCAACGCCTGTCACGGGCACGTAGGCTAAGTTTGCATGCTGAAACGTCACCGTTCGGTTGGCGGTGTTGTGGGTGATGTTTGTAATCGGCTGTCGTGTTTCTGCGCCATTCCACGCGCGCGCATTAGGCACGGAAGTGTCCGTAAAACTATTATTGATGGTGTCGTAAGGATATGGGTCAGTCGTGCGGTCTATTTTTTTGCTGTCAATTCCACCGCCGGCTTGCTTCACATATATACCGCGATGGGTAGGGTCTCTGTTGGGAGTCGAGTACCGCCAATCCGCCCAGTTTTCGTCCACATGATAAATCAGCAACCCACTTGCCGGCAGAAATTCATCCCAACCCTGCTTTTGGCGGTTTTCCAACAAAAAATACTCACCCGCCCGTTTGGTGGGCAGTTTGTAAGCAACACCTTCAACGGCAGGGTCAGGCAAAGTAATAGTACTGGTAATAGAATCCACGCCAAACGATTGCACAGGCACCCATCCCAAAAAATTGCGACACCAGGCGGAATGTAAAGCGGGCGTTCGTCCACCGTCGTCAAGCCAGTTTCCGCGCCCCATAATATCCCAATCGCCCATGTCCAGGGCATTGCCGCGACTGCCGGCACCATCGGTGTCATACAAATCGGGCAAACCGAACACATGTCCCAACTCGTGGGCAATGGTACCGATGTAAGCGAGTTTTCCTCCGCTCAATCCTCTCAGTTCAGGAGAGCAGGAATAGCCTTTTATCTGCATTCCGTCTAATTCGGTCACATCTATTGAGCCTACCGGTTGCGCGTGCGACCAAAGGGCTTCGCCATACCGCGCTCCCTCTTCCTGCCCATAACCGGCAAAGATAATATGCACGCCGTCCACTACGCCATCATTGTTGCTGTCATAATTGGTGAAATCGCAACCGGCGGCATGAGCAGCAATCACGGCTTCGCGTGCCATTGCGATGGGGTTGCCCCGCGCATCATCATAAGAAGCGATATTTTGAGACATCATAAAAGGTCCGAACACATCAATTTGGTAGTCCAACATTCCGTAGGAGGAGGCACGAAAATAATCATTGATGCTGCCTGTGATATCCTCTCCGTCGTGATTTTGGGTCGCATTATGCTCGTTCATCAATCGTTCAAAATGCACATCTGTTTTTGTGAATGCTTTGTCCGGAAACTCCACCAGGATAAGCGGTGCTCGCACGACAGTGGCCGCCGCCGCCCGCAAGCCGGAGTGTTGCCGGAGCAACGAGCGCACGGGATGTTCGATGGTTGATGCGGTGCTTCTTAGTGTGCTGCGACGCGCGTTGAGTTGCTCTTCGCTGTGGCGCAAATTTTTGGGGATGCGCTTCAAAACAGCGTTGTCGCTCGCCCTGCGCTCTCTGACATTGCGCGCACGCACGCCGGAGCGTTTCAAGTTGCCCCCGTCATCCTGCACAGCATATTCGTAAAACCCGACAGAGTCGGACAAAAGCGTGTAGCCATCTTCCGACACCGCCCAGCGCAGATGTTCATCGCCACGCAACGTAAGCACCACACGAGTGCCGTCCGGCTGCGTATATTCAACAGGATGGGGATAAGCCGACACAGCCCGCACCTGCTGAGGCAGAAGCAGCATTATCATAGCAAATGTGATGAAAAATCGGTTCATGATTGCTTTTTTTTGGGCGCAAAGGTACGAAAAAGTTTTGAGTTATGAGTTAGTTTTGGGATTTATTTTCAGTAGCGATACTGCTATTATTGGGATTATGCTGCATAGCATTACCCAGATGAAGAAATTGCTGTAGCCTATTTGCTCTTGTATTCTTCCGGCGAACATGCCCGGCAGCATCAGTCCCAATGCCATGAAGCCGGTGCAGATGGCGTAATGCGCTGTTTTGTGTTCGCCTTCGGAATAGTGCATCAGGTAGAGCGTGTAGGCTGTGAAGCCGAATCCGTAGCCGAACTGCTCGATGAGCACACATATATTAATAAGGAGCAGGCTGTCGGTCTGGGTAAAACCCAGATAGACAAACGTGACGGCGGTGAGCAACATGCTGAACGTCATGGGCCATATCCACTTTTTCAGCCCCCCTTTGGCGGCTACCAGTCCGCCGATGATGCCGCCGGTGACCAAACCGGTGATGCCGATGGTGCCATATACAAAGCCTACTTCGCCAGTTGTAAGTCCCAATCCGCCAACGTCTTTGGGGTCGAGCAGGAACGGATTGATGAGTTTCAGCAACTGCGCCTCGGCAAAACGAAACGTCAGCATAAAAAACACCGCCGCCGCCGCTTGAGGCTTTTTGAAAAACGATACAAAGGTGGAAGTGAACTCTGTGAAAATTTCCTTCGGGGTCAAAACCGCACGCGTCTCCGCTTCGGGCTTGGGCAACAGGGCTTTGTGGTAGAAACCAAACGCGACAAACAGCCCCGCCGGCACAAAGAAAGTGACCGACCACGCAAAAGGGATATTGCCGGTATGCGTTTCGAGAAAACCCGCCAGCATCACCAGCGCACCCTGCCCCACAATGGTTGCAATGCGGTAAAAAGTGCTTCGGATGCCCACAAACATCGCCTGCTGGCTGGTGTCCAGTTCCAGCATATAAAAGCCGTCGGCGGCAATGTCGTGCGTTGCCGAACTGAACGCCAAGAGCCAAAAAAACGCCAGCGATGCCTGAAAAAAGAACGGCAACGGTATCGTGAAAGCGACGCCCGCAAAACCGGCTCCGATAAAGAGTTGCATGAGCACTATCCACCAGCGTTTGGTCTTCAAAATGTCGATGAACGGACCCCAAAACGCCTTGATGACCCACGGCAGATAGAGCCAACTCGTGTAAAAGGCGATGTCGGTGTTGGAAATGCCCAACCGTTTATACATGATGACCGAAATCGTCATCACAGCCACGTTGGGCAGCCCTTCCGCCAGATACAGCGAAGGAATCCAAGTCCATGGCGATGTTTTTTTGGGGGTGTTTTTCATTTTTTTCGTGCCCGAAGTTCAATCGTGCGGATTTTATCTTTATAATAATTGTGTGTGTTCAGTTTGTGGATGTCCAACGCGGCATCGGAATTGTCGTCCCACCGGCGGCAGAGGTAGAGCGGTGTGTAGATGCGCCCTATTTGGTAATTCCGCGAAATGGCTAAGCCGAGCGCATAATCTTCGCCGTAGCTGGTGTTGGGCAGTTTTATTTCGCGCAATATCGGTGTGTAGAAAGCGCGTGGAGCACCTAACCCGTTGATTCGCAGTGCGTTGTTTCTGCCATTTTCGGGTGTCCACTCTTTGTGGTCGATGATGCCGGGCGGAATTTCTTCCAAATTTACGTTCACCATCTTGTAAGAGCCGACCACCATGGCGCAATTTTGCTCGTAAAAGGTGTTGACAATTATTTTGAGCACGTTTTTGTCAATATACAAGTCGTCGCTATCGAGTTGTACTGCAAATTTTCCACATTGAGGGCGCATCACAGCAACATTCCAGCAGCCGCCGATGCCTAAATCGTTGCGTTCGGGGATGATGTGAATCACTCGCTTGTCCGTAGCGGCGATTTTGGATAAAATCTCGGTCGTTTTATCGGTCGAATGGTTGTCCACCACAATCAGGTTGAACAGGAAATCGGTTTCCTGCATCAGCACCGACCGCACGGCTTCTTCAATGGTGCGCTCGCGGTTGCGCACCGGAATAATCACGCTGACTTCCACAGGGAAGATGCCGGTAGAAAAATCCACCGTAGAAAAATTCGGTTTCAGCCACGCACCAATGTCTTTCAGATGCTGGGTGCAGGCTTGCTCCATTTCGAGTTGCGAGGCACGGTTTTTCGGATCAACGTAATCAAACAGTTTTTCGCCCGACTTTCGGCGGTCTGTTTCCAACTCCGTATATAGAAATTCCTGCAAATGAAACAGTTGCGTTTTTTTGGAAACTTTCAGCCGCAAATCGTACAAAGCCGCCGCCTGATAATCCGTATCCATCTCAGCCACAGCAACTTTGAAAGCATCCGAACGATACAGCAACAGCGAGCCAAAATCAAAATCATCGCGCAGGCTACCTTCCTGATAATCAATCAGCGGATGGGGTTGCCGCACACCGTCCTTGATTTTATGGCAGTCGGCGTAGAGCATCCCGGCAGCAGTGTCGCCGATGACTTTCAGCATACGCTCAATGGCGTAGGCACCCAATTGCAACGGCACCGACCGGGTATATAATAAGGTGTAGGGCGTTGTGATTTGCCCGGCAATAGTCCGCAAAGTAGCCGTTTTTTGAAGTGGCTCCTTCACAGCAATCACCTCCGCAATTTCATCGCAAGCCCGCAACGCCTCAACCGCCTCTGCAAAGTCTTCAGCCGCGCTATGCGGCACAAAACAAGTAATTTGCCTCTCCATTTTTCATCATTGTAGAGTGCAAAGGTAATAAATATCCAAAACATAACTCAGGGCACAGCATAAAAAAAACAGGGCAACCCTTAAAAATTATGATGACAAGGAAGACCGTTAGGTCTTTAATCTACCCCGTATGGTGGGTTGTCAAACAGATTACAATCGGGAGAAATTTTTGCGTTCTGTTTTTATCCCGTAGGGATTGTAGCTCGGTAGAAAATCATACCTCTCCTTCTCCCTGCATCCCGTAAGGATGCAACATAATCCGCAATCGGTTGCATCCCTACGGGATGCTGAAATGGGGGGTGGGGCGATTCTATTTTCTACCGAGCTACAATCCCTACGGGATAAAAACAAATGATGAACGAACAATATTCATAAAACATCCATCTTTTTAACACCCCACCCTACGGGATGCTGAAATGGGGGGCGGGGCGATTCTATTTTCTACCGAGCTACAATCCCTACGGGATAAAAACAAATGATGAACGAACAATATTCATAAAACATCCATCTTTTTGACACCCCACCCTACGGGATGCGGGGGTGGTGGGGGTACGGTGTTTTCTACCGAGCGATGCATCCCTACGGGATGCGCCTCCCGCCCCCCCCCCTGGGGGGGCGGGAGGCGACTAAACGCTAATAACTAAACGCTAAATGCTAACAACTAAACACTAATAACTAAACTCTAAACTCATGAGGTTCTCAGTGTTTTGCCTATGGGCAAAATGGCGCCTTTGTTTAGTTTGTTCAGTTTGCGTAGTTTATCTACGCTTACGCCTGTTTTTCTTGAGATGGAGAATAGGGTTTCTCCTTTTCGTACGCGGTGGTATTTGACTTTTCCTTTGGAGTTGGATGCACTGGCGGTGTAAATTTTCTCTGCTGCTTCTGCTTCTTTTTTGGAAAACAGGTAATGGTCATCTTTGACGCACAGTTCTTTGAAATCTATGATTTCGGCGGGGTTGATGGGCAGCCCCAGGAAGCGAAATTCAAAGTGGAGGTGCGGACCGGTTGAACGCCCCGTGTTGCCTCCCAGACCAATCGGCTGACCGGCTTTGACTGTTTCGTTTTGGTCTGCGATGAAGCCTGACAGGTGACCGTAAACTGTTTCCAAGCCATTATCGTGGCGCAGTACCAAAAAGTAGCCATAGCCGCGTCTGTCAAAATTGCGGATGCGCACTTTGCCGTCAAAAGCGGCGCGAATGGTGTCGCCCTTGTGCAACGCGAAGTCCGTTCCCTTGTGCATCCGGCGCGACCTCCGCAAACGGCGCATGCCATAATTGGAAGTAACCCGCCCTTTGATGGGCATCACAAACTGCGACACATCAATATCGTACGTTTCGGGGATTTCAATACCGGCGTATGCTTTCAGATAGTCCGTGTTCCAGCTGTCGTAGAGTTCGTCAGCGGGAATTTCCTCTTCCTCGTCGAGGCTCGACAGCATGGAATCCACCAAAGCCGTTTCCATGTCTGTTTGCTGGTGGTCGGCGAGTAAAGTGCCCTCCGCCGAATTAGCATTAACCGGTTGCATCGGTTCCACTTCGCGGCGCACTATACCTTGCGCTTGTGCGTTTGAAATGCAAAGAGTCATTAGGAGTGTTCCCAAAATACTCTGTATTGCTGCTTTTCTTGCTTTCATATTCTTTTTTTTTTACGTTCAATATGTTTCGTCCACTCCTTTTTTTCATACTCTCCGGAAAAAAATAGCGAAACGGGCTGCAAAGTAACGGACTTTTTTTTTAACTTGCAAGGAAAATGGAAAATATTTTTCATCAAACACATAAAAAATGTTAAAATACGGTCTTTTCCTTCCTTTTCGGTTGATATTTTGTTGATAACTTTTAGGGGCTATCTCAAAACTACTTCGTCATTGCGGGCTTGACCCGCAATGACGGGAGGCAGTTGTTTTAAAAAGTTATCAACAACTTATCAAAATATGAAAAATATTTTGTACTTTTGCGCCCGAAAGTCAAAATAATTTTAAAATTGAGATTCTACAATGACAATTTCGGGACTTAAGCAATTGCTGCTGTTTATCTTACTTGTATTTTTGCAGGTGGGCTTGTTCAATAAGATTCATCTTTTGGGCTTCGCCACGCCGTTGCCGTACATCTATTTCATCATCAAATTGCCGGGCAATATGAGTCGCAACGCGGTGTTGCTGCTTTCCGCATTTATCGGGATTACCATTGATTTGTTTGAATACACATTGGGAATCAACATGTTAGCCTGCATTCTCATTGGATTTTTGCGGTATTATCTGTTAAAACTGTTTGCCCCGCGCGACATTTTTGACAATTACGTCCCGTCATTTAATGCCTTGGGTTATGGGCTGTTTTTACGCTATGCGGGCATGATGTCGTTTTTGTTCATTCTGATTTTGTTTGTTACGGAAGCCCTGTCGCTTTTTGACCCGTTGACGCTCGCCAGTAGGATTGCAGGTAGCTTTTTGCTTACTTTTCTGCTTATTTTTGCATTTGAAAATATCAATAACACAGGAAAACAACAACGCCGATGAACTACAACCGCAATGACTTTGACTCCAATTCGCGCAATACGGTGATAAAACTGCTCATCGGGGCAGTGATGTTCATATACATCATTCAACTATTTAATTTACAGGTCATTAACCCTGATTACAGTGGCCAGGCAGACAGCAATGCGTTTCTCCGGCAGGTGCGCTACCCTTCGCGCGGATTGATGCGCGACCGCAACGATAAATTGCTGGTTTACAACCAACCGGCTTATGACGTGATGATTGTGATGCACAATACGCAGAAGTTCGACACATTGGCGTTTTGCAGAGCCATCAACATGGATGTGCTGCAATTTCGCAAACGCTTGACAGACATCCAAAACAAGAAATTGAACCCCGGTTATTCACCTTACACGCCTCAAATACTATTGTCGCAGGTGGGCAACAAGGAATATGGCGTGTTGCAAGAATCCATCTACAAATTTCCCGGATTTCTCATCCAAAAACGTACCGTTCGCGAATATACATACCCCCATGCAGGGCATGTCTTCGGTTACGTTGCCGAAGCCGACAAAAAAAATATCGAGAAAGACAAATTCTACTTTCAAGGCGATTACATCGGAAAAACAGGGCTTGAACGCTATTATGAGCCGTATTTACGGGGCGAAAAAGGGGTCGAAATTCTTCTCAGAGATTCGCGTGGGCGCATCATAGGTCCCTATAATGATGGGGAAAATGATATTTTGTCCATCTCCGGAAAAGATTTGACCCTGTCGATTGATATGGAGGTGCAGATTTATGGCGAAGAATTGATGAGCAACAAATTGGGCACGATTATCATGATTGAGCCAAAAACGGGCGAAATTCTCTGCATGGTGTCCTCCCCCAGCTACGACCCCAACAGTTTGATTGGTCGGCAATTTAGCACCGCCTACTCCGCACTCGAAAGCGACCCCTATAAACCGCTGATTAACAGGGCAATGAACGGGACTTATCCTCCCGGCTCCACATTCAAACCGGCGCAGGCACTGACTTTTTTGCAGGAGGGCATCATTGAGCCGCCAACGAGTTTTTCCTGCAATATGGGCTTTCCGCCGGGTGACGGGCACCCCGGTTGCCATTTTCATTCTGCGCCTTTGCCGCTCGTGCCGGCACTTGCAACCAGTTGCAACTCCTATTTTGCGTGGGGGCTGATGAGTATGTTGAACAACAAAAAATATACGAACATCAGAGAGGCGATGAATAAATGGCGCGACCACATGGTAGGGCAGGGTTTTGGCTATCCGCTGGGCGTGGATATGCCGGACGAAAAGCGCGGGTTGATACCCAACAGTAATTACTACGACAAGATGTATAAGGAGCGTTGGAACCCGTTTACCGTTATCTCAATTGCGATTGGGCAGGGGGAAGTGTTGCTGTCGCCTCTTCAGATTTGCAATATGGCAACAACCATCGCCAATCGGGGCTATTATTATGCCCCCCATGTGGTGAAAAAAATTCAAGACCACCAATTAAACTCCCTTTACTTCCAGCCGCGTTATACGGGAATAGACCGCAAGCATTACGAAACGGTGGTGGAAGGGATGCGGCTGGCAGTTACCGGCGGCACTTGTTACAGGGCTAATTTGCCGGATATTGAGGTATGCGGCAAAACCGGAACGGCACAAAACAGAGGCGAAGACCACTCCATTTTTATGGGTTTTGCGCCGAAAGACGACCCGAAAGTGGCAGTCATGGTGTTTGTGGAAAATGGCGGTTTTGGTACCTATTTTGCGGTGCCAATGGGAAGGCTGATGATTGAGAAATATCTCAAACGAGAAATTTCCGAACAGGATAAGCGGCTGGAAGCTGAAATGAAAAACGCTAAAATATTACGAAATGCGAAAGTCTAATGTTTGGGAAGAAGTGGACTGGTTCTCTATCGGTCTGTATCTGCTATTTGTGATTGCGGGGTGGCTGATTATCTATGCCGCTACTTACGACTTTGACCGCACCTCCATTTTTGACTTCTCACAACGGTCGGGGATGCAATTGGTCTGGATTATCACCTCCATAGTCATCGGTTTTTCTATTTTGATGATTGAGAACACTTGGTACGAGTTTTTCGCGCTTTGGATATATATTTTGGTCATGCTGCTACTCATAGCCACCATTTTTCTGGCGCCCAACATCAAAGGGTCGCATTCGTGGCTGGTGATGGGTCCGATGCGCGTTCAGCCGGCCGAGTTTGCCAAATTTGCGACCGCCTTAGCCTTGGCAAAAATCATGAGCACCTACCAATTTAATTTGTCGCAGGGCAAAAATATCTTCACTATCGCCCTGATTGTCCTGCTGCCGATGGCACTCATTTTTTTGCAACAGGAAACCGGTTCGGCATTGGTTTTTCTGGCATTTTTCCTTGTGTTATACCGCGAAGGGATGCCGGGCTCTATCCTTTTTACGGGGGGTGCGGTTATCCTGTTTTTCATTTTGGAAATTCGCTACGGGGAGGTCATGCTCAACGCAGCCACTCCATTGGGTGAATTTATGGTGCTCGGCATCATTCTGCTGTTTATTGCGGTGCTGCTGCAGATTTACTCCAAAAAAGACAACAGCCTCACCACTTTCTCCTGGATAGTGCTGAGTGTGGGCATTCCGGCGGCAATTGTCAATCGTTTTTATCCGTTCAATCTCTGCTGGGCGGCATGGGCGGCACTGGGAGCCAATCTGGTGTACATGCTGGTGATGTATTTCAAAGAGCGAAAAACGTGTTACACATGGATTGCGCTGTTCGTACTCTGCTCTGTGGGCTTCCTCTATTCGACGGATTATGTTTTTGATAATGTGATGCAATCGCACCAAAAGACGCGTCTGCAAGTGGCTTTTGGCATGATAGAAGACCCCGGCGGAGCAGGTTACAACGTTAATCAGTCGAAAATTGCCATTGGCTCCGGCGGTTTTGTCGGCAAAGGCTTTCTCAACGGCACACAAACCAAGCTGAAATATGTGCCGGAGCAAGACACCGACTTCATCTTCTGCACCATCGGCGAGGAAAGAGGCTTCATAGGGTCAATACTCGTGCTGGGAGCATTCCTGCTGCTGCTCTACCGAATAATTTATCTGGCAAACCGCCAAAAAACGACCTTCTACCGAGTCTATGGCTATTCCGTGGCGAGCATCCTCTTCTTCCACGTAGCGGTCAATATCGGCATGGTCATCGGCATCATGCCTGTGATAGGCATTCCTCTGCCCTTTTTTAGCTACGGAGGCTCCTCGCTGTGGGCATTTACGATTTTGCTGTTCATTTTTTTGAGGCTGGATGCTTCGCGGAATAATCGGGCGTGAATGTTCAAGCGCACAACACCTGCATCAAAGGCGAGCGACCACGCACGGTAATATTTTGAAACTCCATTTTAGAGTCTTCGTAATCGGCACACAAACCTCCCACTCTGCTAATTTCGCGTGTGTATTCATTGTCCGCATCTTGCGCATCCAAAGCCCCACGTGCTGTAGCCTCGTTAATCAAATCAAATACATAAGCCATCGCCTTGTCATAATCGGCTTGACTCATCAACTCTACTGTATTTTCAAATATTTTTTTCATATTTTATTTTTGTAAAACTGCAATTCATCGTCCTTTCTTGGGATAACCCTTCTTTTTGTCTTTCGACTTATAGCCACCGGCGTCTTTGCCTTTGCCTTTGTAGCCACTGCTGTCTCGATTACTCCTTTCGGGCTTTTTGCGGTCGTGACCGCCGCCATCTCTGTTGCCGCCGTTGCGACCGGCATAGCCGCCACCGCGCTCTTCCACGGCTTGCTCTACTGCTACGCGGCGACCGGCGAATTTGGTGCCGTCGAGGCTTTGGATGACGCGCTCTTTGTCGGCTTCTTTTACTTCAAAGAAGGAGAAATTTTTCATCAGGTCGATGCGTCCGACCGCCACTTTTGCGCCCTGCATATTGTCGTTGAGCAGTCCTATGATGTTTTGCGGGGCGAAGCCGTCCATTTTTCCGAGGTTGATAAACAGGCGGGCGTAGCCTTTTTCTGAGAAAGCACCGCCACGGTCGCGACCGCCCTCACGACCGCCAGCGCGGTTGCGGTCTTTGCCTCCTCGACCTGCTCTGTCGCCCCATTCGCCGCGTTCACGACCGCCGCCCTTGCCTTCAGTGGGGGCTTCTATCTCGCGGGCATCCTGATAATATTCAATCATTTGATTAAATTCGTTGGACACGAGGCGTTTGATGAGGTCTTCTTTTTCCAGCCAATCCAATTTGCGGTAGATGGATGGCAGTATTTCGGCGATTTCTTCCTCGTTCACCTTCACTTTTTCCAGTTTGTCGATGAAACTGAACAGTTGTTTTTCGCAGATTTGCTTGCCTGTGGGGATTTCGCCTTGCTCAAATTGCTTGTTAATCGCTTTTTCTATCTGCTTCACCTTGCCCTTTTCTTTCAGGTTGATGATGGAGATGGAGATGCCTGTTTTGCCCGCGCGCCCTGTGCGACCGCTGCGGTGGGTGTAGGATTCCGTGTCGGTGGGCAAACCGTAGTTGATGATGTGCGTGAGGTCGTCCACGTCCAATCCGCGCGCCGCCACATCGGTGGCAATCAGCAGTTGGATGTTGCGCAGGCGAAATTTCTGCATCACCGAATCGCGCTGTATCTGCGACAAATCGCCGTGCAAAGAATCGGCGTTGTAGCCATCCTTAATCAGCCAATCGGCGATTTCCTGCGTCTCCTTTTTTGTGCGACAAAACACGATGCCGTAGATATTCGGGTTGAAATCGGCTATGCGCTTCAGTACCAAGTACTTATCGCGCGCATTGACCATATAATAGAGGTGCTTCACGTTTTTTGCACCCTCGTTTTTCTTACCGATGATAATTTCCTTCGGGTCGCGCATATATTTTTTCGTGATGCGCGAAATGCCCGCCGGCATCGTGGCGGAGAAAAGCAGCATATTGCGATTGGTGGGCACGTGCGACAAAATCTCGTCGAGAGGCTCCGAAAAGCCCATATTGAGCATCTCGTCCGCCTCGTCTAAAATCACGTTGTGCACCTGCTCCAAATGAACGGTGCGCCGCTTGATGAGGTCAAGGAGCCGTCCGGGAGTCGCCACAATGATGTGTACGCCCCGTTTCAGAGCGCGAATCTGGCTCTCAATGCTTGAGCCGCCATACACGGGCAGCACTTTCAGTTGAGCGATATATTTGGAATAATCGTTGAGGTCGTCCGCAATTTGGAGGCACAATTCGCGTGTCGGGCACAAGACAACTGCCTGAGTCTGAATGTTTTGTACATCAATTTGTTGGAGGATTGGCAGTCCGAATGCCGCCGTTTTGCCTGTTCCTGTCTGTGCTAAGGCGATTACTTCATTGTCGTTGCCGAGCAGATACGGAATCACTTCTTCCTGCACCGGCATTGGGCTTTCATACCCCATCTCTTTGATTGCCCGCACAATATTCGGAGCAACCCCTAATTCTTCAAATGTTTTCAAACTAACTATGTTATATGTAAATCGCGGGCAAAGGTACGAAAAAAAACACTACCCGCTGAATTTCGCGACCGTTGTCTGAACTGCAATCGTACTAAAATCACAGTTCAGACAATCTTTATTCCACCGCCAAAATCAGCCCTTTAAGATACTCTCCTTCCGGGTGATAGATGTTGATGGGGTGGTCGGCGGGTTGCGCGAGTTGATGCAGAATTTTTATTTTGCGTCCTGACTGTGCTGCTGCGCTGAAGACTGTCAGGCGGAAGTCTTGCTTGCTCACTACCTGTGAGCAGGAGAAGGTGAAGACGATGCCGCCGGGCTTTATTTTCTCGAATGCGAGGGCGTTGAGCTTGCGGTAGCCTTGCAAGGCATTTCGCAGCACTTTTTTGTGCTTGGCAAATGCCGGAGGGTCGAGCACAATCAAGTCGTATTGGTCGCCCATCTCGTCTAAATATTTGAACGCGTCGGTGTCGAACGACTTGTGGCGCGGGTCGTCAGGGAAATTCAGCGCGATGTTGGCGTTTGTCAGGGCTAATGCACGTCCCGAACTGTCCACGGAATGCACCAATTTCGCCCCTCCACGCATCGCATAGCACGAAAAGCCGCCTGTGTAGCAAAACATATTCAGCACATTGCGGTCTTTCGCGTATTTTTCCAGCAGGCTGCGGTTGTCGCGCTGGTCAACGAAGAAGCCTGTCTTCTGCCCTTTTTCCCAATCCATTTTGAACTTCAGCCCATTTTCAACAGCAATAGCCGAAGACAAAATACTATCACGGGCTTGACTAACAAGCAAATACCCGTCCTCAGCATCCAACTCCGCCTTAAACGGCAAAGTATCCGCCGATTTGTAATAGATAGTATCAATCGCATCGCCCATCACCTCCTTCAACGCCTCTGCTATCTCCTTGTGCGCGAGGTGCATACCGGGCGTGTGTGCCTGCATAACGGCTGTGTTGGCGTAAACGTCTATGATTAAGCCTGATAGGTTGTCGCCTTCGCCGTGCACTAAACGGTAGATGTTGTTGCAATGACCATTATCGGGAACTAAACCCAGTTGCCGGCGCAACTCATACGCGGCTTGCAGGCGTTTTTTCCAAAAATCGTGATTGATGGGTTCATTTTCAAAACTGAGGATGCGGACTGCTATTGAGCCTATTTGACAATGCCCCACTGCCAGAAAATTATTGCCGGCAGTGTAGATTTCCACAATTTCGCCTTCTTCGGGGCTGCCTTCGATGCGTTGGATGGCACCGGAGAATAGCCACGGGTGGCAGCGTAGCAGCGATTCTTCTTTTTTGGGGTAGAGATAAACTTTTTTCAACGACATAATTTTTTATATATTTTAAGGCACGCCCAGGCGTCTAAGGCAGCGTATTTTTGTTGTGCTTCTGTCAGTCGCTCTGCCTCCCAGTTGCTGGTGCGCTGACCTTTTGTGATACGTTTGTGAAACAGGATGGCGTATATTTTTTGCAAACTCATTTCTTCTATGCCATAGTTGGTCACAAGTTGTTGCAAATCTATAAAGCCTTGTGGTGTAAACTTATGGCGGCGATTGAGCGAATGATAATCATCGCGCAACGACAAGCCGATTTTCAAAATGCCGGGGTCGGAAAGCAACCGCTCCAAAGCCGGCGGAAAAGGCATCCGGTTGAGGCGAAACAGCACGCAGACATCGTCAGAGGCAACTTGAACGAGGGAAGTGCCATTACTTGTGCGCCCTTTTTGAAACACGGGGCGCGTTTCCGTATCGAAGCCCAACAGTGGGAACTGCGACAGGTAATTGACCGCATTTTCTGCCTCTCCGGGTGTGTCCGCCACAACGATTTGCTTGTTGAAACTGACCGGTGGCATCAGGTTTATCTCCTCCTTTGTGATTACTGCTTTCACCGTTTGCCGTACATTTGTTCGTAGTATTTTTGATAGTCGCCGGAGGTTACTTCGTCCACCCAATCCTGGTTTGCGAGGTACCAGCGGATGGTTTTCACGATGCCGTCTTCAAATTTTGTCTCAGGCACCCAGCCCAGTTCTGCCGTTATTTTGGAGGGGTCGATGGCATAGCGTTGGTCATGTCCGAGGCGGTCGGCGACGTAAGTGATGAGGTCTTCGCTGATATATGAGATGTCATTGCGGGCTTGACCCGCAATCCCCTTAATAGCACTGCGATATTCCGGATTTTCCTCCAGCAATTGCCGCATCGTGGCGATGATGAGTTTCACGATGTCGATGTTCTTTTTCTCGTTGTGCCCGCCTACATTGTAAACCTCCCCTACCCTACCCTTCAAAAGCACTGTGTCGATGGCTTTGCAGTGGTCTTCCACGTAGAGCCAGTCGCGCACGTTGGTGCCATTGCCGTAAACGGGGAGTTTTTTGCCTTCGAGTATGTTTTTGATAATCAGGGGGATAAGTTTTTCGGGGAAGTGATAGGGTCCGTAATTATTGGAGCATCGTGTGATGTTGATGGGCATTTTGTAGGTTTCGCCATACGCCTTCACAATCAGGTCGGCACCTGTTTTGGAAGCCGAATAGGGGCTGCGTGGGTCGAGCGGGGTGGTTTCGTGGAAATAGCCGGTGTCGCCCAAAGTGCCGTAAACCTCGTCGGTGGATACTTGCAGGTATTTCACTCCGTCTTTGTAGGTTGGATAGCCGTTGGCATCTTTGCCGGATGACCAGTGCTTTTTTGCCACATCCAGCAGATTTTGTGTGCCCAGGATGTTCGTTTCGAGGAACACTTGCGGGTTTTCGATGCTTCTGTCCACATGACTTTCCGCAGCAAAATTGACCACGAACCGGATGTCCTGCGTGTCAAAAATTTCATTGACAATATTCGGGTCTTTGATGTCGCCCTTCACAAACGTGAGTCGCGGGTCTTTCAAATCCTCCTTGATGGTGCCCAAATTGCCGGCATACGTGAGGTCGTCCAGCACCACGATTTGGATGTTACTGTGCTTTTTCAGCAAGTATTTCACAAAATTGGCACCTATGAAACCTGCGCCACCGGTTACGAGATATGTCATATCAGTTATGAGTTATGAGTTATGAGTTTGAATTTAAGTTTGAAACTTGGGGCAAAGGTAGGGATTTTTTTTTAGAAATCGCCTACTATTTTGATGTTATATTGTCTGCCGGTTAGTTTGTCCGGTACGGCGTTTTGTGCGCCTGTGATGTCTGTAAACCATGAATAGGAGCTCACATTGTCAATATCGAACAGGTTAAAAACATCCAATCCCAGCCAAATACGCTTGATTAGGCGGTAGCTCACGCCTGCATCAACGCGGCGGTAGGCAGGGGCGCGGAAATTTTCCTGATATTCGCTCCCCGGTGCACTGAAAGGCAGCCCTTGCGCCCAAATAGCCCGTAAATTGAATTGCAACCGCTCAAAATCAGGCATCACATCGGTATAGTACAAAGTGAAGTTGTAAAGCTGGTCGGTGGGCATATCCACTTGCTTGCCGTTGATGTACTGTTGGGCTTGCATCAGCGAAAAACCTACCCACGAGTCGGTGCCGGGCACAAATTGTCCGAAAAATTTGGTGTCAAGCCCCGTAGCGTAGCCGTGCGCCGTGTTGTCGCCGGCATACCAAATGCGCACATTGTCCAAATAATACGGTATGAGGTCGTCTAACTTCTTGTAATACAGCTCGGTAGTGAGTTTAAGCGGTCGCCCGTCCCTCAGTCGAAATGTGTAATCGCCACCCGCCACAATGTGAATGGAGCGTTGCGACTTGATATTTTTGTTGAGCACCACCGCACTGTTGCCGGCTTCATCGATGAGAATTTGTCGCAATTCCTTGTAAAAAGGCGGCTGATAATAAATCCCCGTTGCCAGCCGAAACTTAAACTGCTGTGCCTCAGCCGGAATAAAGCTCAATGAGGCACGCGGACTAATCAATAATTCATCATTGTAATCCCAATAACCGGCACGCACGCCGGCAGTGAACCCAAACAGCCCCACGTCCCGATTAAGTCGATAGGTGTCTTGCAGGTAAGCAAATAAACGGTTGGACGACAGATTGTTACGCGACGACAAATTGCGCCGCATCCGCAAATAGTCATCGTTTTGCGGCACCGAATAGCCCATCGAATCGCGCAATTCCCATTCGTTGATGCGGTCTTTGATGTCTTCTTTTTGCGCCCCTGCCGACCACAGAAAGGTGTGCCCGCCCCCTCTCTTCGTCCCCAGCAGTGCCACATTATAGACTGTGGCGTGCAATTGGTCGCGCGCATGCGCGTGAAACAGCCCTGTGCCGATGGTTTCCTTGTCCTTCCCCAGCACATTGCTAATCCAATATTCGCCCGTGATGTCGTAAGTCTCCTGCTCACCGGACTGAAAACCGGACACTTGCAGCGAAATATCCGCTTTGTCCGAAAACTCATATTTCAGGGTTGCCGCCCCAAACAGGGTGTTGAAACGGTCTTTTTCCTGCCCCGCGTAAGCCACCTCAAACTTTTTTTGGCTGTCCATCGTGCCGTAGGACGTTGCCCTGTTGCCGGGGTTGAAATCGTAGGCATTGTGCGAATAATTTCCCAGCAGATTGAGCGATATTTTCTGCGTAAAGGCATAAGTCATAAAGGTTTGCACATCCATCGCCGATGGATTGTAATCGCCTTTGGTGTCCAAAGTGTTCAATAAAGTGGTGCCACGCTTGTAACGCACGCCCGTGATTTGGGAAAATTTGCCCGCCGTATTGCCAAAATACACGCTGCCACCGAGCATACTGCCCGTAAATCCGCCCTCCGTTTTTTTCGGCTTTTTGTAGGTTACGTCCAGCACCGACGACATTTTATCGCCATACCGTGCATCAAATCCGCCGGAGGAAAACTGCACAGACTGTGTCAAATCAGGGTTGATGAAACTCAACCCCTCCTGCTGACCGCTACGCACCAGCAACGGTCGATAAACCTCAATGCCATTGACATAGACCATATTTTCATCGTAATTGCCCCCGCGCACCGCATATTGCGTGCTCAGCTCGTTGGTAGAAGACACACCCGTGCCGGCAGTCATCACCAGCGCCTCGATGCTCCCGCCGGTGACATCCACCGACCGCCGACCTTGCCCCTGATGGATTCTCTCCATCGTTGTGCCCTGCGGACGCGCAGTAGTAGTAACCACGACCGAATCCAAGTCTATTTGCGCCAGCAAACCGGCACAAGGCAAGAGAAAAACGAGAAACAAAAAAAGTGTCCGCATAATATGGCGTGATAACGCAAAATTGCGCAAAATATTGTGTTTGTTCATGTTGTCAGAGCAGCAAAACTTGTCATTGCGGGCTTGACCCGCAATCCCCTGTTCTGTATTGCTCTGTTGCTCGTCATTCGGCTCTTTTGCGGGGGATTGCGGGTCAAGCCCGCAATGACAGTGCCTTTTCGCACCGCACGGCACTCTTTCGCCATTTCGCTCCTTCACCCCTTTCACCCACCTTCATCGCTTCACTACTTTCACGGTGGTTGCTCCTGTGCGTAGGAAGTAGATGCCGTTGGGATAGCCTGACAGATTTATTTTTGTTTCGTGGGTGCTTTGTAGCAGGATGCCTGCTGTGTTGTAGAGGTTTATTTCTGCTCCTTTGGTGTTTTGGATGTTTAGTTCGCCTGTGGTGGGGTTGGGATATACCTGCACTGATGGGGTGTGCTCCGGGTTTGTGTCGGCGGCGTTAATGAGGTCTATTGCGGTGCTTGGCGGCGGTGACGTACTTAATCGCCATTTGGCGTAGAGGGTAAGATAGCGGTTCACCGGAGCGGTGGTTATGTCCACCACCTTCGTGGCTATGTCCCATGGGATGAGCAATTCTCTATCCTGACACCAGCCGTCGAAGATGTAACCTGTGCGGACGGGGGCTTGGGGGCGGAGCGCGGCTACTTTGTCGCCCTCCCATACGGCTTGGTCGTACACTGCGGTGCCGCCATTGGTGACGAAATCGACTTGGAAGGCGCGCAACCATTTGGCACGTAGCGTGAGGTTCGTTGTGACGATGTCGCTGTCAAAGTTCCATGTGATATTCTGACCGTTGTTCGTGTAGTACCAGCCGGCAAATTTTCGTCCATAGAATGTGGGGTCGGCGGGCGGTGCCAAATGCGCTCCATAAACCACGTCCCGGCTTGGCACAAAGCTGCCACCCTCGCTTTCGTTCGTTTCGAACGTGACTGAAAGCAGCCCCTCCTCTATATTCTTAAATCGTTTCCACTCTTCGGCGTTCGGGGTGTTGTCTGTGTAGGCTTGTTTTGCTCCTGCGGGCACATAGAGGGTGACACGACTGTATATTTCGGCTTCAAAAGCTCCAAATGCGTATTCTAACTTTTGCGGGGTGGTGCGGTAATTATATACGGCTTGCAGTCCGTCGCAACCCTGAAATGCACTCGTCCCAATCTCTGTTACTTCCTTCAAAATGGTGAGGGAGTAGAGGCTGTGGCAATTTTTAAAGGCTTCCGACCCAATTTCTGTTACCGACGTGGGGATGGTGACGGATATGAGATTGCTGAGCCCATTAAATGAATTTTTCCCGATGGTGGTTACTCCGGTATAGATTATCACTGTGGTGATTTTGTTTTTGTAGCTGCTCCACGGCACATCGTTAGCCCCGGTATTATAATTTTGCATCGGTCCGGAGCCTCTGATGTAGAGTGTTTCTTCGCCGTCATAGTCGGCAGAGAGGCTACTGCCTACCGCCCAACTTTTCTCCACGACCGTTACTTCGCAACTTGCCTGTTTGCCCCCCTGCTTGGTGGTTGCCGTGATGATGGCTTTGCCGGCTTTCATTGCCGTGAGCACGCCCGACTGATTGACTGCTACCACAAAATCGTTGCTGCTGCTCCATATCACCTCTTTGTTGGTGGCATTGTTGGGGAGCACGGTGGCGATTAGCTGTTCTTTGTTGCCTATTTTGAGGCTTTTGCTGCCGTTGATGATACTTTTGTTGAGCGTTATGCTCACTTCCGGTATATACCACTTGGCATACAAAGTTGTGTTGGCATCCAAGCCAAAACTGTCGCGGTCGGCATACTTCACTGCACCTGTGGGCGATGTTGCCCAGCCGTCAAATTGATGTTCCGGCGGTGGCGCAAAGGCATTCCGGGATAAACGCAGCTTTACGCCTTTCGTTTTAGTCTGAGAACTCATCGTGCCCGAACCGCCATTGCTGTTATATGTGATTGTGCAGGTTGTTGCATCGCCGTCACCGTCACCGTCGCCGTCACCGTCATCATCGATGCTGCGGATAATGTTCACTGTGTACGTTTTCATATAGTTTGTCCATCCGTCTGCTACCTTCAGAAGCACCGTATTGCTGCCTGTGACCAATGGTTTTGCCGTAACGTTTCCGGATACGGTGGCGTGAGACGAGTTGGCGACGCCCGTTACATTGATGCTCGCAACACTGTTAGGCACATTGACCGTATATTGATATACTCCCGGATTGAAAGTCGGCGAAAGTGCACCGCTGCTCAATGTAATATTCTGCAAAAAAGCATCTGTCCATGGCACTTCATCCGAATAAGCGGCTATCAGTCCCTTGGTTTGCCGGATGGTTTTGGCATTGTTGGCATCGGCAGTACCGACGGCAACGCTGTTATACATAACACCCTGGTCGGAAAAATAGGGAATTTGAGCTCCCAATCCCAAATTGCCATACGTCATGATGGTGGAAAAGTTTCCCGACGAAGAAGGTTCTCCATAGCCGTGAGAATAATCGTAAAGAGCGTCGGTATCGGTACTCACATGATGCCCGCAACCTAAATTATGCCCTATTTCGTGAATCAGTGTATATCCGTTGGCTACCCACCTTGCCTTTACGACCGCAAAACCGGATTGTGGATTGCCGGATTCGGTATTCATTATATAGGCTACACCTGCAATATTTGAACTGTTATCACCCAGCAAAAGCACCACCAGGTCGGCATTGTAGCGGGTACGAAGCGCGTGCGCCTCATCGGCATAGCCGTCTCCCGGGTCTCTCAGGCGGTTTAAATCGGAGGGCGGATTGGTGGTTTCCGTATAATTTATTTCCTGCTTATAAACAAGGTTCAGGGTCACGTTTGTCTGCGAGTTGCGCAGCACCAGATTGGACTGCTGTATTCCCGCGTTAATATCCAAATCAATGGTGCTTCCGTTGGCTACAGCCACCGCCTTCGCAGCGGGAGTGTAAACGACGAGCATATCCACCGTTACCGCCGTGTTGCTTTCGGGTAGCGTGGGTGTTGTCACGGAAGCCGCACGGAGTGTTGAACCGTCGTTTTCAGGCACGTGCCCACATTCGCCGCCATGTTCGTGCTGCACCTCCGACAATGCCTGTTCTGTCAGGTAGTATTGTCCGTTTTTTTTTTTGACAGCAAACAACTCGTCCTTTTGCGGCAGTTCTGCCGAAAGCGCAAAGTCGTTCCCTGCAATGGAGATGTAGCAATAGCCAGACGCGGTGTTTGTCACCTGTGCGGTGATGCCGACGATGCCGTCGTAACTTTTGCCGACTTGCTTCACTACGGCTTTATAGTGTTTGTCGCCAAAGAAATCGAGCAGCAGAGTGTCTCCCAGATTGCTTTGCGAAAAATTCTGCAACTGCGGATTTATCTCAAATGTGCGACTGCGCGGGTGGCTGCCCAGCTCTTGAAAAGCTTTTTCGCTGTTGATACCGATGCTCTTCTGCGCCCAAGCGGAGGTCATTCCGAAAATAACAATCAGAAATGCCAAACCAAAACTCTGTCCTCTGTTTTTTAAGTGCTTCATTTGCTTTTTTTCATCGCTTCACCACCTTCACGGTGGTTGTTCCTGTGCGTAGGAAGTAGATGCCGTTGGGGTAGTTTGACAGATTTATTTGCGTTTCGTGGGTGCTGTGTAGCAGGATTCCTCCTGTGTTGTAGAGCTCTATTTCTGCGCCTTTGGCGTTTAGTATGTTTATTTCGCCTGTGGTGGGGTTGGGAAATACCTTCACTGCCGGGGTTTGCTCCGGGGCTGTGTCATCGGCGATGATGAGGTCGATTGCGGTGCTTGGCGGCGGTGCCGGCGGTGTATATACTCGCCAGTTGGCGTAGAGGGTGAGGTTGCTGTTCACCACCTTCGCGGCTATGTCCCATGGGATGAGCAATTCCATATCCTGACACCAGCCGTCGAAGATGTAACCTGTGCGGATGGGGGCTTGGGGGCGGAGCGCGGCTACTTTGTCGCCCTCCCACACGGCTTGGTCGTACACTGCGGTGCCGCCATTGGTGACGAAATTGACTTGGAAAGAGCGCAACCATCTGGCATGCAGCGTGAGGTTCGTTGTGACGATGTCGCTGTCGAAGTTCCATGTGACATCCTGACCGTTGATCGTGTAGTACCAGCCGTCAAATTTTCGTCCATAGAATGTGGGTTCGGCGGGCGGTGTCAAATGCCCACCAAAAACCACGTCTTGACTTGGCACAAAGCTGCCTCCCGCGCTTTCGTTCGTCTCGAACGTGACTGAAAGCAGCCCCTCCTCTATATTCTTGAATTGTCCCCATTCACCGGCGGCTCGGTAGGCGGCTGCTGTCCCTGCGGGCACATAGAGGGTGGCGCGACTGTATATTTCGGCTTCAAAAGCTCCAAATGCGTAGTATAACTCTTGCGGGGTATTGCTGTAATTATATATGGCTTGCAGTCCGTCGCAACCCTGAAATGCACTCGTCCCAATCTCTGTTACGTTCTCCGAAATGGTGAGAGAGTAGAGGCTGTGGCAATCTTTAAAGGCTTCCGACCCAATTTCTGTTACCGTCTTGGGGATGGTGACGGATTCGAGTTTGCTGAGTCCGGTAAATGAATTTTTCCCGATGGTGGTTACTCCGCTATAGATTATCACTGTGGTAATTCTGTCTTTGTAGCTGCTCCACGGGACATCGTTAGCCCCGGTATTATAATTCTGCACCGGTCCGGAGCCTCTGATGTAGAGTGTTTCTTCGCCGTCGTAGTCGGCAGAGAGTCTACTGCCTACCGCCCAACTCTCCACGACCGCTACTTCGCAACTTGCCTTTTTGCCACCCTGTTTGGTGGTTGCCGTGATGATGGCTTTGCCGGCTTTCATTGCCGTGAGCACGCCCGACTGATTGACTGCTACCACAAAAACGTCGCTGCTGCTCCATATTACTGTTTTGTTGGTGGCATTGGTGGGGAGCACGGTGGCGATTAGTTGTTCTGTGTTGCCTGCTTTGAGGCTGTTGCTGCCGTTGATGACATACTTGTTGAGCGTGATGCTCGTTTCCGGTATATACCACTTGGCATACAAAGTTGTGTTGGCATCTATGTCGAAACTGTCACGGTCGGCATAGTTCACTGCGCCTGTGGGCGATGTTGCCCAGCCGTCAAATTGCTGTTCCACCGGCGGCGCAAAGGCATTTTGGCGCAAACGCAGCTTTACACCATGCTTTTTAGTCTGATCACTCATCACGCCCGAACCGCCATTGCTGTTATAGGTGATTGTATAGGTTGTTATATCGGCATCGCCGTCGCCATCAGCGTCAGCATCAGCATCGGCATCGGCATCGGCATCAGCATCAGCATCAGCATCAGCATCAGCATCAGCATCAGCATCAGCATCAGCATCAGCATCAGCATCGTCGTCAGCATCGTCGTCAGCATCGGCATCGGCATCACCATCGCCGCCAGTCCCGGCACTACACCTTCCGACACTATTAGCATGCGCTTGACCATTGTTATCTACATCGTCCTGCGCCAGACTATCTGCTTCTGCTTGAGTTGTAGCCTGGAATGTCCCCGCCAAAACAGTATAAGTTACCGGCGGACCGCCGTTGGTGCCGCAATCATTTTTAGTAAATGTGCCGCTCGTCTCCACATTGTAGTAAGTACAAGTTCCATTAGCATCCGCATACGCTTGACCTTCGCTTGCAAGTCTTGCCTCCGCAAGGGCATCGGCTGCTGCTTGACCAACTGTAGATGAGTCGCTCCCCGCCGCAACAGTATAAGTTACCGGCGGACCGGGAATGCCGTTGATGTCGCAATCACTTTTAGTAAATGAGCCGCTCGTCTCCACATTGTAGTAGTAAGGCATACAAACTCCATTAGCATCCGCATAGGCTTGACCTTCGCTTGCAAGTCTTGCCTCCGCAAGAGCATCGGCTTCTGCTTGACCAACTGTAGATGAGTCGCTCCCCGCCGCAACAGTATAAGTTATCGGCGGGCCGGGAATGGCGTTGATGTCGCAATCACTTTTAGTAAATGAGCCACTCGTCTCCACATTATAGTAGTAAGGCGCACAAGTTCCATTAGCATCTGCATGTGCTTGACCATTGTTATCAACATCGTCCTGCGCCAGAGCATCGGCTTCTGCTTGACTAACTGTAGATGAGTAGCTCCCCGCCACAACAGTATAAGTTTCTGTTGAAGGGGCTGAGCCCGGGGGACAATCACTTTTAGTAAATGAGCCACTCGTCTCCACATTATAGTAAGTACAAGTTCCATTAGCATCCGCATACGCTTGACCTTCGCTTGCAAGTCTTGCCTCCGCAAGGGCATCGGCTTCTGCTTGACCAACTGTGGATGAGTCGGTCCCCGCCACAACAGTATAAGTTTCTGTTGAAGGGGCTGAGCCCGGAGGACAATTACTTTTAGTAAATGAGCCGCTCGTCTCCACATTGTAGTAAGTACAAGTTCCATTAGCATCCGCATACGCTTGACCTTCGCTTGCAAGTCTTGCCTCCGCCAGAGCATCGGCTTCTGCTTGACCAACTGTAGATGAGTCGCTCCCCGCCGCAACAGTATAAGTTATCGGCGGGCCGGGAATGCCGTTGATGTCGCAATCATTTTTAGTAAATGAGCCGCTCGTCTCCACATTGTAGTAAGTACAAGTTCCATTAGCATCCGCATACGCTTGACCTTCGCTTGCAAGTCTTGCCTCCGCCAGAGCATCGGCTTCTGCTTGACCAACTGTAGATGAGTCGCTCCCCGCCGCAACAGTATAAGTTATCGGCGGACCGGGAATGCCGTTGATGTCGCAATCATTTTTAGTAAATGAGCCGCTCGTCTCCACATTATAGTAAGTACAAGTTCCATTAGCATTCGCATAGGCTTGACCTTCGCTTGCAAGTCTTGCCTCCGCCAGGGCATCGGCTTCTGCTTGGTCAACTGTAGATGAGTCTGTCCCCGCCGCAACAGTATAAGTTATCGGCGGACCGGGAATGCCGTTGATGTCGCAATCATTTTTAGTAAATGAGCCGCTCGTCTCCACATTGTAGTAAATACAAACTCCATTATCATCCGCATACGCTTGACCGTTGCTATCAACATCGTCCTGCGCCAGAGCATCGGCTTCTGCTTGACTCACTGTAGATAGGTACAGCCCCGCCACAACAGTATAAGTCACTGTTGAAGGGGCTGAGCCCGGGGGACAATCACTTTTAGTAAATGAGCCGCTCGTCTCCACATTGTAGTAGTAATGCGTACAATTAGCTTCCGCATAGGCTTGACCATTGCTTGTAACATCTGCCAGCGCAAGACTATTAGCATCGGCAGTGCTAATATTTGACTTGTACCTACCCGCCGGAACAGTATAGGTTACCGGCGGAGATCCGATTCCACAAGTAGTTGGAATAAAAGAAGCACTTTGTTTTGTATTAGTGTAGGTTTTTATGAGCATCGGAAATCCCTTAGTGGAGCCGCTATCATCAAGTGGCATCACCCAACAAGTGTCAAAATTCCAAGTCGGCAAGTTATCTGCAAACCATGTTTGCGATTTAAAACTATCAAGTGGTGTACTTTCACCATTTGCCTCAGTCAAACCTATACCCGTAGTTGGCACCGCACCTACAATTTTCATCGAATCGTTAGCATAACAATTAACTATGGAAGATGCGGAAGATGCAGCTATTCTAGCTGATACTGGAGTACCTACACCGGAAGTGATTATCGAGTCAGTAGCCGCAAAACAATCTGAAACAGAACCAAAATCACCTATACCAACAACACGCTCACCCATACCTCTTAGCCTACGACTTGCATTGTAGCAATTCCGGATTTCACAATTAACATCCATACCCGCAATGCCGCAAATGCCCAGATTTTCAATCGTAGCCATGCTGTAACAATTTTCGATGATGCTTGTTCCATGCATACGACCGGCAATGCCTCCTTCTGTTGTAAAAGGGGGCTCCAAGCCGCGTATAGAGCCGGTTACACCTAAATTTTTGATGGTGGCATCCTCAATACCATTAAACAAACTACCAGTCATACCAGAGAGCAACTTCACTTCATGTCCCCAACCATTAAAGTTACCTTTAAAAGGATATAAATCATCTCCAATTGGCTGTGGAGGACTCAAATCTTCTGTTAACACAAAATACTTACCGGAATAACCGGAATAAGAAGCACTACTGACCGCAAAATGCAAAGCGTTCCAATCTGCGTTGGAGGTAATGAGATAAGGGTCGTCTTCCGTTCCCGAACCGCCGCCGAATGTTGGTGTCTGTGCCACCGCTGCGCTGTATACAACCCATGCGAGAGCTGTCAGTAAAAATCTCTTTTTCATATTTTATATATTTTTGTTTCTTTCATCATTATTACTTCTTCACCACCTTCACGGTGGTTGCTCCTGTGCGTAGGAAGTAGATGCCGTTGGGGTAGTTAGACATATTTATTTGCGTTTCGTGGGTGCTGTGTAGCAGGATTCCCACAGTGTTGTAGAGCCTTAATTCTGCGCCTTTGGCGTTTAGTATGTTCAGTTCGCCTGTGGTGGGGTTTGGAAATACCTTCACTGCCGGGGTTTGCTCCGAGGCTGTGTCGTCGGCGCTGATGAGGTCGATTGCGGTGCTTGGCGGCGGAGCCGGCGGTGTATATACTCGCCATTTGGCGTAGAGGGTGAGGTTGCTGTCCACCACCTTCGTGGCTATGTCCCATGGGATGAGCAAATTCCTATCCTGACACCAGCCGTCGAAGATGTAACCTGCGCGAACGGGGGCTTGGGGGCTGAGCGTTCCTACTCTGCTACCCTCCCACACGGCTTGGTCATACACTGCGGTTCCGCCATTGGTAACGAAATCGACTTGGAAGGCTCTCAACCACTTGGCACGCAGCGTGAGGTTCGTTGTGACGATGTCGCTGCCGAAGTTCCATGTGATATTCTGACTGTTTTGCGTGTGATACCAGCTGTCAAATTTTCGTCCATGGGATGTAGGGTTGTCGGGCGGTGTCAAATGCGCCCCATAAACCACGTTTTGACTTGGCACAAAGCTGCCACCCTCGCTTTCGTTCGTATCGAAAGTGACTGAAAGCAGTCCTTCCACTATTTTCTTGAATTGTCCCCACTCACCGGCGGCTCGGTAGTCGGCAGCTGTTCCTGCCGGCACATACAGGGTGGCATTACTATAGATTTCGGTTTCAAAACCTCTAAATGCGTATTCTATGTCTTGGGGGGGATTGCTGTAATTATATACGGCTTGCAGTCCATCGCAACCCTCAAATGCACTTATCCCAATCTCAGTTACATCCTCCGAAATAGAGAGGGAGTTGAGTTTGTGGCAACTTTTAAACGCTTCTGACCCGATTTTTTTTACCGACTTGGGGATGGTGACGGATTCGAGCTTGCTGAGCCCGTTAAATGCTTTTTCCCCGATGCTCCTTACTCCGCTATAGATTATCACCTTGGTAATTCTGTCTTTGTAGCTGCTCCACGGGACTTCGTTAGCCGCAATATCATAATTCGGCATCAGTGCGTTGCCTCTGATGTAGAGCGTTTCTTCGCCATCAAAGTCGGCAGAGACGCCTCCGCCTAACGCCCAACTTTCCTCCACGACCGTTACTTCGCAACTTGCCTTTTTGCCACCCTTTATGGTGGTAGCCGTGATGATGGCTTTGCCGGCTTTCATTGCCGTGAGCACGCCCGACTGACTGACTGCTACCACAAAATCGTCGCTGCTGCTCCATCTTACGTCTTTGTAGGTGGCATTGTCGAGGTGCACGGTGGCGATTAGTCGTTCAGTGTTGCTGCCTACTTTGAGGCTGTTGATGCCGTTGATGACATACTTGTTGAGCGTGATGCTCGTTTCCGGTATATACCACTTGGCATACAAAGTTGTGTTGGCATCTATGTCAAAACTGTCGCGGTCGGCATACCTCACTGAGCCTGTGGGCGATGTAGCCCAGCCGTCAAATTGCAGTTCCGCCGGCGGCGCAAAGGCATTCCGGCGCAAACGCAGCTTCACGCCCTGCTTTTTAGTTTGATTACTCATCACGCCCGAACCGTCATTGCTGTTAAAGGTGATTGTGTAGGTCTCCACATCGCCGTCGCCGTCGCCGTCGCCGTCACCATCGCCGTCAGCATCAGTATCGCCTTCATCCCCGGCACTACACGTTCCTTCATTATTAGCATACGCTTGACCATATCTATCAATATTGTTCTGCGCCAGACTATCTGCATCTGCTTGACTAACCAGAGAAGAGAATCTCCCCGCCTCCACAACATAAGTTTCCGTTGAACCGGAGAAGCGCGGGGGACAATTATTTTTAGTAAATGTGCCGCTCATCTCCACATTGTAGTAAGTACAAAATCCGACACTATTAGCATACTCTTGCGCATTTTTATCAATATCGTCCTGCGCCAGACTATCTGCTTGGGCTTGACTAACCGTAGATGAGAATCTCTTCGCCGCCACAGTATAAGTTATCGGCAGACCGGGAATGCCGTTGATGCCGCAATCATTTTTACTCAATTCGACACTCATCGCCACACTGTAGTAAGTACAAGTTCCATTAGCATCCACATACGCTTGACCTTCGCTTGCAAGTCTTGCCTGCGCAAGCGCATTTGCTGCTGCTTGACTAACTGTAGAAGAGTCGCTCCCCGCCGCAACAGTATAAATTCCTGTTGAAGGGGTTGAGTCGTAGCCACAATCACTTTTAGTAAATATGCGGCTCATCGCCTCATTGTAGTAAGTACAAATTCCGACACTATTAGCATTCGCTTGACCATTTCTAACAACATCGTCCTGCGCCAGACTATCTGCTTGGGCTTGACTAACCGGAGAATGGTAGCTATCCAGCGGAACAATATAAGGTACCGGCGGACCGGGAATGCCGTTGATGAAGCAATTATCTTTAGTAAATGAGACTTGCTTCTCAACATTGTAGTAGTTGCGCGTAGGATTTTTCAGTATCGGAAAGCCCTTAGTGGAGCCGGTATTATTAAGGGGCAGCATCCAAACAGTGTTAAGATTCCAAGTCGGCAACTTAGTTGCAAACCATGTTCGCGATTTAAAACTATCAAGTGGTGTACTTGCTCCATTTGCCGAATTCACACCTATATCCGTAGTTGGCACCGCACCACCAACTTGCATCGCAGCGTTAGCATAACAATTAGCTATGTAAGCTATGTTAGGTGTGGGAGATGCTATCCTGGCTGATGGTGAATTGGAACTGATTATAAGGTCATTAGCCGCAAAACAATGTGAAACAGTCCCACGCTCACTTATACCAAAAACATTTGCACCGGTTAGCGTACCTGCATTGTAGCAATTCCGGATTTCACAAAAACCCCGCGCCATCGCGTTCGCAATGCCGCTAACGCGGCAAACGTTGCCCTGACCGTCAATATTAGCCATGTTGTAACAATTTTCGATGAGGGATGACCCGGCCCCGGCAAGCGCCATACAGGCAATGCTCCCTGCATGTGTAGTAGTGGCTATTATAGAGCCGGTTACACCTAAATTTTTGATGGTGGCATCCAGAATATAACCAAACACACCGCCATTATTGGCAAGTATGTTCACATCCATTTCATGTCCCCGACCATTAAAGTTACCTCTAAAAGGGGATGAGGTCTGAGTACCAACGATAGTTGTAATACCCGTCAAATCTGCTGTCAACGCAAAATACTTACCGGCATAAGAAATAAATTCATTATTGACCGAATCAGCCAAAGCGTTCCAATCTGCAGTGGAGTTAATGAGATAAGGGTCGGCTTCCGTGCCCGAACCGCCGCCGAATATTTGTGTTTGAGCCACCGCTGAGCTGCACGCAACCCAAGCGAGAACCGTCAGTAAAAATGTCTTTTTCATATTTTATATATTTTTGTTTCTTTTCTAATCATTATTTCTTCACCACTTTCACGGATTGCTCGCCAATGCGCAGGATATAGAGCCCGTTTGGGCTGTCTGTCATGTTGACGTGGCTGTCCCTGGTGCGTTGCAGCAATACTCCGGCAGTGTTATAGACTCTTATTTCCGCACCTTTGGCGTTGACGACATTGAGTTCGCCGGAGGTGGGGTTGGGGTATACTTGCAAGACGGAGCTGTGTCGCGATTGTGGAATGACTGATGGCTGCACAGGAGGCTGCACAGGAGCCTGCGCCGTGGGTTGCCACTTGGCATAAAGCGTGCGGTCTGCTGTCACTCTGTCGTCAGTAAAAGACCATGGCTGTACGCATCCGGGGTCTGTATACCATCCAATAAAATCGAAGTTCGTTCGGGTCGGATTGACGCTCGGTTTATCTATTTTGTCGCCTTTCGTGGCGGTCACATCCTCTACCAGGGTTCCACCACGCGCATCGAACGAAACCGTCACATATTCTGTCCACTTGGCATAAAGCGTGATATTGCCTGTTACCTCTCTCTCAAAAAACCACTTCGTAGTGTAGTTTTGGTCCACATACCAGCCCTCAAAGGATGCCCCGGAGAGTTCCGGATTGGGCGGTGGTGTAATCCGAGTGTTCACCAATGGCATTTGTGACGGAATGAAACCGCCGTTGTTGGGTTCAAACTTGACCAAACAATAGCCCTCTGTAATAGTCTTAAACTCCTGCCACACAAGAGCTCCATCGTAGGCTGTTTTTCTTCCAACGCCAACGTAAAGGGTTGCCTTGTGGATTGTAGTGAGGTCAAAGACATCGTTGTTGGCGATAGTTTGTGGTGTTTGCGCGTAATTATAGACCGATGTCAGGATGTTGCACCCTTTAAATGCTTCTCTACCAATGGTTAACACCGAGCTCGGTATGGTCAGTTCGTACAGGCTGCTGCAACCTTTAAACGCCCCCACTCCAATGCGCGTTACGGTGCTTGCGATGGAGACAGAGGTGCAGGCGGTTAAGCCGTTAAAGGCATTGTCGCCGAGCGAGGTGATACCGTCAGTGATGACCACCTCCTTCACAGCTGCCCACCGGCTGTTTTCGGTTCCCGGCATCTCCCCACTACCGGTGATGGTCAGGGTGTTATACTCATCCAAATCGGCATATACGGATACGGAGTTGCTAAGCTTCCACCGTTGCACCACCCTGACTTCAAATGTTGCTGTCTTTTCGCCATTGGTTTTGTCAGCAGCGAGCGCTGTTATGGTGGCTTTTCCCGGACTCTTTGGCGTCACCACACCGCGAGCATCTACTGTTGCGACGTTCGTGTCGTCACTGCTCCACAGGATGGTGTCGTTGGTGGGATTCGCGGGCGTGACGGTTACTTCCAACTTCCTCGTTTCATTATCATTGCTGATGACGAGCGTGACACTCTTGGGCGATTCATTCGTCAGGCTCACAACCGGAAAAACCCACTTCGCATATAAATTAATGTCTTCATCTACTGTAATCGTTTCATGGTCTTGATATTCCACCGGTCTGTTCGGGCTTCCAACAGCCCAACCAATAAAGCGAGCGCCTTCCGGTCCGTCAAAGATATTCCAGTCTAAGGCTACCTCATTTCCGATTGGTTTTGTCTGCGAGCGCACGGGGGGTGTGGCAGTTCCATCGTTGCCGTAAAAGGTTATTGTGATGTAATTGCTCGGGGCCGCTTCACGACAACTCCCGTAAGCATTAGCATACACTTGCCCCTCTGCCCTCGCCAAAGCGTCCCAATCAGCCTTGGAGGTAATGAGATAAGGGTCGGCTTCCGAACCCGAACCGCCGCCGAATGTTGGTGTCTGTGCCACCGCTGTGCTACACGCCATCCAAGCGAGAGCCAAAAGTAAAAATGTTCTTTTCATATCATAACTTGTTTATAATTTATTCACAACTTACGAACAACTTGTTTACAACTTGTTCATAACTTTCTATTCGGCGGCAAAGGTACAACATAATTTTTTGATTAGCAAGAAAAAGAGAAAAAAAATTTGCCAATATGTTAAATTTTGTGAAAATCCGGAAAGAGAGCGGGGATAATCGGGCTGAAAGCGCATTATTTCATCATGTTGCTCCGGTATCATCAATCGATATTGATTGAAATAAAAAAAATATCGTACCTTTGTCGAAAATATTTTAAGATAAGAATGTATGAATGCAACATTAACACGTACTGAGAGACTGACAACGCGCAGAACAGGTCATGCAGTGACCACTGTTGAAAAGCCAAGCGATGACATGCTTCGTTGGTATCACGAGGCATGTCAGCGATATGCAAATATACCGGTAGGCACTTTTGAGGAGGAGTCGAAAGATTGTATAACGCTGGATGAGTTTTCGGATTTAATTGGAGAAGCAATTATCAAACGATTTCCTGTATGACAGAAATAAAGCCAAAAGTTCTTAGAACTATTGATGAATATGTTGATTATCTAACCAGAGAAAATATCACAAGCCAAGCAAGAGCTTTTGAAAAGAGAAATCAAATGATAATGGCATTACGCACACAGTTGGGCGGATTGCTTCGCCATCGGGTTTCGCCCTATTGGTCGTTTGGAAGACGTGAAGGTTTATTGTTGTATGTGTATAGAGATGCAAAAAGTAAGGCACAGTGGGGATTTTTATATCGGTTGTTTCCTGATAACAACGTGATTGTGTATGAAATGAAGCCGATGAATTTGATAAAAGGGTGAGAGAAAAAAACGTATATATATATGAAAAAGATTGCTTTTATGGGGTTGATTTTGTGCTTGGGCTGTGCTTGCAGGCAAAATTCGCCGTCGAGAGCCGCGCTTGAACGGGCTGCCGCAGTGGTTGCTGTTCCCGAATTTAATGCCGACAGTGCCTATTTCTACACGGCTACGCAGGTGGCGTTTGGTCCGCGGGTGCCCAACACAGAGGCGTATTGGAGTTGTGGCGACTATTTGGTGCGCGAGATGGAGCGTTTTGGGGCTGTTGTGACCCAGCAACGGGCTACAGTGATGACCTACGACCGCCAATCCATACCTCTTCGCAACATTATTGCATCGTTTCAGCCGGAGAGGCCGAAGCGCGTGCTTTTGTGTGCGCACTGGGATTCGCGTCCGTTTGCCGACCAGGACATTAACCCGAAAAATCATCGCAAAGCTATTGACGGTGCGAATGACGGAGCCGGAGCGTGTGGGGTGCTGATGGAAATTGCACGGCACATCGGGTTGCAAATGCCTAATGTGGGGGTGGACATCATCTTTTTTGATGCAGAAGATTGGGGACAACCGGCCTTCGACACCAAACATTATGATGATGCCGGCTATTGCCTGGGGTCGAAATATTGGGCAAATCACCCGCATAAGCCCAACTATCAGGCGCAATACGGCATCTTGCTGGACATGGTGAGTGCGCGAGGGGCGCGTTTTTACAAGGAGCAACAATCCATGCACTATGCGAAAAATGTTGTTAACAAGGTGTGGGAAACGGCGCAAACGCTTGGCTACGACGATTTTTTTGTTAACCAATTTGGCATCGGCTGCGAGGACGACCACATTCCGCTCAATCAAATTCGCAAAATTCCAACTATCGACATCATCCAAAACGACCCTCACGCCCCCAAAGGCTTCGGCGATTATTGGCATACAACCAACGACACCATGAATCAGGTCAGCAAAGAAACGATGCGAGCAGTAGGACAAACCCTGTTGCAAGTCATTTATTCATAACAAAATGCACCGTTGTGAAAAAAAAACTCATAACTCATAACTCATAACTCAAAATTATTTCTTACCTTTGCGGGCTGAATTTAAGTAAAAAAATAAAAAAATAACAATACAGATGCAGAACAAGGGTTTTATAAAGTTTTTGGCTATCGCACTTGCGGCTGTGAGTGTGTTCTATTTGTCGTTTACGGCAGTAACTAACTCGTATTACAATGATGCGAAAGTGTATTCCGGCGGAGAGCCGCGCCTGGAGAGCCAGTATTTGGACTCGCTGGCGAAGAAAAATGTGTGGCTGGGCTACACGCTCGAAAAGTGCCGTGCGATGGAAATCAATCTCGGTCTCGACTTGAAGGGCGGGATGAGTGTGATTATGGAAATCGCAGCCGGCGATATAGTGAAATCCCTCGCGGACTACAATCCCGATGTGACTTTCAATCAGGCACTTGCCACAGCAACCGCCTTGCAGAGCAGGGGGCAGAACGATTTTGTGGCATCGTTTATCAACGAGTATCAAAAATTAGACCCTAACGGCAAGTTGGCGGCGATTTTTGGCACGTATGAATTGCGCGAAAAAATTCGTCCCGAAATGGACAACAAAGCAGTCGGCGTGGTGTTGAAAGCAGAACTGAAAAGTGCTTACGCCAACTCGTTCAATGTCTTGCGCAACCGTATCGACAAGTTCGGCGTGGTGGCACCCAACATCCAAAACACGGATAAAGAGGGGCAAATTTCCATCGAACTTCCGGGCGTGAAGGACCCCGACCGCGTGCGTACTCTGTTGCAAGGGTCCGCCAACTTGGAATTTTGGGAAACGTGGACGGAAGCGGAGATTCATTCGACTTTGATTACGGCGAACAATATTATTCGCGATTCGATTCAGTTGGCAGTTAGCAGTGACCAGTTACCAGTTACCAGTTACCAGTTAGCAGTTACCGGTGAGCAGGGGATTGCGGGTCAAGCCCGCAATGACGATGGCGATGGCGATGGCAATGCCGGTGGGGATGATTTGGTTGGGAATTTTGGGGATGGTAGTGGTGATGATGAGGGGCTTGCGGGGGAAGATGGCAATGATGTTGCTGAAAATTCGCAAGTGCCTTTGTTTATGGCTTTTGGCATCGACCCGAACCAGCCTTACAGCGATTGCAGGGTGGCAATGGTGCAGAAAAGTCAAATAGCGAAAGTGGATGCTTATCTGGCTAATACTCAGGTGAAAGCGTTGCTGGATGCCGCGAGAATCAGCCTGAAATGGACGGTGAAGCCGCAAAATGAAGAAAGCGACTTCTACTCATTGATTGCATTGAAAATAAATTATGATGTGGACGGCAAGCAAAAGCCGGTTTTGGGTGGCGATGTGATAGAAAGTGCAGAGGCGCAATTGGGTCAAAACACGTTTGGCAACCAGTCTGAAGCCTCTGTGAGCATGACGATGAAAACGGATGCCGCCAGAGTGTGGGCACGTTTGACAACGGACAATGCGCCTCATGGCAGTACTCCCGGACGTTCGGTCGCGATTGTTTTGGACGATGCTGTTTATTCGTATCCGACCGTGCAATCGCCGATTACGGGCGGTGTGAGCAGCATCACGGGTAATTTCACCATCGAAGAGGCTAATGACTTGGCAAATGTCTTGAAATCGGGACGCATGGCGGCACGCGCACAGATAGTGCAGGAAGAAGTAGTTGGACCGTCTTTGGGACAACAGGCTATCAATCAAGGGTTTATTTCCTTTATCATCGCCATCATTATCCTGATTCTTTACCTGGCTGTGATGTATGGTTGGAAGCCGGGGTTGATTGCGAGTGGTGCTTTGATGCTTAATTTGTTCTTCTCGTTGGGTGTGATGTCGTCGTTCCATGTGGTCTTGACGCTGTCCGGTATCGCGGGTATCGTGCTGTCGCTGGCTTTGGCGGTGGATGCAAACGTGTTGGTTTACGAGCGTATCAAAGAGGAAATGCGGGGCGGTAAAGCGTTGCGAAAAGCGGTGGACGAAGGCTATACAAAGGCATTCTCTGCCATTTTCGATGCCAACTTGACCTCTCTTATTACCGGATTTATTTTGTTGACATTTGGCACCGGTCCTATTCGCGGTTTCGCGTTCACGTTCATTATCGGTATCATAGTTTCGTTCTTCACGGCAGTGTTTTTGACCCGTTTGACTTACGATACATTGTTTGAAAAAGGCAAATTGAAAAATTTGGTGTTTTCGACTAAGATGTTCGAGAATTTATTGGTTGATACTCATTTTGATTTCTTAAAGACGAAGAAAACGCAATATATCGTTACCGGAGCCATCACTGTGATATGTGTGTGGGCTTTCTTCCCTCAAATAGGCGGTAGAGGGTTGAATCAAGGCATCGACTACACCGGTGGGCGCAACTACGTCATCAAATTTCAGGAGGATATAAACACGGTGGAAGCGCAGGAATTGCTGGCTACGCAATTTGAAGACCATATACCAAGTATCATTACCTTTGGCAAACCCAATCAAGTGCGCGTTTCTACCAACTATATGATTGAATCTCAATCACTTGCAGTAGACAGTGCCATCCAAACAAAACTGTACAACGGCTTGAAAACGCTGTTGCCGGAGGGTACGGGTTACGAAGAATTTATCCGGGGCGATTATATTCAAACGCAGTCGAAAGTGGGTCCGACTATCGCCGATGATTTGACGCAAAAAGCCATTTGGGCGGTGCTGTTGTCCGTTTTGGGTATTGGGTTGTATATTTTATTTCGCTTCCGCGATATTTCCTATTCGATTGGCACCATCGCCGCGTTGGTGTTTGACACCTTGTTTGTGCTTGGCACTTATTGCATCCTGTGGGGTCGCGTTCCCTTCTCAATGGAGGTTGACCAGACGTTCATCGGGGCTGTGCTAACGGTCATTGGCTACTCTGTGAACGATAAAGTGGTCATCTTCGACCGCGTGCGCGAATACACCCACCTGTTTCCGAAGCAGGGAAAATATGAACTGTTCAACGGTGCGCTCAATTCCACCTTGGGGCGAACGTTTATCACCGGTATGAGTGCCCTGTTGGTATTGTTGATAATTTTCTTCCTCGGAGGCGAATCCATCCGCAGTTTTTCATTCGTGATGGTATTAGGAATTGTGGTGGGCACATTCTCATCGCTATTCGTAGCCGCTCCTGTCGCGTATGAGTTTCAGGCGCGGAAAATAAAAAAGGCTGTTGTGGCGAAAAAATAATCTGAATCAGGATTTACAGGATTAAAGGATTTACAGGATGTGAAATCCCTACGGGTTGTAACATTAGGTGCTGCAACATCCGGTAGTTATAAAAAACATAAACGATGAATTGGGTAGAAACAGAAATAAAGGGGTTGTGGATTATTGAGCCGAAGGTTTTTCCTGATGCTCGCGGCTATTTTGTGGAAACTTACAAAAAGGCGGAGTTTGATGCGAAAATTGGGCGGACGGATTTTATTCAGGACAATGAATCGGAGTCGAGTTTTGGCGTTTTGCGCGGTCTGCACTATCAGGAGGGTGATACGGCGCAGGCAAAATTGGTGCGTGTGGTGAACGGCAAAGTTTGGGATGTAGCAGTCGATTTGCGAGAAAACTCCCCCACTTTTGCGCAATACGTTGGCGTAGAATTGTCGGGCGAAAACAAACGCCAGTTCTTCATACCACGCGGCTTCGCCCACGGTTTTGTCGTGTTGAGCGAAACAGCCATCTTCGCCTACAAGGTGGACAATGTATATTCGCCGACAACAGAACGGACGCTGAACTGCATGGACCCCGATTTAAACATCCAATGGGCACTCGACAGTTCCCAATGGGTATTATCGGACAAAGACAAAAACGGGAAATCAGTAAAAGAGGTGTCATTGCGGGCTTGACCCGCAATCCCCTCTTAATAAGAGGCGAATTTGCAAAGGATTGCGGGTCAAGCCCGCAATGACAATAAAAAACAAGTATGAAAGGAATAATTTTAGCCGGGGGTAGCGCAACGCGGTTGTTTCCACTCTCGAAGTCCATTTCGAAGCAAATCATGCCGGTTTATGACAAGCCGATGATTTATTATCCGCTGTCGGCGTTGATGCTGGCGGGCATTCGGGAGGTGTTGGTGATTTCTACCCCGCGCGACTTGCCGATGTTTCAGCAACTGCTGGGAACGGGTGAAAATCTGGGGATGAAGTTTGAGTACATCATCCAAGAAAAGCCTAATGGGCTGGCTCAGGCTTTCGTGTTGGGCGACAAGTTTATTGGCAGCAATTCGGTGTGCCTGATTTTGGGCGATAATATCTTTTACGGACAGGGTTTTTCGAGTATGTTGCACGAGGCACAGACGAACAAAACGGGTGCGTGCGTGTTTGGCTACTATGTGAAAGACCCGCGAGCGTATGGCGTGGTGGATTTTGATGCCAACGGCAAAGTGCTTTCCATCGAGGAAAAACCGGAAAAGCCAAAATCCAATTATGCAGTGCCGGGGTTGTATTTCTACGACAATTCGGTGATAGAAAAAGCAAAGGCATTAAAACCCTCTGCACGAGGCGAATACGAAATTACGGACTTAAACCGCGTGTATCTCAACGAAGGCAAATTGCAAGTACAACTCTTCGGACGCGGTTTTGCATGGCTCGACACCGGCAACTGCGACAGCCTGCTGGAAGCCTCCAATTTCGTGGCAACCATCCAAAAACGGCAAGGCTTCTACGTTTCCTGCATCGAAGAAATCGCATGGCGCAACGGCTGGATAGATAACGCACAATTGCAAAAATTAGGCAAAGAATTAGATAAAACAGACTACGGGCAATATCTTCTGAGCCTGGTTTAGCCTGTCCACAATGAGCAATAATCATAAAAAAAATCCTAACTTTGCCGAAAAATTTCACAGTATGTATCCATTAAAATTTGAACCGATATTGAAGCCTCTCATTTGGGGAGGCAACCGAATTGCAACTTTTAAGAGCAATGAGCAATTACCAATTACCAATTACCCTGATGGGATTGGAGAGAGTTGGGAGATTTCCGGCGTTGCGGGCGATGTGTCGGTGGTCAACAACGGCAGTCTGAAAGGCAAGTCTTTGACGGATTTGTTAGAGTCGGATGGCGAGAAATTGCTTGGGAAGGCTGTTTACAAACAGTTTGGCAATACCTTTCCATTGCTGATTAAGTTTATTGATGCCCGCACGCCTCTGTCGATACAGGTGCATCCTGACGATGAATTGGCACGCAAGCGGCACAATTCGTTTGGCAAAACGGAGATGTGGTATGTGGTGGAAGCCGATAAGGGTGCCTCGCTCTATTCGGGTTTTAGCAAGCCGATGGATGCGGACAAATATGTCAAAAGCCTTGAAAATGACACGTTTATGGACTATTTGCAGAAATATGAAGTGCAGCCCGGCGATGTATTCTTTTTGCCTGCCGGTCGTGTACACGCCATCGGAGCAGGCTGTTTCATCGCCGAAATTCAACAAACCTCCAACATCACCTACCGCATCTACGACTACAATCGCACCGATGCAGCAGGCAATCCGCGCGAACTGCACACCGAATTGGCAAAAGACGCCATCAATTACCGGCTCTCATCGCCTCAAAAGGACACCCTACCCATCACCTGCCCCTATTTCACAACAGAAATCATCAATTTTCGTCATTGCGGGCTTGACCCGCAATCCCCACCTCAAAACACGATGACCCGTGTACACCCTGACACTTTTGTCATATATATATGTATCGCAGGGAAAGCAGCTGTAACCGATGCCTCAGGCACCTCTGTCACGCTTCAGCAAGGTGAAACAGTGTTAGTGCCGGCAGAAAACGCAGCAAAAATAAGTCTGCAGTTTGCCGAAGACAGTAAATTGTTGGAAACATTTATTGCACAATGAAACAGCCGGAATTAGAAATCTGTGTTTATTCAGTAGAGTCGGCTGTGGCAGCGCAAGAGGCGGGTGCTACGCGCGTGGAACTCTGCGCAGGCTTTGCCGAGAGTGGCTTGACACCCGGTGCAGGCACCATTCAATTAGCACGCAAACTGCTGACTACAACCCAATTATATGTGATGATTCGCCCGCGTGGAGGCGATTTTTGCTATTCCGATGCGGAGTTTGAGGCGATGTGTCTGGACATTGATTTTGCCAAATCCGCAGGGGCAGATGGTGTGGTCATCGGCATTCTCCTCCCTGACGGAAACGTAGATATAGCGCGCACAAAGGTGCTTGTGGGGCGTGCAGCACCGATGGGCGTAACATTCCACCGAGCAATTGACGTGACCGCAGACCCGCTACAAGCCATTGACGACATCATCGCAGCAGGCTGTGTGCGCGTTCTGACATCAGGACAGCGACCAACTGCCGAGGAAGGCATCGAAGTGATTAGCCAACTCGTGAAACACGCCAAAGGGCGCATCGACGTCATGGCAGGCAGTGGCGTAAATCCCGAAAATGCACAACTATTCATCAATGCAGGCGTACAAGCATTGCATTTTTCCGCCAAGATGCTCAAAAAAAGCCCAATGACCTACCAACATCCGTTTGTAACCACCCTGTCGTGTCCGTCAATTCCGGACGATGAAATTTTGACCACAAACAAAACCGCTATCCAAAAAGTTGTGAAAATCATCAACAAAACGATGCAATAATTCAAATAATAATCGTACCTTTGCACCCAACGGAGGAGATTGCGGGTCAAGCTCGCAATGACACTCGTAATTTTTAATTTTTAATTTTTATTGATATGGAACAAACCCCATTTTTCTGGTTTATTTTGGCGATGGCGGCGATTGTGCTGTTGTCCCTGTTTTTGCACTATGTGCCTGTGGTGCTTTGGATTAACGCCAAAGCATCAGGTGTTAACATTTCGCTGTTGCAGCTCTTTTTGATGCGGCTGCGCAAGGTGCCACCCCCTGTGATTGTCAATGCGATGATTGAGGCGCACAAGGCAGGTTTGCGCAACATCACGCGCGACCAATTGGAAGCTCACTACCTCGCCGGAGGGCATGTAGAGCGCGTAGTTCATGCGTTGGTATCGGCTGAAAAGGCGAATATCGACCTGAGTTTTCAGATGGCGACTGCGATTGACTTGGCGGGTCGCGATGTGTTTCAGGCAGTACAAATGTCTGTGAATCCGAAAGTTATCGACACTCCCCCCATCGCGGCGGTGGCGAAAAACGGTATTCAGCTGCTCGTGAAAGCCCGCATCACGGTGCGCGCCAACATCAAGCAGTTGGTCGGCGGAGCCGGCGAAGAAACGGTCATTGCGCGCGTTGGCGAAGGCATCATCTCGTCCATCGGTACAGCAGAATCGCACAAAGATGTGTTGGAAAATCCCGACAGCATCTCCAAAGTGGTGCTGAAAAAGGGCTTGGATGCCGGCACAGCGTTTGAAATCCTGTCCATCGACATCGCCGACATCGACATCGGCAAAAACATCGGTGCCGAGTTGCAAATGGACCAGGCGCAGGCAGACAAGAACATCGCGCAGGCAAAAGCCGAAGAACGGCGCGCAATGGCTGTAGCAAATGAGCAAGAAATGATTGCCAAAGCGCAGGAAGCCCGCGCAAAGGTGATTGAAGCCGAAGCTGAAGTGCCAAAAGCAATGGCAGAAGCCTTCAGAAGCGGCAATCTCGGCATCATGGATTATTACAAAATGAATAATATCCAAGCGGATACAAGCATGCGGGCTACTATTGCGAAACCGGCTAAAAAATAGTTATGAGTTATGAGTTATGAATTAGTTAATTGGCTGATATATTATAATTTATGACTTTTATATTCAAAAAATCACTTTTCAAAAAGCGAAAATGAAAACATTTTTCACTTTTCAAAAAGCGAAAATAAAAACACTTTTTACTTTTCAAAAAGCGAAAAATATTACATTTTTCGCTTTTGTATCATAAAAAGTATTACCTTTGCACCGAATTAATAAAGAGTATTATGGGAAATGATGTAACAGAAGTGCTTTACACAGCATTTAACAGGAAATTGGCAAGGGTATCGCTTGAACACAAACGGTATCTTTACACTCAAATCAACTGGAACGCCCGGATGATTGGGATAAAAGGCGCACGAGGTGTGGGCAAAACAACGCTTTTGCTACAACACATCAAGTTGGCATTTACAGATGCCAACACGGTGCTGTATATTTCGTTGGACGACTTGTGGTTCAAAACCAATTCGTTGGTGGAACTCGTTGAATACGTTTATACTCATGGTGTTACACATCTGTTTATTGACGAAGTTCATCATTATCCTGATTGGTCGCAAAATCTGAAAAATATCTACGACAACTATCCCGATTTGAACATTGTTTATACCGGCTCGTCCATGTTGGAAATCGACAATTCAAAAAGTGATTTGAGTCGGAGGCAAACGGTTTATGAATTGCAGGGCTTGTCATTTCGAGAATATCTTGCGTTTGAAGGAATCATGTCGACTTCGCCTCTTTCGTTGAGGACACTTGTGCAACAGCACTTAAAAATAGCAATGGGGATTACCACGCAAATCAAAATTTTACCTTTGTTTGAAAAATATCTAAGAAATGGTTATTATCCGTTTTACAAAGATGTTGGAGAAGATTTTTTCATGCGGTTGCAGACAGTTGCCTCGCTTGTAATTGATTCTGATTTGCCTGCTGTTGAGGATGTTGAATATGCAACCGTTCAGAAAGCAAAAAAAATGTTGATGATTTTGGCGCAGCATGCTCCGTGCACGCCGAATATCAGTCAATTGTGCAAAGAATTGGAAACCACGCGGGATTTGGGTTTAAAACTGCTCTATGCGTTGGACAGGGCGGCTTTGCTCAATTTATTGGCTTCGGAAATCAAAAATTACAAACAGCTCTCGAAGCCCGATAAAATCTATCTGAACAATACTAATCTAATGTATGCCCTAACGCAACAAGTGGATAAGGGCAGTTTGCGGGAAACTTTTTTTTGCAATCAACTCAGTGCAGTCAGTTCGGTGGTAATGCCCAAAACCGGCGATTTTTTAGTGGACGGCAAAATGCTGTTTGAAGTTGGCGGCAAAGGCAAAAGCTTTGTGCAGATAAAGGACATACCCGACAGTTATTTGGCTATTGATGACATAGAATTTGGACGCAAAAACAAGATACCATTGTGGATGTTCGGGCTGTTGTATTAACTTTTCAATAATGAACATCAAAGAAAAAAAATATATGAAGCGAATAATTTCTTCCGACCAACTGCCAATCAATGCCGATGGTTCAGTATTTCATCTGCACCTCAAGCCGGAGCAACTGGCAGATAACATTGTGATGATGGGCGACCCTGAGCGGGTGCCCGTTGTTGCTTCCCATTTCGATTCTGTGGAATTTGACCAGCAAAATCGGGAATTTCGCACCATCACGGGCATGTACAAAGACAAGCGCATCACAGCGTTGTCGCACGGCATTGGCTGCGACAATTTGGATATTGTGATGACCGAATTGGATGCGTTGGCGAATGTTGATTTGCGAACGCGGGAAGTGAAAATACCACGGGGGACTGTGGGGCAAGCCCGCAATAATGTACCGTTTCGGCAGCTCACTCTGGTGCGCATTGGCACTTCCGGCGGTTTGCAGCCCACTTGCCCGATTGGTTCGTATGTGGCTTCGGAAATTTCGATGGGGATGGATGGGCTACTGTATTTTTACGAAGGTGGTGCCAAATTGAATGACTCTCAACTGGCTGAAAAATTTATTCAGCAGACACGATGGAATAAATGGCTGGCAGCACCCTATTTTGTGCATTCGGATGCAGAATTATTGAAGCGCATCGGGCGCAATATGATTAGAGGCATAACCATTTCTGCCAGTGGATTTTATGGTCCGCAAGGGCGGCACGTGCGGCTGGGCTTAGCCAATCCCGACCAAAACACACTCATTGAATTGTTTGAATACGAAGGGCTGAAAATCACCAATTACGAAATGGAAAGTGCCGCACTGGCAGGCTTAGCCTCACTGATGGGACATAAAGCCATGACAGTCTGCCTCATCATTGCCGGACGCTATTCCGGCGAAGTGAATACGGACTACAAAGGCTCATTTAATGGGCTGATTACTAAGGTGTTAGACAGGATATAAACAGCATCCGGCGCAATGACCTGCTTTTTTATTTCTCCCGCATATAGATATTGATGGGCGTGCCGGTCAGCTTCCAATGCTTGCGAATTTGATTTTCCAAAAAACGCTTGTATGGCTCTTTCACCCATTGTGGGAGGTTGCAGAAAAACACGAAACTGGGGATGGGGGTGTTTGGGAGTTGCGTTATATACTTGATACGCACTACTTTGCCTTTTATCGTTGGCGGTGGGGTGTGTTCGATAATTGGGAGCATCACCTCGTTTAATTGGTGCGTTGGGATTTTTGTGTTGCGAATGTCATAGACTTCCTGCGCTGTTTCGAGCACTTTGAAAATGCGCTGTTTGGTGAGTGCGGAGGCAAAAATCACCGGCACATCCACAAAGGGTGCCATGCGCTCGTGAACGGCGTTTTCGAATGTGCGCAGGGTGTTATTGTCCTTATTTTCAACCAAATCCCACTTGTTGACCACCACTACCAAGCCTTTTTTGTTCTTCTGCACCAATGAAAAAATGTTCATGTCTTGGGCTTCAATGCCGCGCGTGGCATCGAGCATCAGCACACAGACATCGGCATTTTCGATGGCGCGGATGGCGCGAATGTTGGAGTAGTATTCCAAATCTTCGTTCACTTTGCCTTTTTTGCGGATGCCTGCCGTATCGACCAGGTAGAATTTCAGCCCGAATTTGTCGAAAAGGGTGTGGATGGAGTCGCGTGTGGTGCCGGCAATGTCCGTCACGATATGACGTTCTTCGCCGATGAAAGCGTTGAGCATTGAGGATTTTCCGGCATTGGGTCGCCCTACAATCGCGATTTTCGGCACGTTTTCTTCCAATTCTTCTTCGGTGGATTTGGTGAATTTTGTAACTAATGTGTCTAATAAGTCGCCCGTCCCGGAGCCGTTGAGGGCAGAAATGGTGTACGGGTCGCCCAAGCCGAGTGCGTAAAACTCCGCCGACTGCGCGTGTAAATCGAAATTATCGGCTTTGTTAGACACCAACAAAACCGGTTTCTTGCCCTGCCGTAGCATCCGCGCCACTTGCTGGTCAAGGTCGGTAATGCCCGTCAGCACATCCACCACAAACAAAATCACGTCTGCCTCTTCGATGGCTACCTGCACCTGCTTGTTGATTTCGCCCTCAAAGACGTCCGCCGAGTTCATCACCCAGCCGCCCGTGTCGATGACCGAAAACTCGTGACCCGTCCACTCCGCCTTGCCATACTGACGGTCGCGCGTGGTGCCCGAAGTTTCGTCCACGATGGCTTGACGACTTTGTGTCAAACGATTAAAAAGAGTTGATTTGCCCACATTGGGGCGACCTACGATTGCTACTATATTGCTCATAATCAATGAAATAATGAAAAGCAACACAGCCTTTCAGAGGACAAAGGTACGCAAAAATTACATATATTGTCAAAATTTCAAAATTTTTGCTTACCTTTGCGCCCGAAAGTTAAAAAAAAAAGAAAATGCAACTTGTGTCATTGATATTCGCTATTCTCCTGTCGGTAGGGCTTTTGCTCTATCCAATGGTTTTTCGTTATCATAACTCATTGATAATAAGCAAGTTACCCCCCCCACCCCCAACTTGCTCATTATCAAGCAGTTACGAGCGTTCGTTAAAGCTATATATTCACAAAATAACATCAGCCATATCAGGGTCATGCCTTGGTGTGGCTCTATTGGTGTGTCATTTAAAAACAGACAAATAATATGCTATTCAACTCCATCCCATTTGTGATTTTCTTTGTAATACTCTTTGCGCTGTATTACTTCGTTTTCAAAGAAAAGACTAAGCCGCAAAACATCCTTCTGCTGGTGGCAAGTTACTTTTTCTATGCTTGGGCAGATTGGCGAATTTTGCCGCTGCTAATCATCTCAACTCTTGTCTTTTATGGCTTGGGCATTGCGATTTTCAATGCCGCAGGGTCGCGGCGAGCCACGACACTATCCACTCTCGGCGTGGTGTTTGGCATAGCCGTGTTGGGTTATTTCAAGTACACCAACTTTTTTATCTCGTCGTTCAAGGATTTGTTCGACAGCATTGGGCTGCAAACCAACCTGCACACGTTCAATATCATTTTGCCAATCGGAATCAGTTTTTATACGTTCCGTCTGTTGAGTTATGTAATCGACATCAACAGAGGCAAATACGAGCCTACGCGCGGTATTGTAGCATTTTCTACTTATGTTGCCTTTTTCCCGTGCATACTGTCCGGTCCGATTGACCGCCCTAACACGCTCATCCCGCAGTTGCAAACCAAACGGACTTTTGACTATGCTTTGGCTGTCGATGGATGCAGGCAAATTCTTTGGGGGCTGTTCAAAAAGATGGTTGTTGCCGATAACTGTGCTACGATTGCCGATAAAATTTTCAGTCATTCGGCAGATTATTCGGGGAGCACGCTGGTGTTGGGAGCCATCTTTTATGCTTTTCAGATGTATGCCGATTTTTCGGGCTATACGGATATGGCGATTGGGGTGGGCAAATTGCTGGGTTTTCGCTTGACAAAAAACTTCAATTATCCACTTTTTGCACAAAATATTGCTGATTTTTGGCGCAGGTGGCATATTTCGCTCACCTCGTGGCTGACGGATTATGTGTTCATGCCGCTGAACGTGAAATGGCGCAATTGGGGCAATTGGGGGATGATACTCGCCATTATTGTCAATTTTGTACTCGTTGGGCTGTGGCATGGTGCTAATTGGATGTTTGTCATCTATGGGCTTTATCACGGATTGCTTTATATTCCACTGATTTTATCCGGAGCTATGTTCAAAAAGGTGAAGATAGAGACTTACAAATGGGGATTTCCCAAGTTGAAGACCTTGGGCAATATGCTACTTACGTTTGCATTGGTGGCGTTTGGATTGATTCTTTTTAGAGCAGAAAGCGTTGCGCAGGCGGTTGATTATATCGCAGGGATGTTTTCTGAAACATTGTTTACAATGCCTGAATTTTCAGGTGGTAAAAAAGCTATCTTGTTTTCCGCGTTGCTAATCCTTGTCGAGTGGGCGCAAAGACAGAGAGAACATGGGCTTCAAATAAGTCATATACAAGCTTTTAGCATCAGATTATTCATCATTTATTTGGTAGCGTTTGCGATTATACTGTTCAGTGCAACAGATGCTAATCAATTTATTTATTTTCAATTTTAAGTTATGAAGAAGTTTTTTATTCGGTTGTTATTTTTCATTCCTGTCCCACTCTTGATAGTGGCTACAAACTATTTTGTTGACCCTGCTAATCTTTTTCGGGAAGGTTATGAAAGTGGTATTGTTGATTATTGGCTGCAAGGGTACAATGTGGTGACGGGTATTGTCAACTACGATGAACGAAGCCTGCAAAGGCAGTATATTGAAAAAATGCCGGAATGTCCGACAGAAATTGTTTTGGGCAGCAGCAGAGTCTTTTTAATCGGACAAACGATGACAGGAAATGACCGTTTGATGAACCATGGAGTGAGTGGTGCTTCGTTAGAAGACTTGATGGCAATCTACTATCTGTACGAAAAGAAAGGATGCAATCAACTACACAAGGTGTTAATCGGCTTAGACCCGTGGTTGTTAAATGTCAATCATGGAGACACGCGTTGGAAAACATTGAAAAATGAATATAATGCTTTCGCGAATATTTTATTGAAAAAAGGCGAACGTCTTCAATTTGGGGCAAGTTGGAGCAATTTTTACAAATATGCGGAATTGTTCTCTTTGTCATATTTGAAATCATCGATAGCATATCTACGAGCACCTAAAAACCCGGTATATAAACCAACGAAAGAGGCAATAAACGAGGATGCAACAAGACGTATGGATGGCTCAATAGATTATGGTGCGGCTTTTCGCAATTTGTCCAAAGAAGAAATTGATAAAGAAATAACGAAAGCGTTAAATCACCATCCAATATATCACATGGGAAATTTCACTTCTCTAAACAAAGATTATTGCTTGCTGTTTTCAAACTATATTGAATATTTACAGCAAAAAAACATTGAAGTAGAGTTTGTTTTAGCTCCTTTGCATCCTCAAGTATATGATTATTTTCAAAAAAGTGAATATTACAAAATAGGTTTAGATGCTGAAACATATTTTGTGAATTATGCCACAAAGCATCAAATCACAGTATATGGTTCGTTCAACCCTGAAAAATACCGGTTAGGTGAATTTGACTTCTATGACGGATTCCATCCGAAAGAAGCTACAATCGAAAAAATATTACAACGCCATTAAGGGAAAATTTTTCACTTGTATTGTCAAATTTTCGAAACTTTTACTTACCTTTGCCCCGAAAATAAAAAAAAGAGAACATGATGGATTTCACCACTTTATCAAAAAATCTCAAAAAAGATTTCTCTCACTTGAAACCGATTAAGGTTGCTGTTTTGGGGGATTCGGCTACGCAGTTTCTGGTGCAGGCATTGCGCGGCACGGGCTATGAGTTTGGGTTTGATTTACAGGTGTTTGAGGCAGAGTTTAATCAGATTGACAGGCAAATATTAGACCCCGATTCGGAATTGTACGCCTTCAATGCAGAGGTGGTGCTTATTTTTGAATCGACACACAAATTGTTGCAGAAGTACAATAAAAAACTGCTTCGTCATGACGGGCTGCCTCGCTTCGCCGAAGATGCACTTGCACACACAAAGCAGTTGATTTCCACCCTGCAAAGCAAAACCAACGCGAAAATCATTTTTTGCAATTACACCGAAGAGGACGACCGCGTTTTTGGGCAATACGCCAACAAAGTGGAAGCCTCTTTTGTCTATCAACTGCGCAAACTGAATTTCTTAATACAGGAATTTGCGGCGCAAACAGGCAATTTTTATGTCTGCGATTTGAGTACGATTCAAAATACGATGGGGCGCGAAACATTCTGGGCACCAAACGTTTATACGAACACGGAAATGGTGGTGAGCATTGATGCTTTGCCCTGTTTTGCGCAATCGGTGCTGCAAATTATCGCTGCTTTTCAGGGGGCATTTAAGAAATGCGTGATTCTGGACTTGGACAACACCGTGTGGGGCGGCGTGATTGGCGATGATGGCATCGACAACATTCAAATCGGGCAATTGGGTATTGGAAAGGCGTTTACGGAATTTCAGTATTGGTGCAAAAAGTTGCAGCAACGCGGAATAATCCTCGCGGTATGCAGCAAAAACACCGAATCCATCGCGAAAGAGCCGTTTGAAAAGCATCCCGATATGGTGCTGAAATTGACGGATATTGCCGTTTTTGTCGCCAATTGGGAAAACAAGGCGGACAATATCCGCAAAATTCAAAAGATATTGAACATTGGCTTCGATTCGATGGTTTTCCTGGACGACAATCCGTTTGAACGCAACATCGTGCGCGAAAATGTGCCCGGAATCACAGTACCCGAACTTCCGGAAGACCCTGCACTCTACCTGGATTACCTCTACAGCCTGAACCTGTTTGAAACCATTTCCTATTCCGGCGAAGACACGCAACGCACTGCCCAATATCAAAAAGAGGCGGAACGGGTGATTTTTCAGGAAGCATTTACCAACGAAGACGATTTTTTGAAAAGCCTCAATATGGTGTCGGACACCAAACCGTTTGACAATTTTACTATTCCACGTGTGGCACAACTGTCGCAACGCTCCAACCAATTCAATTTGAGAACGATACGCTACACCGAAGACGATGTGAAACGCATTGCGCAATCGGCACAATACTTCACGCTGTCGTTCACATTGGAAGATAAATTTGGCGACAACGGCTTGATTTGCGCCATCATTTTAGAGAAACGCGATGCCCAAACGCCCGAAAATAAAACTCTATTTATCGACACATGGTTTATGAGTTGCCGTGTCTTAAAACGCGGCGTAGAGGCGTATGTGCTAAACGCCATCGTCGATTTGGCAAAAGCCAACGGATACGCCACTGTGGAGGGCGAATACATCCCCACGCCCAAGAATGAGATGGTGAAAGACCATTATGAAAAACTTGGATTTGTGCCCGCCTCTGCCCGTCATTGCGGGCTTGACCCGCAATCCCCCGCGACATTATGGCAATTGGATGTGAATGGTTACGAAAAGAAAAACAATTACATAACAAAAAAATGAAAAAAACGAATACCATTGTCGTCCAAGAGACCAACATTTCTGTAACAAAGGTTAACAATGAGGACTATATTTGCCTGACTGATATGGTCAAGGCAAACAAAGAAAGTGGTCGAACAGAAATACTTATTCAGAGTTGGATGCGTCGGAAAGACACTATTTTGTTTTTGGCGGCATGGGAGAGTTTATACAATCCGGTTTTTAATTACAGCGAATTCGATGTAATTAAAAGTAGAGCAGGCGTGAATACAATACACACAGATGCCATCAAAGATTTTGTAATTCCAAAAATTGATGTAGAGCAGCAGAAGTTATATGTGTATGCCGATGAGGCTGATTTATTGAATCTTGCTTTGTGGGGATGCACCGCAAAACAGTGGCGTGAAGCGAACGTGAATCATGCACAAAAAGGATTGAATATTCGAGATGTGGCAAGTATAAATGAATTGGTTGTGTTATCCAATATGGAATCATTTAATGCGGAATTGTTAAAAAGAGGTATAGATAAGTCCAAACGCTATACCTATTTGTGGGAAATGGCACAAAGCCAATTGACACGTTTAAATGCGGTGGATGCAGAAAAAGGCTTTAGAGCGATTGAAACAGCACCGGAAGTGAAAGCGATAAATTAAATTACATAATAATAAAATAAAATGGAAAAAAGAGAAATTTTATCAAAGGTGCAGGACAGTTTCAGAGATGTGCTGGACGAGGAGAGTATCAATTTGACGGAGGCAACAACCGCCAACGATGTAGAGGGCTGGGATTCGCTGACTCACATTCAATTGATTGTGGCGATTGAAAAGCTGTTTAAGATTAAGTTTACCTCCAAAGAGATTCTTTCGTGGAAGGATGTGGGTGAAATGGTTGATTGTATTCAAAGTAAAGGAGTATGATATTTCAGGAAGGACAGACATACGAGGACAAATTTTGCGTTTCGAGTGACGTTTACAACGGTTTTATCGATGTTTTCCATGATAAAAATCCATTGCATACCGATGTTGCGTTTGCGAAAAGCAAAGGATTTGAAAGCCGTGTTATGCACGGAAATATCTTGAATGGATTCCTCTCCTATTTCATAGGCGAACGCCTTCCAACGAAAGATGTGATTATCCATTCGCAGGAAATTCAATTCAAAAATGCAGTCTATCTCGATGATGAATTAGATTTCAAGGCACAGGTGGTAGGCATTTATGAATCTGTGAATGCAGTCGAATTTAAATTTGAATTTCGCAGAAATTTAACAAATTTTAACAAATGGGGGGGGGGGGGCAAATTGTTGATAATCAGCAAGTTATGAATTCGGAAAAGCCCCAATTGGTTGCAAAAGGAAAATTTCAAATAGGCATATTATCATGAACATATTAGTCACAGGCGGTTCTTCCGGTTTAGGAAAAGCAATCACCCAAAAGTTAGCTGAGGATAAAGGTAATCGGGTTTATTTTACCTATCATAAATCGGTGGGAAGTGCAAAAGAAATAAGCAGTCGATGTGCGAATTCTATAGGGATAAAGTGTGATTTCTGCAACAAAGACGATGTAAAATCGTTAGTTAGTCAGATAGCCGAAATGCATTTGGAAGTTTTAGTAAACAATGCTTACAGTGGGGCATTCTTAAAAGGGCATTTTCATAAGGTGTCTTCATCTGATTTTTTAGCAGAGTTCGAGAAAAATCTTATTCCAACGATTGAAATTGCGCAGGCTGCTATAAGCCTATTTCGTAAAAAACGGCAAGGGAAAATAATAACCGTTTTGACTGCGGCATTGTTAGATATTCCTCCGGTAGGTGCTTCTATGTACGTGGCAAATAAAGCCTATTTGGAAAAATTGACAAAGGTTTGGGCATCAGAAAATGCAAAATACAATATCTCGTCCAATTCCGTTTCGCCATCTTTTATGCAGACAGCCCTCACATCTGATACGGATGAGAGAATCATTGAGCAGATGCTCAATGAGCATCCGTTGAAGCGATTGTTAACTGTCGAAGAAGTGGCAGAAACCGTTTTGTTTTTAACGAAAGCATCCCCACAGTTGAATGGGGTGGATATTGTCATGAATGCCGCAATGAATATAGAATAACAGGGCAACTCAAATTATCTCAATAAAATTGCCTATCTTTGCGCCCTAACTTAAAAGAAGATGGAAACAAAGACGTACAAACGGTTGCCTTATGGCAATGCTAATTTCGAGAGTGTCAGAATGGATGGTTATGCCTACGTGGACAAAACACATTTTATTGAACTGTTGGAACAGGAAAATAATAAATACCTGTTTTTCACCCGCCCGCGCAAGTTTGGCAAGAGTTTGTTTTTTTCGATGATGTCGCACTATTACGACATCACCGATGCCGACAAATTTGACACCTTGTTTGGCGATTTATACATCGGGAAGCACCCCACGCCGAAGCATAACAGCTATGTTGTGCTGAAATTCAATTTTTCGGGATTGGATACCGGCGGCGAAGAGCATTTCAGAACGTCGTTTCTTGGAAATATCCGCCAATCGGTTCTCTCCTGCTTGGAAGATCATGAAGATTGCATCCCTAATATAGCAGGGTACATTCAGGAATGTAAGGATAAACAATCTTCTGTTGCAGATATGTTGAATATCGCATTCAGGGCGGTAGCGTCCATTAAGCGAAAAGTTTTTGTCATCATTGATGAATATGACCATTTCGCTAACGACCTCATTGCACTGGGCAGTGTGGCGGGAGATGATACTTACCGCAAAATAATAAGGGCTAACGGCTTGGTGCGCGATTTTTATGAAACACTGAAAAAAGGCAGCGAAACAGAAATCGACCGCATCCTGCTCACCGGCATCACGCCCATTATGCTGGATGACCTGACCAGTGGTTTCAACATTGCCAACAGCCTGTCGCTGAAAGACAGATACAATGAAATGCTGGGGTTCACGCCGGATGAGGTGGAGTGGCTGATGGAGGCAACCGGCGTTGATAAAAGTTTGATTGACGTGGATATGGAGTTTCTTTACAATGGCTACCTTTTCCATGCCAACGGTGAGAATAAGGTGTATAATCCCTCCATGATTTTGTATTTTTTTGACCAAGTAACAAGTAACAAAAATAACCCCGAATATATCATTGACGAAAACCTGAAAATGGACTACGGACGGTTGCGGCGGTTGATTTCGGACGAGCAAAACAGTGCCACATTACTGAAAATAGCCCAAGATAACAGCATCCTTTCGGACATTACGCTCAAATTTTCCATCGATGAATTGCACGAAAACAAATCTTTTGTGTCATTGCTGTTTTATATGGGTTTGCTCACCATCGACGGGGAAGTGGAAGGTTCGCTGCTGCTGAAAATACCCAACTATTCCATCCGGACTATCTTTTGGGAATACATCATGCGACTGACACAAGACAGGAACGAAGACGTGCTGATAGATTTTTCGGAACTAAAAGCGGCAATCAGGGAGTTGGCTTTTCGCGGAAATCCAACGCCTTTTATTGATTATGTGAGCCGCAGCATTTTCAGTTGCCTGTCGAATCGCGATTTGAAACGTTTCAGCGAAAAGTATATCAAAATCCTATTGCTGGGAGGCTTGTTACAAAGCAAATTGTATTTACCCATCACTGAAATGGAAGTGTCGAAAGGCTACACCGACATTTGGCTAAAACGTAGCCATCTGTTTCCCGAAATCCCCTACGAATGGGTGTGGGAATTGAAATACATCAAAAAAGAAGATGCAACAAATGAAGCAATCTTGCAGGAAAAACGCGATGAAGCGAGTGCTCAATTGTCCAACTACCGCAACTCACATCTATTTGCAGGGCGGTCTGACGTTCGTTATCTGTCGGCAATATTCATCGGAAAAGACAAGTATGAGATAAAAGAGTTGTAAAAAAAAGACTTTTTTTTAATTTTTCTTGAAAAAAAAATCGCGCATATCAAAATTATATCGTACCTTTGCCCCCGAAAATTAAAAAAAAAAAGAAAATGCAACTTGTGTCATTGATATTCGCTATTCTTCTGTCGGTAGGGTTCTTGCTCTATCGGAGAGAGGTGTGCCTTTATAACTCATTGATAATGAGCAAGTTACCCCCCCCCCCCCCATTTTAACGTTTATTAACACTTCGGGGTGTTTCTGTCGCCATCATCGCGAGTCAAGTAACCTTAACTTGCTTGACATGATGGATTTCGCCATTTTATCAAAAAATCTCAAAAAAGATTTCTCGAACTTGAAACCGATTAAGGTTGCTGTTTTGGGGGGCTTTGAATCGACCCACAAATTGCTGCAGAAGTACAATAAAAAACTGCTTCGTCATTGCGGGCTTGACCTGCAATCCCCCGCGACATTGTGGCAAATGGATGTGAACACATATAAGAATAAAAACAATTATATAACAAAAAAATAATAGATATGAATAGAGAAGAATATACTTTACAGGATTTTCTTGATATTGAAGGTCAAAAAAATGTAATTCAAGCAAAATTTTTGGAGACCTCGCTGTCCGAGATTACGCCCGAAGAGATTGTAAAATTCAACAATTTGCTACATTTCTACATGCAACGTGGGAATAATACATTGGAACAAATTGTAGATAAATACTTAAATCTCGTTTCTTTCATAATGGAAGACCAACGTTATTTTGTTGAATATGGCAAATATCGGTTTTCAACATTTGCAGAAGTGGAAAACTATTATAAAGACTTTAATTACATGGATAGCTACACAGTAGGGCTTGGGCTATCTACTTACCTTTGGCCTGTGCATCGTGAAATGATGCGATTGTTTCGCAAGTACTTGATTATCAGCAATATGTGTGAGGGATGGCGGAAATACCTCGAAATTGGTCCCGGTCATGGAGAATATCTTACAACTGCTATGCAGCAAACAAATTTCAAACAATACATAGCTGTGGATATTTCTAAAACGAGCATAGATTTAACATCCGATTATATTCAGCATACAATGCCTGAAACCGATAAATCATACAAATTAATCCATGAAGATATATTCAAGTATCAGACACAAGATTTATTTGATATGATTGTGATGGGTGAGGTGTTGGAACATGTTGAAAATCCAACCGCTTTTTTACACAGAGCCTATCAGTTAGCGTCAAATGAAGCGTATATTTTTATTACGACGGCAATTAATGCTCCAACGCCTGACCATATTTATCTGTTCAACAATTTGAAGGAAGTAACAGATATGCTCGAAAAAGCAGGCTTCAGCATAGTAGATTACGTGGCTGCCAATACCAACAATGTCCCTTTGGAGAAGGCTGAAAAAAGGAAAATCCCGATAGTGTGCGGGTTTATATTGAAGAAAAAAAATACATAATTAAAAAATAAAAATGCTATTCAACTCACAGATTTTTACTACCTTTGCACCGTTATGAACAGGAGAAAAATCGTACAATCGTTAGGAAACACATTGCATAGGAATGTTCCCAATGCAACGGTCATCTTGTATGGCAGTGAAGCCAGAGGCGATGCTCATGCAGACAGTGATATTGATTTGCTGATTTTGGTGGATAAGGACACTATTTCACCGCAGGAACGCCGAGATATAACCTATCCGTTATATGATGTGGAATTGGAAACGGGAGTAATTATCAGTCCCAAAGTGTTTTCTAAACGACTTTGGGAAGATAAATTTTCTATTACCCCATTTTATCACAACGTAATGAAGGAAGGGATTGTGTTATGATTGACCGGGAAACAAGAAAAGCAATTGTCGCTTAGAGAACGCACATAAGACATTGCAGGAAATCCCAATTCATATTGAAAACGAATTATGGAACACGGCAATAAATCGCTTGTACTACGCCTGCTTTTATGCTGTCACCGCTTTGCTAATCAGTGTGGAAATAGAAGCCCACACTCACGCCGGGGTTAGGCGAATGTTGGCTCTGCACTATACAAAAGATGGAAAATTGCCGCTTAAATGGAACAGGTTTTATACAGACCTGTTTGAGAGTAGGCAGACGGGCGATTATGAAGACTTCATCTACTTTGACAGGGCAACCACAGAAGATTTTTATAAACAGGCTATTGACTTCATCGACATTATTGAAGCCTTGATAGATAAATCGTAAAAATTGGAGGTGACCAGCAACCCCATTTATCGCATCTCTACGGGATGCGGCTGATATAAAGAACTTGGGTCTATTGATAATGCGTTGAGCCTTGTTGTTTTATCACCAAATTTTGCACTCTTGCAAAATGTCTTATATTCAGAGTTGACAACGGACAATTGTGCGCAATAGCGGTTGCCGCAATTAATAAATCCGGCAATGCTATCAATTTGTTTTCTACCTTTAAATTGTTGTAAATTTTAGCCGCTTGATACGAGCATTTTTCATCAAACGAAATGATAGTGAGCTGTTTAAAAAAGTCTACCCAGAAATCAATCTGGGGCGGACGGACACCGATGAACAGTTCATAATGTGTCAACACAGAAACCGCAAACATATCTTCTTCCGCCGCTAACTGAAAGAAGAGTGTTTTGGATTTGTCTTTGGCTCGAAACAATTCTATCAATACAGACGTATCTAATAAAATCATCCTCTCCAGTGGTTAAAGTGTTGATTTCTTTCTAAATAGCCATTAAAATCTTCATCAGACCACGTTGGCACTTGCAACAACACTTTTTGCATAGAAGTTAATTTCTGCACTTGCGCTCCAATTTTACCTCTCACCAGCACTTTCTCTGAGTCTAAAACCGGAGAATTAATATATGCTTGCATTTTCATATTGAATTTTTTTAAAAGGTAATACAAATTTTTGTATTGTCAAAATTTTTCTTTACCTTTGCACCCGAAAATTAAAAAAAAAAAGAAAATGCAACTTGTGTCATTGATATTCGCTATTCTCCTGGCGGTAGGGTTTTTGCTCTATCGGAGAGGGGTGTGCTTTTGTAACTCATTGATAATGAGCAAGTTACCCCCCCCCCCCCCCCCAATTTTAACATTTATTAACGCTTCGGGGTATTTCTGTCGCCATCATCGCGAGTCAAGTAACCTTAACTTGCTTGACATGATGGATTTCACCATTTCATCAAAAGTACAGGACATTTTCAGAGATGTGCCGGATGAGGAGAGTATTGGAGAAATGATTGGTGCTATTCAAAACAAAACAAAGAGTATATGAAACTGATATCGTTCTCAAACTTTATTCCTGAACAAATTGCCGATACTATTCGGTTTAGAAACTATAGTGGGGTTTTTAGACAATCTCATTATTGCCAATATGTGCAAAATTTTCTATCCAATGTGCTGGAAGATCCTACGATTGAAGGTGCTGTTTTGCCTAATAGTTGCGATAGTGCCCGCAGTGCAGTTGATTATTTAGCGGAGTCCAGCGGTAAGTACATATATTCACTCAAACATCCAACCATTGTGAGTGATGAAGCTATATTGTATTTTGCGCAGGTTATTCGCGAATACAAAGAAAGTCTTGAAGCCCATTTTGGACAGCGTATTCCTAACGGATTAATTATGGAACGTACGGATTTACTCCGTAAACGGGGAAAATATCTTTACGATTTGTATAATAACATCGGAGATAATTCTTATGTTTCCTACATTGAACAAATGAATACAATGTTATCAAAACCGCTTGTCGAATGGGAAAAATGGGCACCTGTTCCTCTGGCAAATTCAAAACAAGGGAAAAATGTATATCTCATTGGTCCCTTTCTTGACAACCCTTCCATATTGAGACAAATAGAGCAAAGTGGACTTCGAATTGTTGGTGACAATCTTACCAATTCAAAGCGACTTGCTTGGGATTCTTATTATTGCAAAGAAGAAAGTCTGTATGTGGATATAGCCTCTCACATCTTACATCATCAAGCTTCGCCAACAATAGCGCGTTTCTCGTCCATTTGGGAAAAGGATTTTGCCGAAATAAAACAGAGAAATGTGAAGGGCGTGATATTTTTGTGTCAAAAATTTTGTGAACCCTACGATTATCTGTACACTATGTATAAAAAAAGACTACAAGTTGCAGATATTCCGCTTCTACGTGCTTATATCAGCGATGATGAAGAAACCGGTAACTCTCTTTGGGAGACTTTTGCGGAAATAATATAGTCTAATAATATGGTCTAATAAAATAGTTTAGTAAAATGTTTTAATAAAATAATAGTACTTATGGCTAAGAGTTTACTTG
>BBRT01000079.1 GCA_001417715.1 Candidatus Symbiothrix dinenymphae
GATGGAATCAAGATTGGACAAAGAAACAAGTGATAAGGTGAGTTTTATCACCTATATCGTCCCTGAATTTGCTGATGTATATAAAATGAATATACAAGCTGCCTTTTTTTATTTGAAAAAATATGGCGGTTGGGATTTTTTGAACGCGCATTGGTGGGCGTTGCATACCGACAATCCGTTTTATGCAGTGGATTATTTATATCAAATTTGTTATCAAAACGGAGGGCAACGGTAATGCAGGTTTATCACGGAAGTTATACAGAAATAGATGTTGTTGATTTACGCAAATGTCAAGCCAATAAGGAAAAGACGGTTTGAGCTACAACATCAAAAATATCGGCGAGCCGCTCGTAGAGCAACTGATGCTGGACTTGAACATAGATGAGATAAAAGCTACAGAAGCATTCTACGCCTCAAAAACCTGTACTCAACTTGCAGACATTTCCACCGAACTGTATAAAAAAGACTGGCAGGAAATTTACGAAATGCTGCAAAAAGAATTAATTCATAATTCATAACTCAGGGCAACCTATCAAAAATCAGTGATATTCTACAACTTGGCTTCCGTCTGCTACGCCTTCCGGCGTAACAGACGGAAAGGAAAATTTAGTCGTGCATTAGTTGCTCCCCATCACAAATTCCAATTTGCCGCCTGCTGCAATCGTTGCGAAGTCGAGGTAGAAATTCTCATACGCTTTGCCGTTGAGATGCACTGTTTGGACGTATTTGTTTTCTGCGCTGTTGTTTTTTGCCGTGATGGTGAATGTTTTGCCGTTGCCTACGTTGATGATGGCTTCGTCCACGATGGGGCTGCCGAAGACGTATTTGCCGCCGACTGGTTCCACCTGATACAAGCCCATTGCCGAGAGGATGTACCATGCCGACATTTGACCTACGTCTTCGTTGCCGCTCAAGCCGTCCGGTTGGTCGGAATACATTGTTGAGAGCACCTCACGCGCCTTTTCCTGCGTTTTCCACGCTTGCCCCACGTAAGGATACATATATATAATGTGGTGGCTTGGCTCGTTGCCGTGCGCGTATTGCCCAATCAAGCCGCTGATGTCGGGGGAGGCGTGTTCGCCCAGTTCGCCCTCTGCGACGAACAGCGAGTCCAATTTCGTGATGAACGCTTCTTTGTTGCCAAACTGCTGCACGAGTCCGTCAATGTCGTGGGGTACTAACCATGTGTATTGCCACGCATTGCCCTCCGTGTAGTCGTTTTCGCGGTGCACGGATTGGAAGGGGTTGAAGTTGGGGCGGAACTGCCCGTCGGACGACAATCCGCGAATAAAGCCCGTTTCCTTGTCGAAATAGTGTTGATAGACCTTGCTGCGGTTGAGGAAATAATTGTAATCGTCTGTTTTGCCCAATTTTTGCGCCACTTGTGCCAATGCCCAGTCGGCGATGGCGTATTCCATCGCTTTCGACAGCCCCTCTCTTTCCTTATCGTAGGGGATGTAGCCGTATTCTTTCAGGTATTTCAGCCCGCGCTCGTCCAGCATCGCCGACGTCTTCATGGCTTCGTATGCCAAATTTATGTCGAAGCCGCCGAAATCTTTCATAATCGCGTCTGCCACTACGGGAATACCGGGGTTGCCAACCATGCAATCGGTTTCACAGCCCATCAAATGCCACACAGGAAGTTTGCCTTGCTGTTTGTAGATGCCCAAAAACGTGTTGATGATGTCCGGCATTTTTTCGGGATGAATCAACGTCATCAGCGGATGCGCCGCACGGTAAGTATCCCATAATGAGAGAGTTGTGTAATTGATAAAACCCTCGCCTATGTGCATTTTGCCGTCAGCACCGCGATAATCGCCGTTCACATCGCAAAACACAGAGGGCGCAATCATAGTGTGGTACAAGGCGGTGTAAAAAACACGTTTGGTGCGCTTGTCGGCAGTAATTGCTATTTTGCTCAGTTCTTCGTTCCACGCTTTGTCGGCGAGTTTCACCGTTTGGTCAAAGTCCCACGCGGGCAGTTCTGCCTGCATATTCAATTTTGCGTTTTCAATGCTCACGGGCGACAGAGCGACTTTGACGTAGAGCGGCGTATTTTCTGTATTGCCAAAGTACGGCACCAAATATAGTTGGTCGTTAGAGGTTATTGTCAAGCCTGTC
>BBRT01000080.1 GCA_001417715.1 Candidatus Symbiothrix dinenymphae
GCCTGATGGAAAAGTTGAAAAACCACAAAGGCAAAAACTCGATGCTCGTGTTGCGCCCGGCAGACGTGTATGAAGCCACAGCAGCATGGCAGTTGGCGATGGAGAACACCGATTCGCCCAGCGGCTTGATTTTTTCGCGTCAAAACATCACCGACTTACCCGCAAAAACCAACCGCATCGCAGAAGCCCAACAGACCGCCAAAGGCGGCTACATGGTGGAAGACGATGGCAACGCGGACGTGATTTTGCTGGCATCCGGCTCCGAAGTATCCACACTGGTGGAAGGCGCGGCATTGCTAAGAAAAGACGGCATCAAAGTGCGGATAGTATCCGTACCGTCGGAAGGCTTGTTCAGAAGCCAACCGCAAGCCTATCAGTACGCCGTTATCGCACCCAACACGAAGATTTTCGGGCTTACCGCCGGTCTGCCTGTCAACCTCTTAGGATTAGTAGGCACCAACGGCAAAATCTGGGGCATGGAAAGTTTCGGCTACTCAGCACCCTACAAAGTGCTGGACGAAAAACTCGGCTTCACAGCAGAAAACGTGTATAAACAAGTTATGAGTTTGTCATTGCGGGCTTGACCCGCAATCTCCTGAAAAGGAGCCGAATGTTGAACAACAGAGCGATGTAGAACGAGGGATTGCGGGTCAAGCCCGCAATGACAATCAAGGAAAATATTATGGCACAAAAAGTAGGACTTGCTTCCGACCATGCGGGCTTTGAATTGAAGGAATTTGTGCGGGCTTTGCTTGACACGCGCGGCGTTTCGTATGTTGATTATGGCACATACGGTGCTGAGAGTGTGAATTATGCCGACTTTGGGCATCGATTGGCTCGTGGCATCGAAAGTGGCGAGGTGTCGCGCGGCATTGCGGTGTGCGGCTCCGGCAACGGCATCAATATGACGCTCAATCACCATGCTGCCGTGCGTTCTGCCCTTTGCTGGGATGAAGAAATTGTCCGTTTGGCGCGTTTACACAACGATGCGAATGTTTTGGCATTGCCCGGACGTTTTCTCTCCACCGAAAAAACCGAAAAGATGGTGGACATTTTTCTCAACACCCCCTTTGAGGGCGGGAGGCATCAGACGCGGATTGATGCGATTGCACTGTCCTGATATTCAGTCGTTTATTTGTTGATTTCTTTCACTAACAGTTCCAATTTGTCGGCGATTTCCAAATGGCCTGCTTCAAAGATGAGCGATGATTGGTTGTAGAACGGTTCGCGCAGTGCCAGATTATCCGCCACAAATTGTTTGATTCCATCGTCCGTTTTGTCTTGCAGCAACGGGCGTTTTTCTTTGTGATTGGATTTTACTAATCGTTCAGCGAGTTGTTCAACGGGCAGTTTCAGGTAAATTGTTCGCCCCAACTCGTTCATTACTTGCATGTTGTCGAAAAAACAGGGTGTGCCGCCGCCTGTTGAGATGATAACATCCTCAAACTGAGCCACTTCGTGCAATGCTTTGCGTTCGAGTTCCCGAAAACCGTCTTCGCCTCTTTCGGTGAAGATTTCACCTATCCGTTTGTGATAGCGATTTTCGATAAACGTGTCTAAATCAATGAATTGCAAATTCAGTGTGCGCGCCAAACTCTTGCCGACAGTCGTTTTGCCGGCACCCATATAACCAATAAGAAATATCTTTTGCATAATAAAACGTAACTTCATAAAACAAAAAAGAGGGTAAGCTAACTACATCGCATCGCTACAACCAACTACCCTTGCTGCGATCAAACCCTGGGGGATTCGAAGGGAGCTGACCGTATAGGACTTACCCTGCTGCTCTCCCTCTTGGACTTGAACCAAGGACCCTCTGATTAACAGTCAGATGCTCTAACCAACTGAGCTAAGGAAGAATTTTGCTGAATGCGGGCGCAAAGGTACAACATTTTTTTTGAATGTGCAAATTTTTTGATGTTTTTTTTGCAACCGCAGATTCAACTTCTAAGTGCGACAAAATTTCTACAAAGATAGATAAAAAACTTCAGTTGGAGATTTAAAGCCGAGTTTTTCTCTGGGTCGGCTATTTATCTTGCTCTGTATCAGTTTAATATA
>BBRT01000081.1 GCA_001417715.1 Candidatus Symbiothrix dinenymphae
CCCTTCTTTACCGTCATTGCCACTACCGTCGTAAGAACCGTCGAGAAACGGCTGTATGCGCCCATTGCCGTCGTTGTTCAGCCAGAAGGACTGGCGTGCCGAGCCTTGAAAAAAGAATGAGGCGTCAAAATCTTTGATTCCTGCCGACAAGCCAAAACCGTAATTGATTTCAGGGACGGTGGGATAGCCGATAGGCACCATGTCCAACTCCGATATTCTACCATCCCCGTTGATGTCGCGATATTTGATGTCGCCGCCCATGACAGTACCAAACTCTTGTTGAGGCGAACCGGCAACTTCCATATCATCGACAAACAAACGCTCGGCAATATATCCGTATTCGGTACTGATATTTTGACCTATTTTCGACAGCCAGGGCGTGGCACTGTAGTCAGGCTCTTCCCACGAAAGAATTTCACTGGTAGCATACGTAAAGGTGCCTCTACCACTGAGCCAGAAATTGGGATTGAACACTTTTTCGTAATTCAATTCCAAATCAACGCCTTGTCCTCTCGCCTCACCAAGATTAGCTTTTACTGCGGGAAGGATACCCATGGTTGCCGGAATAGTACGGTCGAGCAATATATTGGTCCTTTTTTCGTTGAAGACGTCAATATTCGCCGAGAGTCCGTTGACAAACGCTACTTCTAATCCAATATTGGTCTTATAGGATTTTTCCCAACCAATCTCGTCGTTGGCATAGCGCGAAACTTCTACACCTCTCACTTGTCCACCGCCCGTCAGTCCCCAACGGGTATTTTTGTCTATATCCATATCCACTTTCGAGAGATAATAGAAACGGTCTTCATTGCTGCCAATAGCGTCATTTCCTACCAAGCCATACGTTCCTTTCAATTTCAACTGGGAGACAACTTCTTTAACCGGTTCGAAGAACTGTTCGTTGGAAATCATCCATGCAGCACCTATAGAAGGGAAAAATCCCCAGCGATTTTTCTTGGAAAACCGCTCGGAGCCATTGTAGCCAAAGTCAAATTCGCCAAAATAGCGCGTGTCATAGTCGTAGGCAAATCGTCCCGAAACGCCCAGATTGCGGTTGGGCAAAGATAATTGCAGGTCGTCGGCAAGTCCTACTTTCTGCTGACGCATGATATAGACCAACAGTCCATTAATATGATGCGCTCCGGCAAAGGTGTTGTTGTATTCCAACGCCGATTCCAAATAAAAGGTCGTATTGATGTTTCTATTTCCCGGGTTATAATCGAGATCTTCGCCGCCTTCGTTCGGATTCAGCCGCCAAAGACTATACGTGTTGTCCGACATATCATATTCATTGACATTATAGTAAAATGGTTTGTATGAACGGGATACCGAAAATTCGGAAAAACGGTTCATATTGACCATCACCCTGAAAGTCAAACCCTTAGTCAACATTTCTAAATCCTGTTTCACTTCAAACTGCGTGAGGGTCATGTTGGTACTGTAATCCTTGTAGCCTCGCTGCGCTTCGGCATACGGATTTAAGTAATTGCCGGTACCATAATTGCCAAACAAAATATGCTTCGCATAAGCATACTGCTCATCCGGCTCGTAGTAGGGCTTGAACAACACCGGATTTGCCTGCATCACTTTTTTATACATGTCAGCACCTCCGTCAATGGGACCGGTATATTCGTCAAAAGCGGAACTAAGCCTGAATATCAACTCGGTTGATTTAGTCAGATTCACGTTCACATTGGTACGAATAGCATATTTGGTCAAACTGATATTGGTGTTAAAATTGTTTCGGTTATCAATTTT
>BBRT01000082.1 GCA_001417715.1 Candidatus Symbiothrix dinenymphae
TAAGACCGCTGCAACCGTAAAAAGCACCAGCTCCAATGCTTGTCACGCTGTTACCAATGGTCACGGCGGTAAGACCGCTGCAACCGTAAAAAGCACTAGCTCCAATGCTTGTAACGCTGTTACCAATGGTCACGGCGGTAAGACCGCTGCAACCGTAAAAAGCACTCCTTCCAATGCTTGTCACGCTGTTACCAATGGTCACGGAGGCAAGTTTTGTGCACTCGTAAAAAGCAGAATCTCCAATGCTTGCGTCTGGAATGATCACGGAGGTAAGATTTTGGCATCTGTAAAACGCCCTATTTCTAATGCTTGTAACGCTGTTAGGAATGGTCACGGAGGTGAGACCGTTGCATCGGGCAAAAACGTTCGTTTCAATGATTGCTGTCCCCTCTTGCACAACAATAGATGTATTGTTAGGCATTGTTCCTTTATATTTGTATAGTACTTTTCCGGCATAAATTACTCCATCAGGTTGATTGTAATACCATGCCGTGGTATTAAAAGCAGAGCTTGCAACACTTGTCACGCTGTTAGGAATGTTCACGGAGGTAAGGTTAAAGCAATCTTCAAAAGCATACTCTCCAATGCTTGTCACGCTGTTAGGAATGGTCACGGAGGTAACCCGGTTGAGACTGTAAAAAGCAGCGTAACCGATGCTTGTCACGCCGTTTTCAATTATTATAGAATACATAGATTCTTCGTAGATTCGCCAATCAGTAAGAATACCGTTATAATTACCCATAGCTCCACTACCGCTAATAGTCAGCGTTTTAGTGGTGCTATTGTAAGACCATGAGCAATCGCCGGTTGTGCCGGTTGTGGCTTGTGGAGCAGCCGCAAACGCAGCATTTGTGCTGCACAAGGCGGCAATGATAAGAATAAATAACTTTTTCATAAACTTTTATTTTTTAATTTTTATAATATTTTCCAAATAAGACTTCTTACAATTTTATCCAACTCCGGGCAAATAATTAACTCACCCTCGTCTTCCATAAACACCCGTCCATAACTGTGTCCGGCATCACTCATCATGCTGGCAACTGAGCCATAAGGATTTGTAATCTCTGGTTGTTTTTTAGCCAGAATATCAATAAAATCGCCTCTTTTGACCGGTTCACTTTCTAAAAAGCGTGCAATGATTTTATGGTGTTTGCAGTCCGGTTTAGTTGACCAAAGTTTCAGCATCTTTATCTTCTCATTGACAGATTTATCTACGGAAACTTTTAACACCGTTTCTTTGTCAAACAGTGTTGATAGATTTTCTAATTTTTCATCTGCTAAATCCAATATTTGTTGATAAGATTCTTGCATCAAATCTTTTAATTTAATTTTAGCATCCAAAATCTTAACTAACTCTTGATAGCCCGATTCTTTTTGGAAGGCGTTGATTTTATCCAATCTTTCCAACCTTGTTTTTTTATCAACACCCCTTAGACAAAGGGCATCGGAGTTAAAAAACTCTTCCGGTGTTTTGCCGGATTTACTTGCATTGGCTTCTTTTGAAGCAGGAATGATATTTCCGTAGCGTTGCAACCCACAATGTGTTCTATTCTGTGCAATTACATGGTCCATCACGAGATTTTTCGTTGCGCCTGTATATGCGCATCGATTGCCAAAATACTTTTTGGTCTTCTTCCAATCTGTTTCATTGAATCCACCAAAACTGTTACTAATTTCACACAACAAATTTCTCACAAATAAATTTGCAGAATCGGCAGCATGTGCTCTTTTGACGGTTTTTTTTGCCATAACTCTATATTTTAAAAAATTTATATTTCCTGAACTTCACCATATTACACACAGAAAAAGCCCCACCGTCAACAATGGAAACAAAACCCCTTGCTGCTGATGCAATTGGCTGTTTTCTCTGAAAAAGTACTTGAATAAGTGCTTGTAACTTACTGATTATAAATAAGTTAGGGGGGGGGGGGAAAATTCTGCTTTTAAAACAAACAAGCGGTGGGTGAAAACCACGGGAATGCTAAGAAAACAAA
>BBRT01000083.1 GCA_001417715.1 Candidatus Symbiothrix dinenymphae
CTACTGTCATTGCGGGCTTGACCCGCAATCTCCTCCGTATGAACGAACTGTGTAGTTTGCAGGGGATTGCGGGTCAAGCCCGCAATGACAGATTGGTTGGCTGCTTTATCGGTCAATGTCAAACGTAAATTCTTGTAAACAGCTGTGGTATAAAGTATTACAGTTGTTTTGCCGTCCTTCGTTTCCACATTCACGATGGCTTCTTTGTTGGCATTTTTCACATAGCCTACTTCGGAATAGGGCATAAAATATTGTGTCCACGACTTTTCTTCGTAGGGCTGAAGCCATGAAAAGTCGGGTTGATTGTCGGTATAAACGCCGGTCATGAGTTCGATGTAGGGACCGTCTTCGTCCGTCAAGTTTCTGTCCCACGCCCGTCCGAAATCGCCATGCCCCCACGTCCATTGCTTTTTGCCGGGCGACACATGGTGGTTGGCAACGTGCAGCAGACCTGCCTGCTTGTCGTCTTCATAGCCGCCCACAAAGTCGTATTGCGACTCAATCGCCATGTAGGACGTTGGCACGGGGATGTTTTTGTATTTGGAAATATCCACCCCTGCCGAATAATCCTGCTTGTAATAGGTGCCGGTCGCAATCGGAAACTTCGACACATCGCGCTTGCCATGGTCAAAAACGGCGTGCACATCGGGCGGAAAAACCGATTTGTATTCATCATGCACCACCACAGCGGGGTTTGCCCACCAGAGGAACGTCTGCGGAAAAGGCGTGCGGTTGTAAATCTGCACCTTAATTTCCAAATAGGCTTTGCCCGGATGCAGCGTAAACCCTTGCATCCCTTTGGTGCGAAACATCCGCTCCACCTCGCTGCACCAAACCGTTTTGCTGCCATCGGCATTTTCTTCAATCGAACAATCGACAGGCAAAAACGTGCTGGGACGATGGTGCTGCGGCCAGTTAAACTCAATCCCGCCGGAAATCCACGGACCGGTCAAGCCCACCAAAGCAGGTTTTACCACCTGATTGTAATATACAAAATGGCGTTGCTTGATTTTATCATAAGCCATGTGGACGCGCCCGCCCAATTCGGGCAATATCATGATTTTCAGATACTCATTCTCAATAAAAAATGCGCGATACGGCTTATCCACCTTCTCATCCGAGATTTTTTCCACCACCGGATACGGATATACGGAGCCGCTACTGCCTTGATACACACGCTTTTCGAGGAAGATAGGATTTTTTTCTTCTTCCCCGATGGGGTAAGTGGGGAGGCGGATTTCTTCTTCCCACACACGCACCACACCGCTCTTGGTGACGGTGGGCTCAATTAGATATTTTGTTATTTTTTCCATTGTCTGAACTGTGATTTTCTTATGATTTTAATGATTTACTATAATTTTTATTTCGTTAATTCCCTCTCTATTTCTTCCAAACTCTTCCCTTTTGTTTCGGGCAATTGCGTTTTCACAAACCAGAAGCCTGCCACGCAGATGATGCCGTAGATCCAGAACGTGCCCGATGCGCCCAAGCCATTGTTGAGCAACGGGAAAGTGTATGTCAGGACGAAACAGCCCGTCCACAAACTGAAAGTTGCAACTGCCATTGCCATGCCGCGTATCCTGTTGGGGAATATCTCCGAGAGGACTACCCACACGATGGGACCCAAAGTCATTGCATAGCAGGCGATTGCCAAAACCACCAGCGCGAGCACCGCTATGCCGGTGATTTGAAAATAGTAGCACGCCCCCAAGACCACATAGAGAGCCGCCAAGCCTGCTGCACCGAAGAGCAACAGGGCGCGCCTGCCGAGTTTATCGACCGTGTACATACCCACAAAGGTGAAAATGACATTCGTCACGCCCGTGATGACGATATTAAACAGGGTGTCGGACACGCCATAGCCCGCGGCAGAGAATATCTCTTGGGCATAGTTGAAGATGACATTGATGCCGCACCACTGTTGAAACACCGCCACAACGATGCCAATCATCAGTATTTTAGGCATTTTGCCCTGCAACAGGTTTTTGTAAC
>BBRT01000084.1 GCA_001417715.1 Candidatus Symbiothrix dinenymphae
GGTAAGTTCAATTAGTAACTGCGAAAAATCGCTATTACGAGCAACCTAGATTTTGCTCGTAAATAAAGAGGTCGCGAACAGAACTTCTAAGAACGACAAAAGTAAAAAAACAGAGAGAAAAGTTCTCCCTGTTCGATTAATTTATTTACTTTTGTTGTATGAAATACAAACAACTAATCAAGGAGCAAAGGTACGAAATTTTTGCATTACTGCAAACAGGTACCCCGAAAGACAGCAATTCAGCCTCAAAAAATAATTCATTGAAAATGAATGGTATAGAAAACTTGCAAAAATAAAAATTTCCGGCTATCTTTGCACCGTGTAAGCGCAAGGCAGGGGCTTTCGCCCCTTTTGTGGAGGCTGAGCTTTTAACTGCAGTGTTCTTTCATGTTAAAAAAAATTAAAAGCCGCAAGGGTGTTGTTTGGACGACCTTTGCGGCTGTCGTTTTAACGCTGCAAAGGTACAAATAATTTTCTTAATTGCAAAAAAAAAGTGAAATTATTTTTATTAAAATGCAATTTATTTTTATATTTATCACAAATATTTTTTGACGTTACTATACAGCACCTCCCCACAGCGGACTAAAAAAAAACGAATCATCCTGAACTTTAAATACTAAACCGACACTTTTCCCGTTATAGTAATATGGGAGATATAATGGACATAGAGATTTTAGTGAAGACATTGATTGCGGAGGTTCGAACTTTACAAAAGGAGAATGAGCTTCAAAAAAAAGCAATTGAGATTCAAGACAAGGAGATAGCCGACTTACGCGCACGCTTGTCCCGTTATGAGCACCCTAAAACCAGTCAGAATAGCCATCTTCCTCCCTGCAAAGACCCTATTGGCACCCAAAAAGTGAACCTTCGCCAAAAGACCGGTCGTCCGGTTGGCGGTCAAAAAGGACATGTAGGCAAAACGCTGACGATGCAAAAACCGGATGAGATAATTGGCCTTTGTTCCGATTTTTGCACTCATTGTGGGGCGGATTTGTCCGCAAAGGAAGCAAGCTTGTTGGAAATTCGTCAAGAAATAGACCTTCCGCCTATTCGTCCCATAGTGAAAGAATATCACAAAATGCGTAAGGTTTGCCAATGTGGTTGGGTTAATGATGGTGAATTTCCGGTAGGGGTTAATTCCAGGATTAGCTATGGTTCCGGCGTTGAAGCTGCCGTCACCTATTTCAATATCCGTCAGCGGCTTCCTTACCAAAGGCTGACCGATACGATGAACGAGTTTTGTGGACTATCTATGTCCCCTGGCACCATCGGTAACATTTTAGACCGCATGGTATATCGCACATCTCCGGCTTTCGAAACCATCAGACTTGGTCTTACCACAAGTCCTGTTATTGGGGCAGATGAAACAACGTGTTCTGTCAATGGAAAAACAATGTGGGCGTGGGTGATTCAAAACAAGCAGCTCACATACATCAAAGCGGGACTTACGCGCAAAAAAGAAGAGTTTGAGAAAATGATGCCGGAGGGACTTCCGATGTCAGTGCTTGTAACAGATTGTCTAGCCGGCTATTTTAGTGCCAATGTCAAAACGCATCAAATATGCACTTCTCATATTCTACGCGACCTGATTTATGCTTCCCAGTTGTACGCAAACCAGACTTGGAGCAAACGAATGAAAAAACTGATTTTGGATGCCCTACAACTGAGAAAAGATGCAGTCGGAAAAATAGATACAACCCACATCCAAAAACGACTGCAAGTCTTAATTGATGAACCGATTGACACGGCACACGAAAAAATCAAAGCCTTGCAAAAGCGACTAATAAAGTATCGGGATTACCTCTTTTACTTTCTTGAAGATGAGAATGTGCCTCCGGATAACAATGCTTCGGAGCGAGCAATACGGGCATTTAAAATCAAACTCAAGAACTCCGGTTGTTTCAGGTCTCTGACCGGTGCTCAAGGCTTTGCCCAACTACACTCCATTGCTGATACTGCATGCAAAAA
>BBRT01000085.1 GCA_001417715.1 Candidatus Symbiothrix dinenymphae
ATGAAAGCATAACGGCGGTAGTACGCACATTTTAAGACATTTTGGAAAAAGCGTTTAGCTTATTAGTTTTGGCTTGTGAAACTTGACAATTTCTAAGTCGCCAAGGAGAATAGTGTTAGCGTTCGCGCCGTTTGGCGGGACTTTATTCATTATTGGCGACAAAGGTAGTCAAGACCTCACAAGCAAATAAATCAAGAGTTTTGTCTGCGCTTTTTTTATGCTGCGTATTTTGAATGAAAGGCAATAGTTGTCCAAACAACTGGTATCAAACTTGGGGCAAGACACCTACGAAGCCGTTTAGAGTAGGAATTTTAATTAAAAATTTAAATTTACATGAGTAAAATTAAAATTGGTGCAGACGAACTCATTTTGTGGCTACGCAAAAACGAAAAGGCAAAGGATATACCAAATGCAGGTAGTGGCGGATTAGGTCAAAAAATTTTTGATCTTCTTGTTACTACTATCGGTGGTAAAAAAATCATTGATGACAATCCTGCTTATTGGGCAAATTTGAAGGACGATAAAATTATCAGTCAATATAATTTGCCTCAAAAATCAGCACAATATGAAGTTGAGTCGAGTGAACTTGGTAGAATTTATAACACATTAATACTTTGGTAAGATGGCAAAATGTAAATGGTGCGGAAGGCGTTTTAAATGGGGATTTTTTCCAGAAATCGCCGAGCTTTTGAGTGCGTTTGGGATGCACCCATATTGTAGTAAGCAATGTGAACGCGAGGCAAAAGGGGGTGGAAAAGCCGCTGGAGGATGCGGACGGACTATGGTAATTATTATTGTGATAATAATTATTCTGGCTGCAATAGGCTCAAAATGATGAAATCTGTAGAAAAGCAGGCTTAACGGTAAAAGGTTAAGTCTGCTTTTTGTTTGCAGTTTTTCAGACGATTTTATTGTATAGGTGCAGATGAGCACATTTGTATCAAGAAACGATTTTTTATCGGGCATTGGCTTCTTCTCTATTAAATTTGTACTTGCGCGTGTCAAGCGAAATGGCGTTGAACGTCACCTCTTTTGAAGGTGCCGACTTTGCCAAAATTTCTTCTGTAGGGAAAAACGATAAATTCCAATTCCTTACCGATGTATTCTTCCGGAATAGGAAATACAACACTATCATTTTGTGGTATTAAAACTGTACGTACTATAATTTTTTATTTTACTTTTTCGCGGCAAAGTTACGAAAATAATTTCGAATAATCATTCAATCATTCCGGCGCAAAACTATCAAATGTATTGTCGGCATAATACACAATCACTCTGGTGGCTTTTTTCACTACTAATTTTTCTTTTATAATTTCCTGATATTTAATAGTTTCGGTGGCTTTCGCTATAGCTTGTTCTATGGGTTGTTCTGCGGGCTTTTCCATGCCCCTTTCTGCCGGTTCTTTGGGCTGTTCGGGGGCTTGTGGGCGTTGAGTAGGGGCTGTTGGTGTGGCAGCATCGGGGAATAGTTGCGTTTGTCGGGTGTCGTTTTTGTACATTGTGCCCTCTCCCAGCATCAGCCATTCGGCGTTGATGTTTTTGTATTTTTTCAGGATTGCCTGTAGGATGGGCGTGCTTGCGTTTTCGTTGCGCTTCATGGTTGCCGTCATCGTCTGCGGATTGACGTCGATGTGCGCTGCAAAGGTAGCGGGCGTAAATCCGCCGCTATCCATGATTTGTTTTATTCGATTTTTCATTTGTACTGAACATTTATATGTTTGTGCGGTGCAAAGGTATGGATTATTTTTTACACTTGCAAATTACAATTGCAATAATATTTTATTTTATAGGAAATATGCAAATGCAATTGTGTTTGCAATTGTATTTTACTGTGGTATATTAAGCATGTTTACAGTGTATGCTTGCTCAAAAATAAATTTAACTTTTATCTATAATTTACTGAGAATTACAGGTTTATGTTTTTAATTTTAACATTTCAGAGTAGCCAATCAGCGGTATATGGCTTTTAATGATATTCACTCCCCTACCCTATTCAAGGTTTGGTTTAATGAATATGCCTAATTTACTGAGTTTCAATAAATTACAATGCAATAAAACAAGGTTGTGAATAAATGTTAATCATACAGAAGCAGGAATACAAATGTATTTAAATTATTGAAATGCAGATGTGTTTTTAGGTGTATTTTCAGTTAAAATATAGCCGTAAAGTAGAAAATACATTTGTATAAGCGACTGTATTTTTCTACTCGTTCGTGAAAACCAAATAATTTGTTTACCTTTGCGGAGCAAACAGGGCTTTGTCATTGCGGGCTTGACCCGCAATCCCCTGAAAAGGAGCCGAATGTTGGGCGACAGAGCGATGTAAAACAAGGGATTGCGGGTCAAGCCCGCAATGACAAATTTTTTAGTCGGCAAATGAACAAAGAACAAATAAAATCGGAATTACTCAAGCGACTGCATGAACACCATGCTTTTTGGTCGTATGACAAAAGTTCCTGTCAAACAATATCTGACTGGAACTTGATAAAATTTGTCCTCATTCATTTGGATTTGGATGATACTGATAGGTTGTTTCAAATATATCCAAAAAGTTTGGTCAAAAAGGTTTGGTTGGCAGAGGTGGCAATACAGGGCGAATATTTACGAAATATGAATATCTGCTTTGCAAACCTCTATTTCGATATTAAGCACCCTATCCCCTATTTGAAACGGATAGAAACACGTAACATAAATCAATTTGCATGATGGATAAGGCACTTGTAGCAAAAACAAAAACAATACTTGAATCAATTTCAACATTGGAGACAATCAAGCCCTATATTTTGGTTGGCGGCACAGCCTTGTCGCTTCAAATAAAACATCGTTTGAGTGAAGATTTGGACTTTATGCGTTGGCAAAAAACTAAAAATGAAAAAATGGAAGTCGATATCAAAGCAATAAAAAAAGAATTGAACGACAAAAAACATCGCATTGATACCATAGATATTTTGGATAGTAATCAGGTGCTATTTCTAATAGACGGCGGTGTGAAACTTTCATTTTATGCGGCAGAAAAACGAGAACCAATTGTTCATACCGTGCTGTATATGAATAACTTGCAATTAGCAGATTCAAGTACTATTGCGTCCCTAAAAATGGAAACAATGCTGCGCAGAAGTGCATTTAGAGACTATTATGACTTGTATTTTATTCTAAGAGAAAAATCCGGTCAAGAGATTGTTTCTATCATTGATAATGCCCTCACATACTCTAATCATACGATGAAAAGCAAAAACTTGTTGGGAAAATTAGGAAACCATGAAAGATTTACAATAGATAAAGACTTTCAAAATTTGGAACCAATATCCAACATCTCGCCCAAAGAAATCGCAGAATTTATGAATAAAACAGTGAAAACAGCGTATCAAAATCGGTAAAAATATGTCAGCAAAAACAAAAACAGCATTTGTATGCACGCAATGTGGCAACGATTCGCCGAAGTGGTTGGGGAAATGCCCCGTCTGCGGCGAGTGGAACACTTATGTGGAGGAGGTGATTAGCAGGAGTACGTCCGACAATATCGTGCCGACGATGTCTAATTTCGATACTTTTCAGTCGAAACCTGTTCTGTTGCAAGAGATTGAGACGGATGCGGAGGTGCGGATGGATATGCACGATTTGGAGTTGAACCGTGTGCTTGGCGGCGGGCTGGTGCCCGGCTCGCTGGTGCTGATTGGCGGTGAGCCGGGGATTGGGAAATCGACGCTTGTGCTGCAAACGGTGTTGAAACTGCCACAGTACAAAACGCTGTATGTGTCCGGCGAAGAGAGTGCTAAACAGTTGAAACTGAGGGCTGAAAGGCTGCATACTTCAAGTGAAAATTGCTTCATCGTGTGCGAAACAAATTTGGAGAAAATTTTCACACATATAAATAATGTCAAACCTGATTTGGTGATTGTGGATTCTATTCAGACCGTTTTCACAGAGCGTGCCGAGTCCAGTCCGGGCAGCATCACGCAGGTCAGGGAGTGCTCGGCGGGGTTGCTGAAGTTCGCAAAAGAGACCGGCACCCCTACTCTACTCATCGGACACATCAACAAGGACGGCAATATTGCCGGTCCAAAGGTGCTGGAACACATCGTGGACACGGTTTTGCAGTTTGAGGGCGACCAGCATTATATGTATCGCATTCTGCGCAACATTAAGAATCGCTTCGGAAGTACCTCTGAATTAGGTATTTACGAAATGCGGCAGGACGGTTTGCGCGAGGTCAACAACCCATCCGAACTGCTCTTGACACAAAACCACGAGGGGCTGAGCGGCGTTGCCATCGCTGCTGCCATCGAGGGCGTACGCCCGTTTTTGATTGAAACACAGGGACTTGTGAGCACGGCTGCCTACGGTGTGCCGCAACGTAGCGCAACAGGCTTCGACATTCGCCGAATGAATATGCTGCTGGCAGTGTTGGAAAAACGAGCGGGCTTCAAACTCGGTCAGAAAGACGTGTTTTTGAACATTGCCGGTGGGCTACGGGTGAACGACCCCGCAATGGATTTGTCGGTGATTAGTGCGGTGCTTTCATCCAGTTTGGACATCACAATTGAGCGCGAAACATGCCTCTGCGGTGAGGTGGGACTGTCGGGCGAAATTCGCCCCGTCAATCGCATCGAGCAGCGCATCCTCGAAGCCGAAAAACTCGGTTTCAAGCACATCATTATTCCACAAAACAATCTTAAAGGATTTGATGATAAGAAGTTAAAGATAAACATTAAAGCAGTTCGGAAGGTTGAAGAGGCGTTTCGGGAGTTGTTTGGGTGATGGGCAGTAAAGTCGAGCGATATTGATGTGTTGATTGAAACAGAAGATATTAGTTCCGAAGAAAAAGGAGAAAATCTCATTGCGATTTGGGACGGCTTAGAAAAACTTTTTGACCGTCGGGTGGATTTATTGACAGCAAATTCACTTCGTAATCCCTTTCTAAAAAGGGAAATAGAACAAACAAAAAAACTCATTTACGATGGACAGAGTAAGCAAATATTTATTTGATATTTGAAAGATACGACAACATTGATGCTTCTATCGTGTGGGCAATTGTGAAAAAGCATCTACCTGTTTTGAAAGGCGAAGTAGCGGCTTATATGAAGCTATAATCACGGCTTTATCGCCACAATTTTACCTCTACGCATCACAACCAGCGTGCCATTATTACGCCTTTTTGTTCTTACTAACTTGCGATAAGACTTTCTTAATCCGCGCAATATTTGCCTTTCTAATTTGTCATTGTCCGCTTTCGTCATAATACTGATATAGTTTAGAAAATTTAACTTTGTCAATACAAATAAGCTCAGAATTATATTCTTTTTTTGCTATCAATTCACTGTTTCCTTTTGAATTATCAAAGATAAACACAATATTTGAGTCAAAAGTTCTTGAATGCGGTGTAACATGAGCCTACCCGCCTCTACCGCAACTTTCTCCGGCTGAAAAGGCGATAGCCCCCGTGCAATTTCGTCCGCATTCACAAACTCTTTGCAATTCAAACTATCCGGCAAAATAGTGAACGAAGCCGTAGTCTTACCTGCCCCGTTGCACCCGGCAATGATATATAGATGTTTATTCACGGGTGCAAAGGTACGTTATTTTTTGAAAAAATACACTCACAATATCAAAATTAAAATAAAAATCACTACCTTTGTCGAATAATTGAAAAAAAACATCATGTTACAGGAATTACCCATTGGAATACAGTCGTTTGCGGATTTACGCAGCAAAGGCTATTTGTATGTCGATAAGACCCAAGTGATTCATCGCTTGATAACATCCGGCAAGCCGTTCTTTTTGTCGCGCCCGCGGCGGTTTGGTAAGTCGTTGCTGGTGAGCACGATGGAAGCCATCTTTAAAGGACAAAAAGAGCTGTTTAAAGGGCTCTGGATTGAGAATAATTGGGATTGGACTACGACTCATCCGGTGATTCGCGTGGATTTTGGTGGTACGGCTAATCGCTCGCCGGAAGCATTGACTAATTCATTGACCGATTTGGTAAAAGAAGTTGCTTCAAATTGGAATATTACGCTTGAAAAGAGAGAACTTTCCGCTCAGTTTTCAGAATTAATTACAAAGTTGCACCTGTCAACCAAGAAACAAGTGGTAATCTTAATAGATGAATATGACAAACCTATCATCGACAATCTCTCAAATCTTGATATTGCAGATGCTAACCGCTTGGTTTTGCACGATTTCTATCAGGTGATGAAAGCCGCTGATGAGCATCTGCACTTCATATTTCTCACGGGCGTATCCAAATTTTCCAAAGTATCCATCTTTTCGGGGTTAAACAATCTGTGCGACATTACACTTGATGCCCAATTTGCCACCATTTGTGGCTATACACAGGCAGAGTTGGAGTCTTATTTTGACCCTTATATTGAGCAACTGGCTCAAAAAAATCAGTGGACGAAGCAAAAAACAGTAGATGAAATCAGGCACTGGTACGATGGCTATTCGTGGGATGGTGTGAACTTTGTGTATAATTCGTTTTCAACTTTGATGTTTTTTTGGCAACAAGAATTTAAAGACCATTGGTTTGCTACGGGTTCGCCCACTTTTATAGTCAATATTCTAAAAAAACACAATGATGTAAAATCGCTGTTGGAGCCATTTCAGATGCAGGCTACAGATTTCGACAGTTTTGATATTCAGACGATAAACCCGCGCATATTGATGTTTCAAACGGGCTATTTGACAGTAAAAAAGAAGGAACGAGACCCGTTTAGTGTCTCCATGCTCTACACGCTGGGTGTTCCCAACGAGGAGGTCAATCAGGCATTAACGCGCCATTTATTAGCCAATTATGCCGAAATTTCGTTGCCGGAGGTGAACGAGGGATGCCGACAAATGATGCGACAACTTGTGTCGGGCGATTCGCAACAGTTTGAGCGCAGCCTGCAAGCCATGTTTGCGCGCATTCCCTACCAATTGTGGGGCAGCGATGAAAAATATTATCATTCCATGTTGCTGCTGTGGCTGAATGCATTAGGCTTCAAGCCGGATGCCGAAGTGTGCACCGACAAAGGGCGTATAGATGCCGTGTGGACGTGGCAGGAGCGGGTTGTGATTGCCGAAGTGAAATATGCTGCAAGTGACGACACTAAAGACGTTGCAGATAACACCGCTACAACAGCCAAATTATTAGACACAGCATTGGCACAAATTCGCGAAGTCCGCTATTATGAGCGATATGCGGGCGAGAACAAGCGCATCGCGTTGCTGGGCGTGGCATTTGTGGGGAAAGAGATTGCTTGCAGGATGGAAGAATTATCAAATAATTGAAAAAAAAACATTATGTTACAGGAATTACCCATTGGAATACAGTCGTTTGCGGATTTACGCAGCAAAGGCTATTTGTATGTCGATAAGACTCAAGTGATTCATCGCTTGATAACATCCGGCAAGCCGTTCTTTTTGTCGCGCCCGCGGCGGTTTGGTAAATCGTTGCTGGTGAGCACGATGGAAGCTATCTTTAAAGGACAAAAAACGCTGTTTAAAGGGCTCTGGATTGAGAATAATTGGGATTGGACTACGACTCATCCGGTGATTCGCGTGGATTTTGGTGGTACGGCTAATCGCTCGCCGGGAGCATTGACTAATTCCTTAATGGGTAAAGTAAATGCCAAAGCTAAGGAGAATAGCATAAATCTTGAAACGATAGAACTTCCCGACCGTTTTGAAGAATTAATCACAAAACTGCATCAATTCACAGAGCAAAAGGTAGTTGTGTTGATTGACGAATATGACAAACCCATCATCGACAATCTCTCAAATCTTGATATTGCAGATGCTAACCGCTTGGTTTTGCACGATTTCTATCAAGTGATGAAAGCCGCTGATGAGCATCTGCACTTCATATTTCTCACGGGTGTATCCAAATTTTCCAAAGTTTCCATCTTTTCGGGGTTAAACAATCTGTGCGACATTACACTTGATGCCCAATTTGCCACCATTTGTGGCTATACACAGGCAGAGTTGGAGTCTTATTTTGACCCTTATATTGAGCAACTGGCTCAAAAAAATCAGTGGACGAAGCAAAAAACAGTAGATGAAATCAGGCACTGGTACGATGGCTATTCGTGGGATGGTGTGAACTTTGTGTATAATTCATTTTCGACTTTGATGTTTTTTTGGCAACAAGAATTTAAAGACCATTGGTTTGCTACGGGTTCGCCCACTTTTATAGTCAATATTCTAAAAAAACACAATGATGTAAAATCGCTGCTGGAGCCATTTCAAATGCAGGCTACAGACTTCGACAGTTTTGATATTCAGACGATAAACCCGCGCATATTGATGTTTCAAACGGGCTATTTGACAGTAAAAAAGAAGGAACAAGACCCGTTTAGTGTTTCCATGCTCTACACGCTGGGTGTTCCCAACGAGGAGGTCAATCAGGCTTTAACGCGCCATTTATTAGCCAATTATGCCGAAATTTCGTTGCCGGAAGTGAACGAGGGATGCCGGCAAATGATGCGGCAACTTGTGTCGGGCGATTCGCAACAGTTTGAGCGTAGCCTGCAAGCCATGTTTGCGCGCATTCCCTACCAACTGTGGGGCAACGATGAAAAATATTATCATTCCATGTTGCTGCTGTGGCTGAATGCATTAGGCTTCAAGCCGGATGCCGAAATGTGCACCGATAAAGGGCGTATAGATGCCGTGTGGACGTGGCAGGAGCGGGTTGTGATTGCCGAAGTGAAATATGCTGCAAGTGATGGCGATAAAGACGTTGCAAGTGATGGTGGCAAAGACACTGCAGACAACGCCGCTACAATAGCCAAATTATTAGACACAGCATTGGCACAAATCCGCGAAGTCCGCTATTATGAGCGTTATGCGGGCGAAAACAAGCGCATCGCGTTGCTGGGGGTGGTATTTGTGGGGAAAGAGGTTGCTTGTCGGATGGAAGAGTTGTCCTGATTCGTCATTTTTCAACACAAAAGTTAAATTTTGTTAAATCTTCATCAAATATAGTACTATGTATTGCATAGTACTATAATTTGTTGTACCTTTGTCGCCTCAATTGAAATAATTAAATGATTATGAATGCAGAAAATGTGAAATCTCAGATGCGTAAGGGAATTTTGGAATATTGTATTCTGCTGATTCTCAACAAGGAACCGACTTATGCGCCGGACATTATCCGTGCGTTGCAGGAGGCGCACCTGATTGTGGTGGAGGGAACGCTCTATCCCCTACTCACGCGACTGAAAAATTTGAATTTGTTGCGCTACGAATGGGTGGAATCGACCCAGGGACCGCCACGCAAGTATTATGCGCTCACCCCCGACGGGACGGCGTTTTTAAGCGAATTGAGCACCGCTTGGAGTGAAATCACGGAAACAATTATTCATTTAAATAAAAAATAAATTTATGAAAAAGACAATTAGTGTAAACCTCAATGGTCGAGTGTTTACGATAGACGAAGACGCGTATCAGTTGTTAGACAACTACTTACGCAATCTCAAAATCCACTTTCGGAAAGAAAAAGATTCGTCCGAAATCATCGCCGATTTTGAAATTCGTATCGCAGAATTGTTCAACGAGCGTATCCGGTTGGGCTACGAAGTGATTAACATTGGGCACGTGGAGGAGATGATTGCCCGCATCGGTAAACCCGCCGATTTTTCGGACACGGAGGACGAGTACGATGCCGAAAAATCGCCGCATTCATCGGAGTCGAAGAACACAAAAAAGCGATTTTATCGCGACTCGGACGACAAATTGATTGCCGGACTCTGCTCGGGACTTGCCGCCTATTTCAACACCGATGTGCTACCCATCCGAATTATTGCGATTGTGTTGTTTTTTGTGCCCCCCTTCCCCGTTCTAATCATCTATTTGGTGCTCTGGATATTTGTTCCGGAGGCAAAAACGGCTGAGGAAAAATTGAAAATGCGCGGACAGGCGGTAACGGTGGAAAACATTGGCAAAATTGTTGCCGATGCCACCGAAGATGCAAAAAAATTCTACCACGAAAATAAAGGCGGCTTCTTGAGTGGTTGCGTCAGGGCATTGGCAGGATTTTTCAAAGTCTGCCTTGTGATTTTGGGATTGCTTGTTGGGGTACCGCTCATTTTTGCCCTATTCACCGCGCTTATCGTGGTATTTTCCCTCCTATTCGGGCTTAGCAATAGTTTGGTTGGGTTTCCATTTTTCTTGGGTGGTATCGGCACCCCTTTTTTTGAACTCACCCATCCGGTTTTAGCTGCCGGTATGTTGATTATCTTGCTGATTATTCCGCTCGGAGTACTTATTTACACGATTGTAGCCCATTTCAAAAAACTCAAACCGGTGCATATCGGCATCAAATGGGCAGGTTTTGGCGTGTGGCTGTTGGCGTTGATACTGCTTGTAAGCTCCGGCTGTCGTATCCACCACAAGCATTTTCATCGGAATTGGAATGTTCATTTCAGTCATGGCGAAGTGTTTGAGGGCAATGGCGTGCAGGCAGAAAAGAGCATTGCAGTCGCAGAGGCAATTGAACGGGTGATTGTGGAAGACCATCTGATTGCTAATCTGCAAATCGAACAGGTGGCAGGCGAAAGCACCACAATCCTCGTCAGCGGCGATGAAAACCTAATAGACAAAATCAGTGCGAATTGGGAAAACGGCGAATTGCGCCTTTCAGTAGATAACAACAGTAATTTGCGCCCTCAAAAGAACTTTAATATTATTGTGCAAACGCCTACTTTAAAAGCAATTGTATTAAACTCGGTGGGGAAAATAGTTATCCCTAATTTGTTTAAAAGCAACGAGTTAAACATTGCATTGGAAGGTGCCGGACACATTCAAGCAGACAGTCTGGCAGTCCAATCCTTAACAGTTCACGCAGAGGGAGTTGGCTCAATCACAGTAGCAGGCACAGCCAAAAACGCCGACTTGCATCTGGACGGAGCAGGCGAAATAGAAGCCGCCAACCTGCTCTCAGACACCGTAACAGCCCATCTGGAAGGCATAGGCAAAATAGCCTGCAACCCCACCCTACACCTCGCCGCCAAAGTAGAAGGCATCGGCAAAATCACCTACAAGACGGAGCCAAAGACGATGCAGCAGGTGATTGTTGGGCTGGGGAAGATTAAAAAACAATAATTCACAACTATTTCGTACCTTTGCACAAAATTTATGAAAATACAATACGCATCAGATTTGCATTTAGAATTTCGCGACAACACGCGCTATTTGCACGACAACCCGCTCATTCCTGTTGGGGAGGTGTTGGTGTTGGCGGGCGATATTGGCTGTTTTGATGATGTGAGTTACAGCACGCATCCGTTTTGGGATTGGGCGGCGGACAATTTTAAGCAGACGCTGGTGATTCCGGGCAACCATGAATTTTACAAAAGTGGCGACCTTGGCACCATACAGAGCGGGTGTATTGCGGAAATTCGCCCAAATGTCAAATGCTATCACAACACCGTTGTCACCATCGAAAACGTGGATTTCATTTTATCCACACTTTGGGCAAATATCCCCATCGAAAATGCGTTTATTACTGAAAAAAATGTGTCCGATTTTTACCGCATTGCCTACAATGGGCGACTGCTGACGGCACATTTATTCAATCAGGCGCACCAAGAGGCGGTAGCATTTCTCCAAAAATCCATTGCCGCCGGCACTGCTCACAAACGAGTTGTGGTAACGCACCATGTACCCAGCGCGTTATGTATGTCGGACGAATTTAAAACCAGCCGCATCAACGGCGCATTTGTGTCCGAATTGCACGATTTCATCTTCGACAGCCCGATAGATTACTGGATTTACGGACATTCGCACCGGAATATTGACACAATGATTGGCAACACGCAATGTGTCAGCAATCAATTGGGGTATGTATCTCATAATGAGCATATTTCGTTTAATGTAAAAAAAATAATTGAGGTATAAAATAATAAACAACAATGGCTTTAATAAAATCTGTGCGGGGATTTACCCCGCAAATTGGCAAAAATGTTTTCCTTGCGGAAAATGCGACTATTATTGGCGATGTGGTGATTGGCGACGATTGCAGCATCTGGTACAACACGGTGCTGCGGGGCGATGTCAATTCGATTCGCATCGGCAACCGCGTGAATATTCAGGACGGTGCGGTGGTTCACACGCTGTATGAAAAATCCGTTGCCGAAATTGGCAACGATGTGAGCATTGGGCACAATGTGACGGTGCACGGCGCAAAAATCGAAGATGGCGCGCTGATTGGGATGAATGCGGTGGTGCTCGACCACGCCGTGGTGGGCGAAGGTGCGCTGGTAGCTGCCGGTGCGGTTGTCCTCAGCGGCACCCAAGTGGAAGCCGGCAGCATCTACGCGGGTGCACCGGCAAAATTCGTCAAGAAAATGGACACAGAACAATCCAAAGAAATCAATCAAAAAATCGCAAAGAACTATTTGATGTACTCGGATTGGTATAAATGATTTAAAATTATCATAAATTTGAAGGTTGCCCTGTATTTTTTATCCACAATTCAAAAATAATGCGTACTTTTGCCGCGTTGAACAAAGAAATAAAACTAAAATAAATGAGCACAAAGGATAAGTTACTCCGGCGTTTCAAAACCTTGCCAAAAGATTTTACTTTTGATGAGTTGGTGGTGTTGCTTAAAAGTTTTGGTTATTGGTTGGAAAATAAGGGAAAAACATCCGGTTCGCGGGTGGTATTTAGAAATAAGAATGGGACTCACAGTATTTATATTCATAAGCCACATACTTCAGGGCAACCAATAAAGAAAACTGCGCTGAAAATGATTTATGATGAATTGATGTTACAACAAATATTAAATTGAGATAAACAATGGAACAGTTAGAGTATAGAGGCTTAAAAGGCAGTGTAGATATAGATGAACCAACGCAAGAGTTTGTTGGTCGGGTGCTTGATTTGCCGGATGCGTTGGTTCTATATGAAGGGGCAACGATGGAAGAACTTGAACAGGATTTTAAAAACGCTGTGGACGATTACCTCCGAAACGCAGACAGTATGATAGCAGCGCATGAGCATCAATCAACAAACCCATTCGCAGCTCTTAGGAGAGTGGCGGCTGTGTTTGCTTGAAAGCATTGTGCATTTTCTTTATATTTGAAAAATTTGTTGTAATTTTGCAGCGCACTAAAAATAAAGGCGAAAAGATGAGTTATGAAACATTAATAAAAGAGGTGCAGAAAGTTCGCTCACCGGAGCAGCTCAATTTCTTATACAACATAGTTGTGCTTATGCGTAATAATGGTGCTTTGTTTGACACTCCGGTTTCGAGCGTGCCTGCGTTGCACAAAAAACGTAAGTTGTTTTCTGATTTGCCCACTTATGATTTTGGAAGACCGGTAGCGGACATTATTTCAGAACTTCGGGAGGAGAAATTATGAAAATTTATTTGGACTCAAAAGTGACGCATTTTTTGTAAATTCAAAAATAATGCTTACCTTTGCCGCGTTGAACAAAAAAAATAAAACAACATAAAATGAAAAGTTAGAATTATAAAATACTGATAACAGGGCTTTTAGCTCTTATTCTCTTACTTACGAAATCTGGTAAATTTCCTCGAGAATAAGTTAGCGAAAGTTTGCGCTCCGGCGTGGATTGTTTCGTGCTTATTTGAGGGAAACGGTTTACCAGAGCCAGTAAGTATAAATAAGCATTCACACGAGCAGTTACGCGCTTATAGTTTGCCGATGAGATTAAGAGTTTAGTCCATAAACTTTTAAAACAATGGCAAACAAAATTATTAGAATTCGTTCAGACAACATATAGTCAGCCACATCAGGGCTTTTGCCTTGGTGTGGCTTTGTTCGTATGTCTTCATGGCGGGCTTGTCCCGCAAAATCAATTAGTAAAAAAAATAGAAAATTGAAAATTAAAAAAAATAAAATTTTTAAAATTTAAAATTATTTCAGTTATGAAAAAGAAAAATTTATTCAAGTGCCTTGTAGCGATGGGAGTATTGCTCGGTACAACAGCGGCGGCTTACGCACAAACAGTCCCCGTATTTTCGGAGGACTTTGAAGGTAGCACAACGGGTTGGACGTTTGTGAACGGTAGCGGTACCAACGCCAACCAATGGCATGTAGGCAGTGCCACAAATGCTGTTAAGAGCGGCAGCCAAGCCGCCTACATTTCCTACGATGGCGGCACAACCTATAGTTACGACGTAAATTCCGCCAGCAGAACACATCTCTACCGTGACATTACGTTTCCTACGGCATCGCCCGTAACCCGACCATTCATGCTTACCTTTGATTGGAAATGTATGGGCGAAACAAACAGTGGGGGAACTACGTACTACGATTATTTGTCGATATTTTTATCGCCAAATTCATTTACCCCCACAGCGGGTGGAATTTTTACAGGTTCATCTGAACTGAATCGTTGGGGAAAATCAAGTGCGTGGCAACAAGAAACTGTTACCTTGCCGGGAATCGACTATTCGGGTGTCACAAAACGCTTGGTCTTGAGTTGGGTCAATGATGGCAGTGGTGGTGCCAACCCTCCTATTGCTATTGATAATATCGTTATTGCACCTGCAGTAGGTGTAACTTTTAATTCGCAGGGTGGTAGTGCAGTTTCTCTGAGATATGTAGCCTCTGGCGCTAAAGTGACCGCCCCCTCCGCACCTACTCGTAGTGGGTATATCTTTGACGCTTGGTACATAGATGCAGGATACACCACTGCGTGGAATTTTTCTACCAGTTTAGTTACAAGCGACACTACACTCTATGCTAAATGGGATGTGAGAGTGGATGCCGAAAAGCCTGCCATAGGCACGCAACCCACAGGCGGCGCGGTAACACAGGGCACTACTAATACGACGCTCACGGTAGGGGCATCTGTAAGTGACGGTGGTACGCTCACTTACCAATGGTATAAGCCTACTACGGCTGTTAAGACGGGTGGCTCAACTCTATCAAGCGCAGCAAATGCTGCTTACACTACACCTGCCAACCTTGCCTTAGGCTCACACTATTACTATGTGGTGATAACCAACACCAACAATGGTGTAAACGGCACCAGGACAGCAAAAGACACGAGCGATGTAGTTACTGTAACAGTGGTTCAACCCATAGATGCCGAAAAGCCTAATATCACAACACAGCCGCAAAATACAGCCACGTATGATGAGGGTGATGTGGCTACAGCATTAACCGTTTCGGCAGCAACCCCTACCGATGGCGGCACGCTGTCGTACCAATGGTATAGCAACGGCACAAACAGCACCACAGGCGGCACGGTGCTCACCGGCTCAACGGCTGCAAGCTACACGCCTTCAACAGCGACGGTAGGCACAGCGTACTACTATGTTGTTGTTACCAATACCAACACCGGCGCAACCGGCGCACAGACGGCAAAGGACACGAGCGATGTAGCGGTAGTCATCGTCAATGCGCTGGTGGATGCCGAAAAGCCTGCCATCACAACACAGCCGCAAGATACAGCCACGTATGATGAGGGTGAGGCGGCTGCAGCATTAACCGTTTTGGCAGCACCCCTTGCCGATGGCGGTACGCTGTCGTACCAATGGTATAGCAACGGCACAAACAGCACCACGGGCGGCACGGTGCTCACCGGCTCAACGGCTGCAAGCTACACGCCTTCAACAGCGACGGTAGGCACAGCGTACTACTATGTTGTTGTTACCAATACCAACACCGGCGCAACCGGCGCACAGACAACAAAGGACACGAGCAATGTAGCGGTAGTAACGGTAACGGCAGTGCCGCCCGCAGGCACAGCGCCCACTATCACCACCACCTCGCTAACCGCAGGCACAGTTGGCACGGCATACAGCCAAACGCTTACCGCAACAGGTAGCACACCTATTACGTGGTCGGTAACCGTAGGCACGTTGCCCGCAGGCTTGAATTTGAATGCGAGCACAGGCGAAATCAGTGGCACACCCACCACAGCAGGAGCAGCGGTAACCTTTACGGTACAAGCCGCAAATGGCACTTCACCTGACGATACAAAAGTGTTGAGCATTACCATTAACGCTGCTGCACCCGCAGGCACAGCACCCACTATTACTACCACCTCATTGCCCGCAGGCACCGTAGGCACGGCATACAGCCAAACGCTTACCGCAACGGGCAGCACGCCTATTACGTGGTCGGTAACCGTAGGCACGTTGCCCGCAGGCTTGAATTTGAATGCGAGCACAGGCGAAATCAGTGGCACTCCCACCACAGCAGGAGCAGCGGTAACCTTTACGGTACAAGCCGCAAATGGCACTTCACCTGACGATACAAAAGCGTTGAGCATTACAATTAACGCTGCAAGTGTTGCAGTTACAGGCGTTACGCTCAACAAAACCTCTACATCGCTTGTGATAGGCGGCACAGAGACCCTCACGCCTATCGTTGCGCCAAGCAATGCCACCAACCAGAATGTATCGTGGAGCAGTAGCAACACGGGCGTTGCAACGGTAAGTGCAGCGGGCTTGGTAGAGGCAAAAGCCGCAGGCACGGCCATCATCACCGTAACCACCACCGATGGCAGCAAGACGGCAACTTGCACGGTAACAGTAACAGCAGCAGGCACAACCATCGAAACAATTGCCGGAGATAAATTGCAAGTGCACCCCAACCCCACCAACGGCGTAGTGTATGTGAACAACGCCAACGGCGCAGAAATCAAAGTGCACAACCTGAACGGCGAATTGCTGCAAACGACCCGCGAAAGCCGCGTAGATTTGTCAGGCTATCCGAATGGTGTTTATCTGCTGCGGATAGGTGGGCAGACTTTGAAAGTGGTGAAAAAATAATCTGAACTGTGATTTCAAGATGATTTTATTGATTTCTATGATTCAAAACAATCATAAAAAATCAATGAAATCATACAAAAATCAAAGTTCAGACAAAAGGATTGGCAGGATTGATGATAATCCTGTCAATCCTTTCATCTTGAAAATCCTGATTCAGACAAAATTGCCAATACAAAAAAGTTTCGTACCTTTGCAGAAAATTATTAAATAAAAAGCGAAATGTATCATCAAGTATTGGTTCCGAGCGAACAAAACGCACATATTCCCATTCCACGCGAATGGTATGGAAAGCAAGTAGAAGTGATTGCTTTCCCAATTACGCAAAAGGTAACAGAAAATTCTGCCAAAGCAAAGCGAAAAAAGTTGGATATGATACTTGACCCACATTTAGTCAGTTTGAAAAATTTTAAATTTAACAGAGCCGAAGCCAATGATTACCACTAAATGCGCATTAGACACCAATATACTTATTTACAGCCACGATAAGGAAGATTTTTACAAACAAAACATTGCACGAAACCTGATAATTCAGTCGCCAATTATATCTACCCAAGTTGTTTCGGAATACATCAATGTACTTATGCGGATTATGCCACTCCCAAAACTGAATTTGCTGACCTTATGCGCTCAAAGTCTTGCGTTTTGCGAAATTTATCCGGTTGTCATTTCCACAATAGAAATGGCACAACAGATTGTTCAACGCTACGATTTGCAAATTTTCGACAGTATTATTGTGGCTTCCGCGATTGAATCGGGGTGCAATATTCTTTACTCCGAAGATATGCAACATAATTTGGTAATAAACGGATGCGTATCTATCGTCAACCCTTTTCTGTAAAATCACAGTTCAGAAAAAAAAATGTTGTCCGAAGATTTGAAAGACGGACAAATAATCGAAAACAGCCTTACGATAGTCAATATCTTTGCATAACGCCCCAACCCCACCAAAGAAGCATAACCTGTGAGTTGATTTGATGGTCTGTCATTGTGAAAAATCATAGCCCATCACCGAAATCACCCAAAAATCAAAGTTCAGACAAAATCCCCCCGGTTATTCACCATTTTGTTTCTGCTTTTTACCCAAACTTTCCTCGTGTTTTTAAATTGTTTTTTGTTACTTTGCACCCAAAATAAAATTCATTCTTATGAAAACAAAAAAATTATCAATTGCGAAGGCTATCTTTGCGATGTGCGCAGGGAGCATTTTAGTGCTGTCATTAGGCTGTAGTGCCGATGAGCAGCCGGAGGAAAACATCACGCCGACATACAGCATCGGCGGCACGGTTACGACATCCGATGGCGGAGGGGCTTCCGGAGCGTCTGTTCATCTGCAAAAAGTGGCTGATAGCAGCAATCTGGGACAAACTGCCACCGATGCTGCGGGGGTATATACGTTTTCGGGCATTCCGGCGGGTGTCTACAAAATTGTTGTAACCTTTAATGGTTATGAAACGGCAACTATTGCCGACTTTCAGTTAACCGGCGATGTGAGCGGCAAAGATGCTGTACTGCAAAAGTTTACTGTAGCCACCTACTTGATTAGCGGCACGGTAACCATTTCTGACGGCGGTGCGGCGGCAGGAACAACCCTGCAACTGCAAACAGCAGCCGACAATGTGCTTGTGGGGCAGTCAGTTACGACCGATGCCAACGGTGCCTATACGCTCTCCGATGTTCCCGCAGGCACCTACACCCTCATTGCTACGCTTGACGGCTACGATGCCGGAGTAGTTACCGACATTACGGTAAATAATGCAAATCTTACTTCGCAAAATATTGTTTTACAAGCAAGTATAATAAGCGAAAATGCTATAAACATCGTTTATTCAAATAACGATGCTATTATCAGCAATCTTCCGGCGGATGGCAGCGTTACCGCAACAAAAAGCGGTGCAGACGTTACAATTGCTTCCTCTGCAACGGGAGAGGTTGAGTTCTATGTTACCGGCTCAACATCCAACGGCTCGCTCAAAATTCAGAACAATGCAACCAATCCCAACACGCTCCGTCTGACGTTGAACAGTGCGGTAATCACCTCTACATCGAAACTTCCGCCCATTCAGATTACGAAAAACGAAGGTGCGACCATTGTCGAATTGAAAGGGAACAGCATCCTGTCCGACAATGCAACCAACGAAGAGAACGCCACGCTCATCAGCAAAAGCGGCTCGCTCGAATTTGAGGGTTATGGCAAACTCCGCATCAGCGGCGCGGCGAAACACGCCATTGCAAGCAGCAAAAAGAACATTACGGTGCGTGGCGGCGATATAACCGTTACTTCGGCGGCATCCGATGGCTTCCACGCCGAAGTTGGATTTTTGCAGTCGGGCGGCTCGCTCAACATTACCGCTTCGGGCGACGGCATTGATGCAGGCACGGGTACGGCGGTAATCAACGGCGGCAATATCAACATTACATCCACCGCCGCGGACGTAAAAGGCATCAAAGGCGACGCCGGCGTGAGCGTAAACGCAGGCAACATCACGATGCACATTGCAGGCGCACAGTCGAAAGGCATCAGCAGCAAGGCAGATGTGGCAATAGCCGGCGGAAATATCACGCTCGAAACATCAGGCGCAGCCGTACTCGAACCAATCGGCAGCGGCTACGACCCCTCCTACTGCACCGCCATCAAAGCCGACGGCACCATCACCGTCAGCAGCGGCACCATCACCATTAACAGCCTCAAAGCAGCCAACGGCGGCAGAGGATTGTCCGCAGACGGCGATATTACAATCACCGGCGGCGAAATCAACATCGCGACAGCAGGCGACGGCGCAGTTTACACCAACGAAACAGGCGCAAAAGATTCCTATTCGGCGGCTTGCATCAAAAGCGATGCCAACATCTCGCTCTTGGGCGGCACCATCACCTGCAACAGTTCGGGCACTGCCGGCAAAGGCATTTCGGCTGACGGCACAATGACTATCGGTAGGGCGGGCGCAAGCGACGATGCGCTCACTATCACGGCAAGCACCACCGGCGCGAAGTTTCTCGTTACAGGCTCAACAGGCGGCGGAGGTCGCCCCGGCGGAGGCGGACAGGATAATTCCGATTATGCCAACCCCAAAATTATCAAAAGCACGGGCAATATGATTGTCAACAGTGGCACGCTTCGCCTGAACGGTACAACAGACGGCGGCGAAGGATTGGAGAGCAAAGCCACGCTGACCATCAATGGAGGCAACATCGAAATTCGCACCGTGGACGATTGCATCAATGCCGCCACGCACATCCAAATCACCGGCGGCAACCTCTACTGCAAGGCAACCGGCAACGATGCCATCGACAGCAACGGCACCATCACCATTACAGGCGGCTCAATCATTGCACAGGGCGCAGAAGAAGGTCTCGACTGCGACAACAACACCTTCATCATCAACGGCGGCACGATTATCGGCGTTGGCTCGCAATCCATGGGCGGCGGTCCATCCTCCACCTCCACGCAAGGCTTCGTCAAGGTTACAGCGACAGCATCCACGCAACTCGGCATTAAAAATGCAGCAGGCGAATGGATTTTGCTCTATCAAGTTCCGACAGCCTCAAGCGGTGGTATGGGTGGTCCGGGCGGTATGGGCGGCGGCAACTCGCTCATAATGCTCCTTTCATCGCCCCAGTTCGCGAAAGGCACGTCCTACTCATTTTATAGCGGCGGCACAATCACCGGCGGCACCACCGTGAACGGCTACAACGTTGGCGGCAGCTATTCCGGCGGCACAAGTCAATCATTTACAGTGAAATAGAGGCATTATGTTACAGATTTCAAAAGAGAAGGCAATTTTGATTTTCGCGCATTCAGTTGGGTGGATTATCTTTATTGCCTCTCCGATTATCAACGATACGAATATGTTGGCGCGGATTTCACGGCATCCGGGGCTTTTCATTTTGGATAATCTGTTTTTGCTCACCTATTTTTATTTGAATCTGAATGTGCTTGTTCCTCACTTTTTGTCGAAGAAGAAAATCTTCGCTTTCATCGGGCTTTCGCTCGGCGGTCTGCTACTTTACTTCGTGATTACGTGGGTTGTGCCCCAACATTTCTTTGCGGAACTATCGCGTCATCGACCGGATATGCCGTTTCACCGACCGGAGATGTCGCCTCACCACCGACCGGAGATGCCGTTTCCGAAGGTTGATGTGATGCAGCAGTTGAAGTTATACACCCGCCTGACGCATTTTCTGATTGTATTCACTATCAGCAGCGGTCTGAAGGTGCTCACGCAGTGGTACGACGAAAAGCGGCGGCTCACGGAATTGGAAAATTCCAAGGTGGAAGCCGAACTGTCGTTTCTCAAATCGCAAATTCACCCGCATTTTTTGTTCAACAGCCTCAACAGTATCTACTATCTGGCTCTCAGCAAGGACGATAAAGCTCCCCAAGCCATCCTGTCGCTGTCCGATTTTCTGCGATTCGTAACCATCGAGAGTGATAAAAATCTTATCCCGCTGGAAAAGGAAATCAAAATGCTCAACGAATATCTGAATCTTCAAAGTCTGCGTGCTTCCGAAAAGTTTGATTTACAGGTGAATATGAAGGGCGATTTCAGTTTTTGGAAGATTATGCCGCTGGTGTTTATCCCCTTTGTTGAAAATGCGTTCAAATACGGGATAAGTGCCCACGTCGATTGCTTCATCCATCTGAACATCGAAATGGCGGATGGCACATTGGAATTTACCATCGAAAACGCCATCTTTCAGGGACAAAAAGACATTATGAGTTCGTCGGGCATCGGCTTGGAGAACATCAAAAAACGGCTGGAACTTGCCTATCCCGACCGCCATACGCTGGCGATTGAAAGCAACCGACAGACCTATAGTGTTCATCTTAAAATAAATTTAGCCTCATGATACGTTGCATTGCCATTGATGACGAGCCGCTGGCGTTGAAACTGCTGACCCAATATTGCAGTCAAGTGCCGTCGCTCAACCTGCTCGGAGCCTATAGCGACTCGGTGGAGGGCTTGTGCTACATCAAAAATATGGAGCCTGATTTGATTTTTCTGGACATTCAGATGCCGGATTTGTCCGGCATACAAATAGCCAAGTCGCTGAACAAAAAGCCATTAGTCATCTTCACCACGGCTTATGAGCAATACGCCATCGCCGGTTTTGAGTTGGACGTGGTGGATTATCTCCTGAAACCGTTTGATTTTGAGCGTTTTCTGAAAGCCTACACCAAAGCGGAAGAGCGGCTCCGCTCCGCCTCAATACAGGCGATACCGCAACAAACCGCACCCGATGAAATCCTGTCATTCAAATGCCGCTACCAAACCGTGCAACTGCCCCTCAACACCATCCTCTACATCGAGGCGTGCGACAACTACATCAAAATCATAACCCCGGAAGCAACCTACATGCCCGCAATGAGCATGAAAAGCATCCAAAAACTACTCCCCGAACCCCGCTTCATCCGCGTCCACAACTCCTACATCATCCCAATCCAAAGAATAAAGTCGTTCAATCGCGAAAAAGTGACCACAGATAAAATCCAAATCCCTATCGGCAGGGCTTACAGCCGTGATTTCTTTCAGAAAATGAATGCGTTTTCTACATAGCGAATACCGCTAATAATCCCTTCCGGAAAAGTTCCATTCAGTCCTTTGGAATTCCCTATCGCATAAATTTCTCCTTTCAGGAACACCGCGACAAGTCGCACAAGTTTACCAACAACTCCCGCAGGAAATTGCTGCCGCTACCCGCCCCAGCCCAAAGCAACTATTTTTAGATGCCCTGCCGATGGGATTTTCACGAAAAGACTATTTGGAAATCGCCCAACAACTAACAATCGCGGACAAAACAACACAAAAGTATATTTGTAAATTCGCTCAAAGTGGGTTGATTGTTCACTTTGCGCATGATGAATAAAAAAAAGAATAATCTATGATAGAAAAACATATAGCAATTAGAAAAAAAAAGCGTACCTTTGCAGCGAAATGTTATGATTATGCTGAAGTACAAAAAAATGTCTTTTTCTACAATTCAATCACACTACTTTGGGAATGATTGTTTGGAGCAATTCAGAATCAAGTCCGTGTACTGCTTGATGTGCGCTTTTGCAAGCGAATACCAGCGGTTGACTGCGATATGCGGACGTTCAATAGTTGTGATGTGGAGTAGAACGTGGTCGGGATGGTTTGACAGAGTGTTAGTTGCTTAAAAGATTATTACTGATAATAAGATAGTTATGCCTAATAAAATATCAATATTACATATATCGGATTTACATAAAGACTCTGATATTAGTTATGACAACCTATATCAATCTTTGATAGATGATTGTGATAATTACACATTGAAAGGGAGCATAAAGAAACCTCATATAATAGTTGTCAGTGGTGATTTAATAAAAGGAGGTAGTCAAGATGAGATTAAGAAACAATATGCTTGTGTGAACGAATTTTTAAATAAACTTGTCGAATATTTTTTAGATAATGACAAGACGCGAATAATTATTGTTCCGGGCAATCATGATATAGATTGGACTGCTTCTAAAGAGTCCATGGATAGAGTAACTCTTGACGGTAATGAAGAAAAGAAACAAAGCACAATCAAAGAGAATGTTAAAAATTTCTTCCTAAAGAAATCTAATATTAGATGGTCTTGGAATGAACTGTGTTTCTATGAAATTAAAGATGCTAATAGGTATAATGAAAGATTTGCTCTGTTCTCTGAATTCTATAACACTTTCTACGAAAACATAAGAAACTATTCAATAAATCCCCAAGAACAATTTCAAATACATGATATTCCTCAATTTGGAATTACTTTTGTTGCGTTCAATAGTTGTTATAATAATGACCATCTTAATCTTTCTGGAGAGATTAATCCTGATTGCATATCCAGAGCATCTACTGAATTGAAAAAATTCTACAACCTTGGTCGTTTATTAGTTAGTATTTGGCATCATAATACGATTGGGCTACCGCATGAAAACAACTATATGGATAAGAGAATTTTAAGAAGTATGATTGATAAGCATATCCAAATAGGACTACACGGGCATCATCACATGTGTCAGGCAACACACGAATATAAAAGTGTATTTGATGATAATGATAGATTGTTAATTCTAAGTGCTGGTACTCTATATGGGAATCATGATTCTCTCCCAAATGGAACAAAAAGACAATATAATATTATAGAAATCGGTTTTGATTTTGATAATAATAGTGTCAAACTAATAGTACATTCAAGAGAAGATAAGTCGTCTGCAGAGTACGACATTCCATCATGGGGAGATGGAAGAATTGATGATAGTTCTTATTCATCATGGACGACAAAACTAAATCTTCCACCCCAACCCTCAATTGAAAATATTATGGATTCAATTATGGAAGAAACCGAAAAAAGAAATGATATTTCATGGGGAATTAAGCAACTGTTGAATTTGGACACAAATAATTCTTTTGTAAGAAAAATATTGCTTGACTATTTAGAACGGAAACAAGACTATAATTTAATTTTTGAACAATTTAGGAACCCGCAAACCAATGAAGAAGCAATATTATTAATAAATGCTGTCATCGAATTAAATGAAGTAGTAAAAATTAGAGAAATTGCAGGAAACTCATTTATAAAGAACAATCAAGATGCTTCAATAAAGCAATTGTTTCAACAAATAAAATTAAAATTATAAAATGATGGAAGAAAAAATAAAATTTCAAATAGAAGCAGAGAAGGTATTAAAATTGTTATCAAACGATATTTACGATTCTCCTTATGCATTACTTCGGGAAAATGTACAAAATGCCTATGATGCTATTCTTATGAGGCAACAAAAAGATTCTATTTTTGAACCTCAAATAACAATATCATTAAATGGACAACAAATTTCTATTTCTGATAATGGGATTGGAATGACAAAAGAAACAGTAACAAATAATTATTGGAAAGCGGGGTCAAGTGGAAAAAATAATGCAGAAGCAAGAAAAGCAGGTGTTGTCGGAACTTTTGGAATTGGAGCCATGGCAAATTTTGGAATTTGCAAGCATCTAAAAGTTGAAACACATTTTTGGGGAGAAAATTACACAATTATATCAGATGCTGATAAATCGACTTTGTCTGTAACGGAAGATTGTATTTCTATAACCTCAAAAGAAGAACAAAGAGAATCTGGGACAATTATTTATGCAACATTAGATGATGATTGTGTATTAAATGAATCATCTGCAATACAATATTTAGCCCCTTATGTTCAATATCTAAAAATTCCTGTTACAATAAATGGCAAAATAATTAGCCAAAAAGCATATAATATTATTGCAACAGAAGTAACTAATTCAAACATAATATCTGTATCTAAAAATGTATCTGATGTAAATACTACCTTTAGCATGAATATGCAAATTCTAAATTATACTAATGGAACTGTACGCATTTATATTAATAATTTATCATTGGGTAGTAATGTTGTACAAGGAGATATGTATTTGGAGCAAGGGAAAAATTTAATTTATGGGCTTCGAAATAATTTTGGACTTGCAGCAATCCCTGTAAATTCTAATTTTAACTTGGGCGGTATTGTTAATCTCTCAATTTTACAGCCGACAGCAGGGCGAGAAGCATTGAGTCGAGAAAGTATTGAATTTGTTTCAAAAATAATAACCATAATAGAGAAGAATATTGCAGAAGAATTATCAAAATATGAAATTGCCGATTCCAATAGAAATTTTCTATCATATATATATAGTAAAGGAAGATACGATTTGGCAGGAAAGATAAAAATACAAATACGTCCTGCAAACACTCAAATAACTTTTGATACGGTTGCAACAAAAATTAGTGACAAAGATATTTATTATTACACCGGCTCAGACAGCCAAACTATAGAACAATATGCTAATGAAAACTCATCGTTATTAATATTAAGTGGGGAAAATCCAAGACGGAGTATTCAGCAACAAATATTGTTTCAAAAACAAATACCGCAAATTCCAGATAGCCCCAGCATTATAAAAGAATATTCTACTTCAGAATTGTCATCTGCTGAATTTGCACTAACTCTTCGTATTATAGGTACTTTAAAAGATGATTATCTAATAGGAGAATCAAAAGTTGTTTTTGCCGATATTAGTCATCAAGTGCCAAATATAGTTTCTTCTAACAACAACATAGTAGTGATATATCTTTCTAAAACATCAGGTAACATTTTACAGGTGTTAAAAATCTACAAAGAAGATGCACGACTTTTCGATGGTTTTGTAAAAGATTTTGTTCGTAATCATTTATATCCTAAGTTAGCACCATTTGTTCCATCCTCTACAAGACAAGGTGCGGATGCTTTATATCGCATTTTGCAAAAGAATAAAGAACTTTATACGATAGAATATGAAGAGATGGGTGATATTGAGGCTCTTATGAAAGATTATGTAGATGGGAAAAAAGATTTAAAGGAAATACTGAAAATATCCTCGAACCAACAAAAGGCGCATACCCAAATAGTTGATAGAAATCAAATTGGAACTGTAGAACAAGAATTGTCAACAATTATCAATCAATCTGTTATGCCAAAAGACAAAAATGATATTAGCAACGATGCAACAATGGCAATTCCTCCTATTAAAATTCTTTCAAATGAAACTTCAAAAAAGATATTGAAGACAGAGAGTCAATATCCCCAACTAAATAATTTTACATCATTTTTGGCTTTATCTGACAAAATATTTTCAAGACAATTGGATTTTTTCTTGGAACCTCATACGACTAAAATTATTTGGGGAATGCATAAAATACTCTATATTTTTACTCATGCTTCCTCTCGTATTACATTGTATTATGAAATTGAATTAAAAAATAAACTATCTGATAATCAGACAGGAGGCAAAAGTATTCCAACAACAACTATAATTTCTAAAAACAGATTATTTGTTCCAATAATTCCAGAATTAATTTCACATTTCGATATACAACAACAATCATTATCTTTTTATGTTAGATATGATTTGATTATTGATTTTAAAGAATGAAATATTTTATGCTCAAACAACAAAACATAGGATACAAGTCCCCGTGGCACAACGACTATCTGAAATAGATATGCAAATTTGCCAACGTGCATGGCAGTCGTATGAACCATATGTGATACGCTCGTTTATTTTTGTTGATAACTTTCCCCAAAACCCCCCTTGCCAATTCAAAAAAAAGTCGTACATTTGCCAAAAATTGTCAAGTCTAAAATATACAAATATGTTGTTTTCAGAACGAATCCGACAACTGCGGGAAGAAAAACAGTTATTGCAACGACAAATTTCTGCCAAACTTGAAATGGACAATGCGCTCTATTGCAAGATAGAGCGTGGCGACCGTACCGCAAAACGCGAACACGTCATCAAACTTGCCCACCTTTTTGCAACCGACCAAGAAGAACTCTTAAAATTGTGGTTGGCAGACAAAGTCTATGGCATTGTTGGCGAAGAAGATTATCCCAACGATGTATTGAGTATAGTTTCAGATAGTATTGTTGAATATCAAAAAAATAAATCATTATGAATCTCCAAAATTTATTATCCTACGAAGAAAAGTTGATACAAAACGAAATCAACTCTAAATATGCCACCAAACTTGGGGACATGTTGGATGTGCCCACCGAAGAGATTTTAAACGAAGTCAATGCCGACCTTGGCGATACCGATTGTGGAATTGCAATCAATATCCACAGTAAACTAACTTTGGATTTGATTTATACCTACCTATCTGCACGAGGATTTTCAAAAGAGGTGTTACAGAATAATTTTGAGTGTGCCGGGCATACCAACTTTTCAATTATAGAAAATATTACGGCTCAGGAAGTTCCAACACTCTGTGAAGACCTCCATATCGCCTTTCTTAATTCGAAGTTTGAATATCAAAAAGGTAAATTTGTTCGGGGAAAATCTAAAAACAATCTAATAGAGAAAGGTGCTGTTTACACAAAATTTAATATTGTAAAAGAAATTGTAGAAACGACAATTGAAAATTATGCCGGGCATAATTCTGATTTAAGTAACGTTGCTATTTTGGATTTTGCGTGTGGCACAGGGCGTTTTTATGAAAATATTGTGAACACCCTAATTTCAAAATACGGTATTGCTGCTAACGATGCCATTTTGAAACATATCCGCGCAATAGACATTGACCCTGCGGCAATCAATATTACACGCCTGAAAGCCATTGATTTTTTGAACGAGATAACAGAGGAAAATATCAACACCATTTCAAAAAATATCATATTACGCAACGCGCTTGTGCGTGATGGTGTGTTTGCGGAAGAAAACGCTCTCAAAAACGATGATTTGGATGGCTTGGTAAATGGTAAATTTGATATTGTTGTTTCAAATCCTCCTTATTTGGTGCTGAAAGTCAATAAAGACAAGGCGGACTTAGCCGCAAAAATTCAAAATCAAGTTGCCTATTTCAGAAATTCAGGGCTATACCACTACTCTGTTGAGGGGATGCTGAACTACTACCAACTTTCTATTGAAGCAATTCTGTCAATGGTAAAACCCAACGGCGAAATTGGTATTATCTGCCCTTCTTCGCTATTTGCTGATATTTCAGCCACAAAATTACGGAAGCACTTGCTATTGTCGCATAATCTTAGGAAAATTAAATACTTTGCAGAAAAGGAACAACTATTTGAAAATGTGACCCAAGCAACCAATATCTTCTACTTGCAAAAATCAGGGACTACCAACACAATCGAAGTGGAAGATGCCGACAGTAAATTTACCGTTGATTTAGAGTTGGTTAAACAACTATTTCCCGAACAAATGGAAATCCCCTTTATTACTCAGGTTGAATGGTCAATTTTGAAAAAAGTGTCAGAAAAAAAGAAACTTAAAAATATCCCTTTGGTACGAAATCGGCGCGGTGAATTAGATTTAACCCTTTTCAAAGACTATATTACCACACAAAAAACGTCATTCCGCTTGGTGCGAGGCAATATGATTTGCGAAAGCGGCATAAAAGATATAAACGATGAATTTGTTTCAGAAGCCTTTATACAGGCTAAATCGGGCGATTTTATCAAAAATGATTTTAAAAGGAAGCGGTTAGTTTGTCAGCAAATATCAAACGCAGGGCTTAAGAGGCGGCTTAAATTTGTTTTCTGTAACGAAACAGATATTTTGGGAAACTCGTGTAATTATTTGTCCGGCGATGAAAATATATTGTCAAAACTTAATCTCATCCTCAATAGCAGCCTGTTAAATTGGCGATTTAAAATTACGAGTACCAACAACCACATTAACAATTACGAGTTAGACGAATTGCCGATTGCGGATTTGCAATTGATAGATGAAAATTACAAATATCAGTCACAAAGGGAATTAGACGAATATATCGGCAGCATTTACGGATTAGAAAAAGATGAATTACAATTTATTCTACAGAAATGAAATTATACAATCACATCGCAGCCGGATTTAGCGCATTGGAATGGGAAATGGTGCAACATATTCCCGAAGGTGGCAATTGGCAAAACATCCCCGAAAGCATACCCTCCCAACGACTTGTACAAATTCGCAAATCGGGCGGGCGAACCACTTATTACGGGCGGCTGATTTACGATAAGCCAAGTTACACCATTACAACCTATTTTAATCGCTTGGGAAACGGCTGCAATTTGCATCCAAAACAAGACAGGGTACTTTCAAACCGAGAGGCTGCCCGGTTGCAATCGTTCCGAGATTCATTCATTTTCAAAGGTACAAAAACCTCACAATACAAACAAATTGGCAACGCAGTTCCACCACTGTTGGCTCGCTTGATTTCGAGCTTGATAAAACCGCATTTAGAAAATCTGACGTTTATTGATTTGTTTTCCGGTGCCGGTGGAATTTCCGAAGGATTTGTAATGAATGGCTTCCAATTAGTTTCTGCAAACGAGATTGAAAAAAACTATTTTGAAACTTACAAATTCAATCACAATCAATACGCAGACCCGAAAAATTTCATTTTAGGAGATATAACTTCGCCCGACATAAAGCAGAAAATTATCGATACTGCCCAAAACAAGAAAATCGGAGTGATTGTTGGAGGACCACCCTGCCAAGGATTTTCAACCGCAGGCTGGCGCGACCCTAACGACAACCGCAACCAACTTTTCAAAGAATTTGTCGAAATTGTCAAAACCATTCAACCTGAATTTTTTGTATTAGAAAACGTGCTGGGGATTCTCTCTATGCGCGATGGTGCAGCCGTAAAAGAAATAATCGAATCATTTAGCGAAATAGGCTACCATGTGAATGCCCCAATCCGCCTAAATGCAGAAGATTTCGGAGTACCTCAACGACGCAGGCGCGTTGTAATCATTGGCTCTTTGAAAAAATGTGCAATACCTCAACCGACACCATTATTTTCTGATGAAGATAAAAACCTGCCTAATTTCATAACAGTGAAACAAGCCATCGGCAGTTTGCCGCCAATCCAAGCGGGAGATGATATCATTGTAAAGGATGTTGAGATGCCATCAAACACACCTTATGACAGGCTTATGAAAGAAGAAATTACCTTTGAACAGTTTTATGAAAAGAGTAAGATGCGACTGTAACAGTTATCCATTTTGAATTAACATCCGCAATTTCAGCAAGTTTTTGAAAAGTCACTTTTAACTGCTTTGTTGCCTCTTCTTTGTTGCCTTCTGATAGATATTGCAAAGTCTGATTTATATTTTTGTCTATTTCTGCATTATCCCAACCATATTGTTTGCGATTGTCTTTTGTTTTATAGTCTTCAAGGCTCTCAAAGGCAATTCGGAGATACCTATCAACATTATTCTGCTGATTTTTGCCGGTTAGATTCTTAGTTTTCACTTCTTTATATTCGCCTGTTTGTGGGTCAAATCCCTTAAAACTGTAATCATGAAAAGAGTGTTGCGGATTTAGAAACTCAGTCAAAAAATCGTTGTACCCGTTTTCACTAATGATAGAAAAAATAAGCAAGATTTGATGTAAATTGTTACGCATAATTGCGCTTACCTTAACTGCCTCTGTATCATTGGTTATTCTATCTTTGAATGTATCCCAAATATACTTTGAATGCCAAGAAATCACCTGCTCGCCCTTTGCCTCATCAGCAAGTAAAGTTTGAACATCGCAAAAACTCATGCGATTATTCTTTGCCGAATTTTCACTTTTTGTCATCGGTTGAAACTTTGCACGATGACAAAATCCCAACGAAATAGGTCCGATATGGTCAGCACTTACGCCATGCTTTGCAAACTCAGCCATAAGCCTGTCCGCCATTTTCCAATTGCCATCCGCCCAATTTTCATACACACGTCTATCCTGTGAATAGCGTTGTAGATTTTCTTTGTGTCGTCCTTTGTCCGAAGTCCCCCGACAGCAACTTCCATCAGAATGGAATCCATCGAAACGGTCAGGCGAATTACTCATAACACCCGGAGAAAGGTGCGTTTGACAATTTTTGAAAATATAATCGCCTAACTGAGCTTTTGTTGCCGTACAACCCTCAATCTTAAAAGCAGATTTTATGTTTTCTATTGCAGAAGACGAAACGCCGTATTTATCAATGATTTCAAAAATAGTTAGTGTGTAGGGTTTTATATCAGCACTAAGTTTTTGATTAAGAGCGGTTAGAGTACGTTTGTCAGGATAAACATATTCAACAGAAAGAGTCTTACCACATATTTGGCAAACGTGCTTCTTTGTTGGATGTATTGCAACCGCAATCTTTGCATAACAACCTGCTTCTACCTTAATCCCTGCCGTTGTACATTGCTCGTCCCACCATTGCCGGCGAAGTTGTCCTTTATCCGATTTTCCGGCAGCACCCCATTTAACCCGCCCATCTGCTTTTCGTTCATAAAGCAATCCTTTGTAACTGGGATGGTTAACTATCATCTCCGTATAATCAGTAAAATTTTTATGCCATGTTCTATCCATGATTTTTTGTGTTTTCTTGAGTGTATTTTTCTTTGACATATTTCTTTTTTGTGCCAATTTTTTCTTTTGCATTCCTCTGTTTTTGTTTTTTTTCATTTCTCCAACAAGTTTTTAATTTCAACATTCAACGCCTTGGCAATTTTCTCCATAGTGCAAAGCGTGATATTTTTCTCCGCACGTTCAATCATACCAACATAAGTACGATGAACACTCGCCACCTCCGCAAGTTTTTCCTGCGACCATTGCCGTTCTTTCCTGTATTTTTGGACATTCGTACCAAAAATGGCTAAAATTGATTTGCTACCCATAGTGTTGCATATTTTAGTATGCAAAGATACGGCTATATGTCATGCCGTGCAACATACTATAATTAGCAATTAAGAAATGTGTCATCCCCGCCATCCACCAATTTGTTTGTGCTATTTACCCAACCTTTCCGGCAGGATTGGAATATTTTTTATTCCTTTGCAGCAGAAATAAAAAAATGAACGTGCCGGTATGAAAAAAAGCCTGATATTATGCCTGTTTATGGTCTTTGCGACTGTTGTGGAGGGGTTTTCGCAGACGAGCGATACACTTTTGGTCAAGGAGAACTATTTTGGGGCTCCGCTGTTGAAGGTGTTGAATGATTTTGAGGTGAAATATGGGATGCACCTGAAATATGATTCTGCCTTGATTGCCAATTACACATTCGACCGTCTATATCTGGGTGCGCCGCCTCAGGTTGCCTTTGACGGCATTTTTCGGGAAATCAAAGATATTGCCTATTATACCGATGACAACGGCGTTTATTGCATCGTTTTGACGAAAAATTTGCCCAAAAATCGGACGAAACTTGAAAATAAGCGTTATCAGGGGGATGCCGAGCGCCGGAATTTGACGGTTACCGGACGCATCAAAGACCAAACCAACGGCGAGCCGCTGCCCTTCGCCACCGTCTATGTGGACGGCACAACCATCGCCGCCAGCACCAATACGGACGGCTATTTCACGCTCTACAACGTGCCGACAGACAAGGAAACGTTGGTGTTCAAATACTTGGGCTATGAAACGCAGTATTTTTATCTCTCGCCGGAAGTCAATCTCGGCAATTTGTTTGTGGAACTGCTGCCGGCAAGCAATATATTGGACGAAATAGTCATTGTGAAGGAGCGGGAGGACGTTTTGAAAATTCCGGAACTGTCCATCGGCGTCATCCAAACCACCGCCGCCAAAATAGCCGATTTGCCCGCCCTGGGCGAAAAAGACCTCTTCCGCACGTTCCAACTGATGCCGGGCATTTCGGGCAGCAACGAGTCTTCGGCGGGCTTGTATGTGCGCGGAGGCACGCCCGACCAAAATCTGGTCTTGTACGACGGCTTCACCATCTATCATCAGGAGCACCTGATGGGCGTGTTTAGCGCGTTCAACACCAATGCCATCAAGGATGTGCAGTTGCACAAGGGCGGTTTCGATGCCAAATATGGCGGGCGGCTGTCGAGCGTGATGGAAATTGTCGGGAAAACGGGCAACGACAAGCAGTTCAATCTGGGCGGCGATGTCGGCTTTCTGGGCTTCAATGCGTTTATGGAGGTGCCGTTCAAAAACGAAAAAGGCTCGTTTTTCGTTGCCGGACGCCGCTCGTTTCAGAGTTTTATGTACGACAAATTCACCGACGTTTATTCCAATTCTTCGACCACCGGAATGACGGGTGGAGGCGGTCCGGGCGGCGGATTCAGTCAGCGCAATCAGGAAAAACCGAACTCCTATTTCTACGACCTCAACGCCAAACTCACCTACAACCCGACGAAAAAAGACATCGTCTCGCTCAGTTTTTTCAACGGCGAAGACGACTTAGACAATTCACGCGACGGTTTCGGCAACTCGTTTATGAGCGGCAGCATCACCGACAAGACCGACTGGGGCAATGTAGGAGGCAGTTTGAAATGGTCAAGAAATTGGAACAACCGCTTCTATTCCAATCTGTTGGCATCTTTTTCCAACTACTACAGCCTGCGCGACAGGCAAAACAACTCCACCGAGAGCAGCAGCACCAACGCCTCGCGAGCCGTAGCGGTGATGTTTGACCAAAACACCGGCGAAAGCAACAACCTGTGGGACTATTCCGTGAAATTTGACAACGAATATAAAATCAGCCGCACGAACAAGCTGGAATTTGGCGTCAATTATTCACAATACAAAGTGGACTACCGCTATTCACGTAGCGATTCGGTGGACATACTGAATATGAAAAATCAGGGCAATCTGGTGTCGGCATACGTGCAGGACAAGTGGACGCTGGACAACGACCTGACCATTCATCCGGGCATTCGCCTCTCGTATTACGATGTTACTGCGCGTCCGTATTTTGAGCCGCGCTTTCAAACGTTTTACAAAATCAATAAACAAATCAACCTGAAAGCCTCTGTCGGCTATTATTACCAATTTGTGAACCGCATCGTGCGCGAAGATATTTCCGCCGGCAGTCGCGATATTTGGCTGTTGTCGGACGACAAGGGCATCCCCGTGAGCAGTGCCACGCACTTTGTGGCGGGCGGGAGCTACGAAACCGGCGGCTACCTGTTTGACGTGGAGGCGTATTACAAAAAGTTGCACAACCTGAGCGAATACACCCTGCGATTTGCGCCCTCATTCATCGACAACACGTCGTATCAGCAGTTTTTCTACAACGGAAAAGGCTATTCGCGCGGCATCGATTTTTTGTTGCAAAAGAAATACGGCAAACTGACCGGCTGGCTGGGTTACACGCTGGGCGAAAGCCGCTACAGTTTTCCGGTTTATGGCGATGGCTATTTCTCTGCCAATCAGGATGTTACAAACGAGTTTAAGGTGGTGGCGACGTATAAACCCCTGCGCGACCTCACGTGCACCGCCTCGTGGATTTTCGCGACGGGAAAGCCCTACACGGCACCGATTGGGGCATACACGCTCAACGTGCCCAACGGCGGAAATATGAGTTTCATCGTCGCCGATGCCAAAAACAACGCCCGATACCCTGATTACCATCGTATGGACTTGCTGCTCAAATACGATTTGTCGTTCATCAAGTCCGTGAAATCAAGCCTGAGCCTGTCGCTGTTCAATGTTTACGACCACACCAACGTCTGGTATCGCGAATATGCCTACGACAACATCGCCGGAGTAGTGGAAACCAACATCAATCTGCTGGGCTTCACGCCGAATATCACGCTGAGTTTTCAATTGAAATGAGATAATACCGCTAAAAGGATACTTCATTGGCAAGAATTTTCAACGTGGCATCGTCTTTTTCGCCATTGTAATATTTGTCTAATACTTGTTGGAATACCGGATTATCCGAAGCCTCCAGAAAAAGTGTCATGGATGATTTCAATTTCAGCACATCCGGAAATCCGAATATCTGCTCTGCGGTTTTGTCCTGCAGACCGAGAAGCAGTTGGCAACATTCCAACAAACGGCTACCCAGAATCGGATGCTGCAAATAGGCTTTTGCCTCGTCCAACGATTTGATGGCATAATATTGGGCGGTTGCCGAATACCCCAACCCGTCTATTTGCGGAAAAATAAACCACATCCAGTGAGATTCTTTCTCTCCGGCGGCAAGTTCCTCTTTCACATACTCAATTTGACTCTGTTGAGAGGCAATAAACCTGTCTAAATCAAAGACTTTGTCTGTTTTCATAATTTGTATCCAAATAGTACCTCATCGTAAAACAGCCCTCATATTTACGATAGTGCCTTTTTCTTTGTTGCTCAACAAAAATTCCCCAATTTTAGAGAGTCTCATTGCTGTTGCTCCTGTGGCAGTATCCACGCTTGAGAATACTTGTGCCAATTCTTTACTTGTTTTCATATTACATTTATTTTAAATTATGGCGCAAAGGTACAACTTCTTTTTTAATCTGCCAAATATTTTTTTGTGCTTATTTTGCAAAAAATGCGTGATAATTATTCGATTTTTAATTGAGAGTTCTCATTTTCATTCAGCACATATCCATATTCTCATAGCGGGATAGCGGGATATTTCAAAATATTTTCTGCGGAATGTGGGTGTTTTTATGCAGATTCCGCAAGTTATTTTTTTGTTTTGCGGTGATTTTCTGCATCAGACGCTGCAAAAAATAAATGGTTTCCCTTGCGGGCGTTTTCAGTATTTTCCAAATACTTCTTCGAGAGTTAAATTTATATGCAACATGCACATCAGCATCTTTGTCTTGTTCGATGGTGTTGGGATGTTTCAGAGGTAGAATAGCGAATGTAGGTAAGTTGGCTAAATTATTTTTGCTCTTTCCGGTCGTATGTGTGGCATTTTCTCCAAATCCGATATTTGATACCAGATTTTTATTGGGAATAATGGTTAATCCCCTGTTGAACCAAATAGAAATTGCCCATTGAAAATCCCATGTATCAATTTTATGTTGTTGCATGAGACGAAATATATTTTTCCAAAACCGAATGATGGAGGCATCACAAAAATAGTGCCGAATTGCATCTTCAAATTGCAGTAGAGGAACGCCGCTTAAATCATACCGATACTTTTTCCAAGCTGAACGCCACGAAGCCCAGCCCCAAACATGAGAAAAAGCTGAAAAGTAATACGAAGCTTCTCCTCGAATAATTCCCTGTTGAAAATTGTCACTACCAACGAACATTATTTGCTCATTATCTTTGTATTTGTCCAACAATTCCCTGCAATACATAAAAAAATCGGGATGCGGCAAACAATCATCTTCCAAGATGATGCCTTGTTCTACATTTTCGAAAAACCAGGTAATAGCAGAACTGACGGCTAACCCACAGCCTAAATTTTCATCCCTAAAAAGGGTCTTTACTTCGCAATCCCAATCCACTTGCTTGATGATGTCGCGCGTTTGTTGGCATTTCTCGGCTTCTCCCTCTTTACCGGGACGCGGACCATCAGCAGCCACATACAGATACTTGGGCTGACGTTTCCGAATGGCATTGAAAACCTGCTGAGCGGTGTCAGCACGATTAAAAATTAGAAATAAAATTGGTGTTTCAAATTGCATTTTCCAAAAATTTAAAATTAAACATTGCATATAATTGCGCCAAACCTAACAGGTTTTGAAAACCGTTAGGTTTCAACCAACAAAAGCCGCCTTTTTTGAAGACAGTATTTGCTTTTTTGTTAAAAAAAAAATGTTTATATTCCGCGCGCAAAGTATCTGTAAGCCATTTATACGCCGGGCGTAATGTGTGTGTGTGTGTGTGTGTGTGTGTGTGTTTAACAAAAATACGGACATACGCAAATTTAAAGTGTTAAATTTGCGTAAATCAGTGTTATTTTTTGTTACAAAATCCGTCATTTTTTTTGAATTTCGGCGGCAAAGGTAAATGTTTTTTTTGAATTGACCATTTTTTTTGAAGTGATTTCCCCGAAAACCAATTTGTTTCTGCAATTTACCCAAACTTCTGCCCCGGTATCAGATTGTTTTGTATTTTTGTGCCTGATATGAGAAAATACAGTGTTGTTTTATTGTTTATGTGCGTGCTGCTTGGCGGTTGCGGGGAAGATTTGATGCAGCGGGAGGTGGACACGGATATGCCTATCGTGGAAGGTTATTTGACGGAGGGTACTAATGGTGTGAGTGTCAAACTGTACAGTATGGAGGTGTATTTGGGCGACGATTACATCCTTTCCAAGCCCGTCGGCGGCTTGAATTTGACAATCAATGACCGAGAGCTGACGGAATCCGCCGCCGGCACCTACTCCCTGGCATTGGGCGAAGACACCCTCCGCGCCGGGCAGGACTACACCCTGCAATTTGAATACCGCGGCAAAACGGTGAAGGCATCCACCGCCATTCCCCTGCCCGTGACCGGACTGAAAATAGAGCCGGAATATGTCGTACGCACTTCCTCCGACTACTTTTGGAATGCAGACACCACGCAAATCACCCTCTCGTGGGACAATCCCGACAACGGTTTCTACCAAATCTATGTGGATGCCTCCAACACGTCATCCAATGCGTTTGACACCAATTTCAGAAGAAGGATGATGCAACCCGTACAGGAGTCCTCTCACACGCTGTCGATGATGGATTTCAGGTCAGCAGGCAACTATTTCATCTACGTCTATAAGGTGAATAAAGAGTACGTCGAACTCTACGAGCGCGTCAGCTCCTCCGATTTAGCCAATCCGGTGAGTTTCATCGACAACGCGCTGGGGATTTTCACAGCAATGAGCGTGGCGCGGGTGCGGTTTGTCGTTAATGAATAAAGCATCGGAAGAAAGAAAATCAGATAGTAAAAAAAGCCTAATTTTTTTCAGGTGCTATTTTTGCAAACTGTGTTTTATCCCGTAGGGATTATAGCTCGGTAGAAATAGAATGCCTCCCCCCCGACACAGCATCCCGTAGGGATGCAACCGATTGCGGATTATGTTGCATCCCTACGGGATGCTGGGGTGGAGGGTCTGTTGTGCCGCTTCTACCGAGCTATAATCCCTACGGGATAAAACAAAGTTTGCGAAATAGTAGCACCTGAAAAAACGATTTACAGCAAAAAAACTCATAACTCATAATTATTTTGTACCTTTGCGCCCAAAAATTCGTAATTTTTAATTCGTAATTAAAAAAGCAATGGGAAGAGCATTTGAATACCGGAAGGCGACCAAGTTGAAGCGGTGGGGCAACATGGCGCGAGTGTTTACTAAATTGGGCAAGCAAATCACGATTGCCGTGAAGGAAGCGGGCGGCGACCCCGACACCAATGGGCGTTTGCGCGTGCTGATTCAGCAGTCGAAGAAAGAAAACATGCCGAAGGAAAACGTGGAACGTGCCATCAAAAAGGCAACATCCAAAGATTTCACCGACTACAAAGAAATGGTCTATGAAGGCTACGGACCGTTTGGCATCGCGATTGTGGTGGAAACGGCGACCGACAACACCAACCGCACCGCCGCCAACATACGCAGCTATTTCACCAAATTTAGCGGCTCGCTGGGCATCACGGGCAGTTTGCAATTCCTGTTCGACCGCAAATGTGTCTTCAAAATCACCCCCAAAGACGGTGTTGATTTGGAAGATTTGGAACTGGAGCTCATCGACTTGGGCGTGGACGAAGTGGAACGCGACGAGGAGGAAAACGTCATTCTCATCTACGGCGAATTTCAATCCTACTCCGCCATCCAAAAATATCTGGAAGAAAACGGCTACGAAATCCACAGTGCCGAATTTGAACGCATACCAACTGACTATAAGGAAGTTACAGAAGAACAACGCACCACAATCGATAAACTGTTAGAAAAATTTGAGGAAGACGAAGACGTGCAAAACGTGTTCCACAATATGCAATGAGCATCTTTAATCACACTTTTGAACACTGAAATATGGCTGAAAAATTTGGAAAAACATGGTGGGGCGAGCATTGGTTGCACTCGTTGGAAAATGTGGATTTCGACAATCGACTGCCACGAGGAGCCTCCTACGCACGAAGCGGGCATGTGAAAAGCATAAAAATTGCCGGCAACCAAATTGTGGCGAAGGTGAAAGGAAGCCGGACGACACCCTATACGGTAGCTATCGAGGTCCCGATTTTTCCGGAAGCCCAAATATCTCAGTTGATGGCAAAAATCATTGAGCAACCCGCACTGATTTCCAAACTGCTAAACCGCGAACTCGACCCTGGTATCTTGACTATTGCCGATGAAATCGGACTAAAAGTGTTTCCAAAGCAGTGGAAAGATTTTGAAATGGACTGCTCATGCCCCGATTGGGCGGTGCCTTGCAAGCACCTGGCAGCGGTTATTTATATGTTGAGCCGCGAAATAGACAACAATCCGTTTTTGGTTTTTGCTATCCACAATGTGAATTTGCTTGACGAACTCAAAAAGCGCGATGTGTTTATCGCCGACCAACAAAAAACGGAAATTCCAACACTTGATAGTCTGCTAACTCCCCCCAAAAGCCCCCCTACCCCTCTCAAGGGGGTAGAAAGCCCCCCAGCCCCCCTCAGGGGGGTAGAAAGCCCCCTTGAGGGGGGAAGGGGGGTGGGCTCCGCTGTTGATTTTTCCCAACTCCAAAACATATCCGAAGCCTTAGTGCAACTGCTGCCCGATGCGCCACCGTTTTATCCTGCGGGCAATTTCCGCGAAAAATACGCCTTACAACTGAAACATGTTGCGAAAGAAGCCGCACGCATTCTCACCGGCAAATTGGATTTTAATGCCGTTTTTTCTCTGTCAGACAAACATTTTTTGACTAACCGTTCCGTGCTGAGTTTAACGCTCGATGTTAATAATCAACTGTATATCAGTGGTGAAAACCACACTTGCGTAAACTCAAATTTGCTGATTCCCGCACTTTTCAAACTCGCGCCCAATTTTATGGCTGATTTTGAGCCTTCGGTGGCGGCGTTGCACAAAATTTTGTTTGCTTCGTTGCATTTGCTGGCAAACGGCATGATTATTCCGCAAATTGTGCAGTTGGAGAGCAAACGCTTTGTTGTCCGTTGGTTGCCTGCCGTGATGGATAGTCGGGTTAAGACGGTTGTTGAGAAACTGTCCGAAATTTTGCCTGCCGACTTGTTGCTTGCACAAAAAATGGTGCGAAAAAAGGAGCAATTAGTATTGATTGAGAACCAAACAACCGAGCTTTTATCGCTGTTTATCAGCAATATAGTAACGCGTTTGTCTAAATCGTCGCAGCATGATTTGTTTGAAGATTTGTTTTTCAAAAACACATCCTACGCTTTTTCCGGCGTGGGCGAAAATGCGTTGAGCGGCGGCATCAAAGTCTGGTTAGACCGTTATTATCTGACGGCAGACGCTTACAAGCCCGTTATCACGGTGTCGGAACTGCCTGACGAAGAGTTCGATGTGCAGGTTAGCATTGAGGATACTTCTGCGCCCGACCGGATGCCCATCCCGCTTGCTAACATCCTGAAACAGAAGCAATACGAGAAGCAGCGGTTCAAAATATTGCAGGGCGTTTCGCTCCTGACACCGTTTATTCGCGGCTTGGATACGCATATCAATTTGGGTGGTGATGCACCTGTTCGCTTCAATAACAGTGAGTTTGCGCCTTTTTTGATGGAGGTGCTGCCCGCCATTCGGTTGCTTGATGTCAAAATTATGCTGCCCAAGGCGTTGCAGGAACTTTTGCGTCCGAAAGTGTCCGTCAAATTGAAAAAGAGTACGGACAGTCAGGGCTTTTTGCGCTTGGATGATTTGCTCTCGTTTGATTGGCAAGTGGCTGTGGGCGACAAAGTTATCGCTCCCGAAGAGTTTAATAAACTGATGCACAATGCTTCGCGACTGTTCAAATTTAAGGAGAATTATATTTATGTGAGCGATGCCGATATTGAAAAGCTCAATAAGGCGTTTACAAATGCTAAACCGCTCAGTTCCTATCAGTTGCTGCAAACAGCATTAGCGGAAGAATACGCGGGTGCACCGATTGCACTGACCGATGAAGTGCGCAATTTAATTCGCGAACTCACCTCCACCGATGACGTTCCGTTGCCACAAGGCTTGAATGCGCAACTTCGCCCCTACCAGCAGCGCGGTTTTTCGTGGATGTATCGCAACAGTCGCATCGGTTTCGGCAGCGTCATTGCCGACGACATGGGGTTGGGGAAAACGCTGCAAGTCATCTCCATCTTGCTGAAATTCAAGGAAGAAAACGCTATCGACAACAAACACAAGGCACTCGTGGTAGTACCCACAGGGCTTTTAATGAATTGGCAGGCAGAAATTGAAAAATTTGCACCATCGCTCTCGTCGCATATTTTTCACGGCTCGACACGCGATTTGAAGCAGTTCGATGCCGACATTATGCTCACCACTTACGGCGTGCTCCGCAGCGATGCCGATGTGCTGAAAAAACAAAAATGGCAAGTGATGATTATCGACGAGGCACAAAACATCAAAAACCACGACACAGCACAGTCGAAAGCCGTAAAAAGCATCCCTGCCAACATCCGCATCGCGATGAGCGGCACACCCGTAGAAAACCGCCTGACCGAGTTTTGGTCGATTATGGATTACACCAACAAGGGCTATCTGGGCAACGTCAAGGCGTTCAAAGAAGATTATGCCAACCCGATACAAGTGTTTAACGATGAGCAAGTGACGGCAAAATTCCGCAAAATCACCGCGCCGTTTATGATGCGGCGAATGAAATCGGACAAGACAATTATCTCCGACCTCCCCGACAAAATTGAGCAAAATCAGTTTGCTCAACTCACAAAACAACAAGCCGCCCTCTACCAAAAAACGATGCAGGCGGCAATGGAAGAAATCGAAGGCTACGAAGCCACAGACAGCCAAACGCTGTTTAAACGGCAAGGATTGGTGCTGCAAATGATTTTGGCATTGAAGCAAATTTGCAACCATCCCACGCAATTTCTCAAAAACGGACAATTCGATGCCTCCCTTTCCGGCAAAATGGAACTGCTCTTTGAACTCCTCGACAGCATCATCGAAAGCGGCGAAAAAGTGCTTGTCTTCACGCAATTTGCCGAGATGGGCAAACTCTTGGAGCAGTTTGTCGCAGAACGTTTCGGCGATAAACCAATGTTTTACCACGGCGGTTGCAGCATCAAACAACGCGAAGAAATGGTGACCCGCTTCCAAAGCAACCGTGCCGACAAAATTTTCATCCTCTCGCTCAAAGCCGCCGGAACGGGCTTAAACCTCACCGCCGCCTCGCACGTCATCCACTACGACCTCTGGTGGAACCCCGCCGTAGAAAACCAAGCCACCGACCGCGCCTACCGCATCGGACAAAAGAAAAACGTGATGGTGCACCGCATGATTTGCAAAAACACCTTCGAAGAGCGCATAGACGCCATGATTCAAAAGAAAAAACACCTCGCCGAAATGACCGTAGCCACCGGCGAAAACTGGATTGGCAAGCTGAGTAATAAGGAGTTAAGAGAAATATTCAGTGCGTGAACTGCGCTGTTAACCCACACCAAACATTATAGAGCTTTAATTTGTTGTAAGCGCACGCTGTTGCCGTGTCAGGTAGGCATCTTGCACAGCAATCATATTTGATAAGCGTTGGGTATAGACTTGTCGTTCTACATCGTTGATTCCGGCTGTGCTCAGGTTATTGCTTAGTCGTGCGCGATGTGCCATGCAAGCATTGTGAAAAGCGTCTTTTGGCATACCATGGTAGCGATATTTTCGCTGACGGGAATACGTCATTTCGGCTACTTTATAGCCCACAACATCTTGCACAGCCTTATATGCGCGAAGGGCATCATCGAAAGACCCTATCGCCACGTTCACACTGTTTAGCAGTCCCGTTTCAGTTGGGCGGCAATGGCGTTTTTCCTCCGTCAGATATGCGTGATCCACAAGCAATACGGTTTCAATATCATTGCCGTCATTAGCACCTGCACTTTGAAAAGCCATTAATGCCATTGATAGCCCCCTTGCAAGAAACCATCGCCCGTCTTCTGCCTCTCCCTCAATAGCAATTTTTCTTCGTCCAACGGCAATATCTTCCATGCTGCTGAGTATGTCATCGAGTAAGCCAGTCTTTTCCATATTCTGCCTCCGCTTCCGAAAGATTAAATCCTCTTTCTATCAGGAACTCCGGTCCAACCATCTCCTTACCCCATTTTGCCAAATGGGGGGACAACGGCACTTGTTTCCGCAATCGCCTCGCTTCCTCCACCAGCCCCGCGTCTCTTAGCTCATAACTCTTTCGGATGATTTCTGCTTTCTCATCCAATGTCCAAACTTTATCTTCCATATCAATAATTATTAAAAAATTTTCTGCAAAGGTAAGTTATTTTTTTCAATGTACGGCAAATAAAAAAAACAATTTCAATTATTGGAAATAAATAACTACTTTTGCGGAGATTTTTGGATGTTGTGGGGCAAGCTCGCGATGACAATTAGAATGAAAAAATACCTGTACATATTATTATTGCTGCTGCAATTCCACTTTGCCGTTGCTCAACAGACCGATAAAAGCATCGGCTTGGTGCTGAGTGGCGGCGGGGCTAAGGGGGCTGTGCATATTGGGGTGATTAAGGCTTTGGAGGATAATGAGATTCCTGTTGACTATATTGCCGGCACTTCGGCGGGTGCTATCGTGGGCAGTTTGTATGCTTCGGGCTATACGCCGGAGGAGATACTGGAGTTGTTTTTGTCAGAGAAATTTCGGTATTGGCAGACCGGACAAGTGGAGGAGATGTATCAATATTACTTTCGCGAGCAGCCGCCCAATGCCTCTTTTGTCAATTTCAATGTGCCGGTTCGCAACTCCAAAAAAGTCTCCATCACCGATGCGCTTTTGCCCAACAGTGTGGTCAATCCCATTCAGATGAATCAGGCGTTTTTGCAGGAGTTTGCACAGGTTACAGCGCAGTGTGAAGGCGATTTTGACAAACTTTTTGTGCCTTTTCTCTGCGTGGCGTCCGATGTTTACAGCAAGCAGCCCGTGATTTTCAGAAGTGGCAATGTGGGCGATGCCGTGCGGGCTTCGATGACGTTTCCGATGTTTTTCAAGCCGCTTATCATCGACAGCATCCCGCTTTGGGACGGCGGCATTTACGATAATTTTCCGGTGAAACCGATGAAAGAGGCGTGGCGACCCAATCTCATCATCGGCTCGGCGGTGGCGGGCAACAACAAAAAGCCGGAGGAAGAAACGCTGCTTGAACAAATGCTCAGCCTGGCGATGCAAAAAACGGACTATCGCGTTGACCCACAGGATGGGTTGATGCTGAAGCATATTTTGGAGGACGTGGGGCTGATGGATTTTCAAAAATCCAAAATTTTGTTTGACTTGGGCTATAATTCAACGCTTGAAATGATGGATTCCATCAAAATGCGAACCGACCGCCGTTTGCCTTTGGCGGAACTTACCGAGCGGCGTAAAGCCTATAAAGCCTCGCTTAAACCGCTCATTTTCAATAAGGTGTACGTGAGCGGAGATTATTTGACCGAGGCGCAAAAAACGTATATTGAACGGCAAATTCACCCCAAACATAAGGCAACTTTCACGATGGAGGACTTCAAACGCATCTATTTTCGCCTGCTGACCAATTCCAAAATCAAGGAAATCATGCCTCACGCGGTGTATAACAAGGATGACGGCACGTTCGATTTGTACTTGGATGTTACGATAAAAGATGAGATAAGCATCGAATTTGGTGGCGACATCGCTTCCAATGCAACCAATCAGATGTATCTGGGGCTGGGTTATCGGACTTTGACCACGATTTCAACCCATATCAATTTTGATGTAATGCTGGGAAATGCCTACAATGGGGTAACCTTGCAAGGCAAATTGGAAGCCATCTACGGCGTTCCGTTCGACATTTCTGTTCTCGCTTCTTACCATATACGTGATTATTTTGACAGTGGTAGGCTGTTTATAGACACGGATTTAGCCACTTTTTCGACACAAACCGAACGCTTTGCCAAAGTGGGTGCCGGTTTCCCCTTCTTTTCCCATGCAAAAATAGACTTCATGGCAGGCATTGGCGGATTAAGCGACCAATACTACCAAAGCAACAGCCAATATCAAACCGGCTTTGACAGAAGCGAATACAACCTGATAAACCTCGGCGCGTATTACCAATATAACACCACCGACAGCAAGCAATTCCCCATCAGCGGCAACAAACAATTTCTGTTTGCCCAATTCATCACCGGCAGCGAAGTGTACACCCCTACCCCAACGCACGACCTACCCGGCATAAATATCAGACAGACATACCTCCAAATAAATGCCGGCGTGACGAATTATTTCAACATGGCACGCCGTTTCAAATTGGGCGCAACCGTGCAAGGCGTGCTGTCGAACAAATTTCTATGGAGCAACTACACGGCAGCCCTCCTGCAAGCCCCCAGCTTCACCCCCACCCCACACAGTAAGCTGGTGTTCAATGAGGCTTTTCGTGCCAATGACTTCGTGGCAGCCGGTGTGTTGCCGATTTGGAAAATCAATGAAACCTTCCAACTGCGAAGCGAACTCTACGGTTTTGTCCCCATCCGCCCCATCGTGAAAGCGATTGACGGCATGGCACTGTATGCAGAATACACCGACCCACTGTCCGCCAATTACGCCTACATGGGCGAAGTGAGCCTCGTAGCGCGCCTCCCGTTCATAGCAGTCAGCGCCTTTGTAAACCATTACAGCCACCCCAAACAAAATTGGAACTTCGGAGTAAACATAGGCTACCTCATTTTTGACAAAAAATTTATTCAATGACCAGTTATCAGTTACCAGTTATCAGTTATCAGTTACCAATTACCCTAAACCTCAAATTCTAAACTCTAAACTCTAAACTCTACACTCTAATGAAATTGTTCAACGCTCTTTTGTCGCTATTTTATCCTTCGCTTTGCGTGGGTTGTGATGAGGTTTTGATGCAGAATGAGGTGTTTTTTTGTTTGGATTGTTTGCTTCATTTGCCGAAAACTAACTATCATTGCCATGATGTTGGCGATAATCCGGCTGTTGACCGGTTTGCGGGGAAAATTCCTGTGCAGCAAGCCGTTTCTTACCTCTATTATAGCAAGGAGGGGTTGGGGCAGAAAATCGTTGGTGCTATCAAATACCATGGCAACACCGCTCTGGGCAGTTGGGTCGGCAATTATATGGCACGCGAAATGGCGACATCCGATTTTTTTGCCGATGTTGATTACATCATTCCGGTGCCGCTACACCCCAAAAAGTTCAAAAAAAGAGGCTTCAACCAAGCCGAAATCATCGCAAGAGGCATATCCGAAGCACTGCAAATCCCATTAAACACCCAAAATCTCTACCGCGAGGTTGCCAACACCACCCAAACAAAAAAAAGCGGCTTCGAACGCTGGCAAAACACGCTGGGCATCTTCAACCTGCACAACCCGCAACAGTTTGAAAACAAATGCGTTGTACTGTTCGATGACGTGCTGACGACAGGAGCCACCCTCGAAGCTTGCGGTCACGCGCTGCTGCAAAGTGCTAATGTGAGGCTGAAAATTTTGACGGTGGCGATTACTGCGGGTTAATGTATCAGATTTTTTTTGTGTTTTGGAAAAAAGTAGTACCTTTGCAGAAAAATAAATTTAATTTTTGATGTGATGAATACAATGCAACAGACAAAAAACAAAGCAAAGCAGGTTGTTTTGACTGTTAATGACAGTAAATATCAATTTTTTATGGAATTGATTAAGAGTTTTGACTTCGTACAAATGGCTGATAATAAAGACGATGAAAAGGCTGATGTCATTGCCAATCTGACAGATGGTTTCGAGCAAATTAAACAAATAAAAGCGGGCAAATTGAAAACGCGCTCTGTTGAAGAATTTTTAAATGAAATTTAATAGACACGGTTTCTGACAAAGAAATACAACATTTGTTAGACAAAGTTCTGTGAAACACAAAATTAAAAAAATATCGCTACCATGGTATGAGCTTTTGAAGTGAATGTATTTCAAAAAAAATCCTTACCTTTGCCGCCGATATTTACGCTAAAGTTATGAATTAAGTAAATATCAGACGATATTGGCTCGAATGAATGAGCTAATACGAGTGATAACATATTAAACAATAGGAGATTATGATGACATGACAGCGGTAGTACGCACATTTTAAGATTGGGAAAAGCGTTTAGCTGATATTTTGGTGTTCGAAACTTAGACAATTTCAACATTACCAATAGTATAAGTGATAACGGTCGCACTGTGTGGTGTGGACTTAATTCATTTATTGGTAATGTGGGTAGTCTAAGACCTCGAACACGGATAAAATTCAGAGTTTTTGTCCGCGCTTTTTTTATGCTGCGTATCTGAGGAAGGACAACAGTTGTCCAAACAACTGGTATCAACTTGGGGCAAGCCCTACATTGTCGATTTGAGTAGGGAAAAAGTTAAGTATTAATGTCAAATTTAAAAATTAAGAAAATGACAAAGTTAAAAAATGTATTTTTGCTGGCAGCAATGGCTGTTTCAGCGGTAACGTTCACAGCGTGTGACAAAGAGAATGAGGATGAGAACAACAACAACAACACTCTGCCGACTGATACTACAAGTACTCAGCCAACTGTTTTTGTTATTAAGGCAAGCAATGTCTCCACAGGCACAGTAGAAGTTGATTCCGTAAAAGTGGTATTTTGGTCAAATATGCGCCAAGAAGAATATGTCATTGCGAGTGCTCCCTATAATGGTGGTTTTACGCTCAATTTACCTGAAACGGTAGATGATGGATATCTTGATGATTGGGAGAATAGCGTTAAACGCATCGAAGCATATAAGAGCGGGAGCTATGTAGGTCAATTTTGGTATGCGGATAAAATTGACCCGGAACCGACTAAATGGACTATCTGGATGTATGCCAACAAGGCAGATGAAATTGAAGGGTTACTTGTAAAACAAGGCTGGTCTAAACTGTATTGGTCGAAAGGCGATTCTGAAATGAGTACTACAGAGCCAAGCGGGCTGAAGTGGTTTTTTGTTCCAAAATAAAAAGTCTTTAGCCTTGCACACAACTTGAAAAACCCGTCCGAGAGGCAAACTTTCGGGCGGTTTTTGATTTATCCATCCATCCTGTTAATCTTAAAATCCTGAAAATCCTGATTCAGAAAAAAAATGACATTATCAATTATTTTGCTTACCTTTGCGAAAAAATAAAATGAATTATGGCACGATATTTTAATGTAGCAGGTCCCTGCAACGAAGTTGATCACTACATGATAGAGGCTTCATCGCGTTTGTCGGGCATCAGAGAACTTATTGACCAACGTCAATATTTTGTGATTCACGCACCTCGTCAGAGCGGCAAAACCACATTGTTGCTTGATTGGGCTAACCGCATCAATCACGAAGGCAAGTATTATGCACTTTACTGCTCGTTGGAGGCGGCGCAAGGTATTATTGACCCGAAGGAAGGCATTCCGGTGATAGTGAAAGGGCTAAAATCGGATTTACGGTATTCAGCCATACCCGGTGCCAAGCAGTTTGCCGCTGATGCGGATTACGGAGATTTCACCAATGTTTTAAAAGATGAATTGACAGACTTTTGTATCTCTTTAGACAAGCCATTGGTCATCTTTTTCGACGAAGCCGACTGTCTGAGCGTGGGCACACTCATTACTTTCCTTCGGCAGTTGAGAAATGCTTACAACACTCGAAGTCGAACTCCGTTTGTTCGGTCGATAGCGTTGGTGGGTATGCGCAACATACGCGATTTCAAAGCGAAAATCCGCCCCGACAGCGAGTCATTGGGTAGCGCAAGCCCGTTTAATATTATTACTAAAGCGATGACTTTTAGCAATTTTACAAGAGAGGAAATAGTGAAATTGTACGCTTTGCACACCGCTGAAACAGGGCAAGTCTTTGAACCGGAAGCGATTGAATTGGTGCATCAACAGACGCAGGGGCAGCCGTGGTTGGTCAACGCGATAGCCCGCGAAGTGATAGTTGAAACGCTCCAATCTGATTATACCAAGCCGGTGACTGCCGAATTAGTGGAAAAAGCCATCCAAACCATCATCCTGCGGCGCGACACTCATATCGACAGCCTGCTGGAGCGGCTCAAAGAAGAGCGGGTGCGGCGGGTGATGGAACCGGTTATCATTGGCGAAATGGAGAAAATACGTAGGCAATCGGACGACTATCTCTACACCAAAGACCTTGGACTGATTCGGGAAGCTCCGGGGCTGGTAGCACCGGCAAATCCTATTTATGCCGAAGTAATTCTCCGCACTTTAAGTGCCGATTCACAACAAAATTTGTGCAACGAGAAGTATCCCTACCAGATGCCTCGCTATCTGAAAAACGGCAGTATCGACATGATGTATCTGATGCAGGATTTTCAAGCATTTTGGCGCGAAAACAGCGAGATATGGGTGGAACGTTTCGACTACAAAGAAGCGGCACCTCACCTGATTTTGCAAGCCTTTCTGCAACGGATTGTCAACGGCGGCGGGCAGATTGTCCGCGAATTTGCCGCCGGTCGCGACCGTTTGGACTTGTGCGTAGAATATGAGGGGCAAAAATACCCCATCGAACTGAAACTTCGTAACAGTTCAAAAACGGAAGAAAAAAGCTATTCCCAAATCATCGGCTATATGGACACAGTAGGTGCCAAAGAAGGTTGGTTGATTATATTCGACCGCCGTCCCAATATTGATTGGGATACTAAAATCTACCTCAAAACGGAGAAGATTAACGATAAAACACTAACGATAGTGGGTTGTTAAAATTTGTCTGAATCAGGATTTTCAGGATTTTAAAATTTTCAAGATTAAAATAAAATCCATCCTGGTAATCTTAAAATCCTGAAAATCCTGATTCAGAAAAAAAAAACACTTCTAACATTTTGTCAATTCAACAATAATATGTAATTTTGCGCGTTATTATGACAAATTAAAAACATATTATATGGAACGTCGTGAATTTTTGAAAACATCGGCTGTGCTGGGCGCGGCGATGTTGACTTTTGACAAGCTGGCTGCCGCTACGCAAGCCGGCAAACTGACTGTGGAATCCACCCCCGACATGGTGGCTGTGATGGGCGGCGAACCCGCTCCAATGCTGCAACGCGCACTCCAAGAGATGGGCGGCATCGGCAAATACGTCAAAAAAGGGCAGTCGGTGGTGATTAAACCCAACATCGGTTGGGACAAAACACCCACTTTTGCAGCCAACACCAACCCCGAATTGGTGGAAGAGCTTGTAAAACAATGCTTTACAGCAGGTGCAAAGAAGGTGACGGTCTTTGACCACACTTGTGACAACTGGCAGAAATGCTACGACCATTCGGGCATCAAAAAAGCCGCCGAAGCCGCCGGAGCAACGGTTGTGCCGGGCAATGATGAAAGTTATTACAAGCAAGTTGCCATCCCCATGGGCGTGAAACTCAAATCCGCCAAAATTCATCAGGCGTTGATTGATGCCGATGTGTGGTTCAACGTGCCGGTGCTGAAAAATCACGGCGGCGCGAAAATGTCTATCGCGATGAAAAATTACATGGGCATCGTGTGGGACCGCGGCATTTTCCACTCCAACGATTTGCAGCAAAGCATCGCCGACATCTGCACATACACAAAAAAACCGGCTCTGAATATCGTGGATGCCTATCGCTGTATGCGCAAAAACGGTCCGCAAGGCAAGTCGCCAAACGACACCTCCGTGCTGAAAGCCCTCATAGTATCGCCCAATATCGTGGCAGCAGACACAGCAGCCATCGCCATGTTCAACCAAGTTGAAAAAATGGACATCGCCGAAGTAGGACACATCGCCCACGGAGAGAAGCTGAAACTCGGCACGCAAAAGATTGATAATTTGAATGTTAAACGCATAAAAATCTGAAAAGTTTCGGCATTGTGGAAGAATCTGTCATTGCGGGCTTGACCCGCAATCTCCTGAAAGAGAGCCGAATGTTGGGCAAAAGAGCAATTTATAACAAGGGATTGCGGGTCAAGCCCGCAATGACAGACTCTCGGCAAGCCCGCAATGGCAGACTCTTGCAAGCCTGGCAATGACAAACTTTTGGAAAGCCCGCAATGACGATGTAGGACTTAAATTTAAATTTAAAGATGGAGCATAATTGGTTGAAAGTAATGAGGTTAGCGTTGGCATCGCTCTTTTTTGCAGTGATGACGTGGGTGTTCGTGGATTTTGCGGGTAAGTCGCCGGAGTGGATGCGGCACGCGATTCCTCACATAGGGAGTTATGCTGCGATTGTCGTTTGGGCGGTGCTGGCACTGTTGTTTGGGCGTGTTTTTTGCTCATTCATCTGTCCGTTTGGCATTTTGCAGGACGTGATTGGGCGGTTTGCTCCCAAAAAATGGCGCAAGCACCACTATTCCAAGCCTTACAATTGGTTGCGTTACAGCCTGTTAGCGATTTGCGCGGTGTTCCTGATTTTCGGCATCGCCACCCCGCTGCTCGTGCTCGACCCGTACAGCAATTTTGGGCGCATCGCCGTCAATATCTTCCGCCCGCTGGTGATGGAGGGCAATAATGGGCTGAATTGGATTGCGCTCAAATTCAACAATTACGATTTTTATCATGTAACGATTTATACGGTGACGACACTCTCATTTTTGTCCGCTTTCATCGTGTTTTTGCTCGTTGGCGCGATGGCTTTGTTGCGCGGGCGACTGTTTTGCAACACGATTTGTCCGGTGGGGTCGCTGCTTGGATTGATTTCCAAGGTGCCGCTGTTTCGGATAGTATTTGATGAATCATGCACCAAATGCGGCTTGTGCGAAAAAGCCTGCAAAGCGGAATGTATCGACAGCAAGGCTCAGACGGTGGATTATTCGCGCTGTGTGAGCTGCTTCAACTGCCTTGGCAAGTGCAAAAAACAAAGCATTCAATACAAATGGGCGTACTCAAAAAATCACGTCATTGCGGGCTTGACCCGCAACCCCCTGTCAAAAGAAGGGATGTCCGGCGGGGGATTGCGGGTCAAGCCCGCAATGACGGAGGTGACGCCGGCAAAGGCAACGACAGATAAAAGCCGTCGCTCGTTTTTGCAAACATCTGTTGCTATGGCGGCGACCGTTCCATTCATTCAAGGCTGTGTCAAAGCCGTATCGAAGGAGATTGACACCACTAAACTGACGCCCATCACCCCGCCGGGGTCGGTGAGTTTACCGCATTTCAAAGCCAAATGCACCGCCTGCCATTTGTGCATAACGCACTGTCCGCAGCAAGTTTTGAAACCTGCAGGCTTTGAGTTTGGCATCGACTATGCGTTTAAGCCACACTTGACGTTTTACGAAATGGGATTTTGCAACTACAATTGCACGGTGTGCGCCGATGTGTGCCCCTTTCATGCGATTGTACCGTTCCAAGATAAAGATGAAGCGGGTATTTCCAAAGACAAGCAAACAACCCAGATTGGCATCGCACAATTCAACGAAAACCTTTGTGTAGTCTTTACGGAAGACACCTCCTGCGGTGCCTGTTCGGAACATTGCCCCGTGCAAGCCGTGCGCATGGAGCCGTATGGCGACAGCGGCTTAACGCTCCCGCACGTCTATGACGAGCTCTGCATTGGCTGTGGCGGCTGCGAATCCATCTGCCCCGTCCGTCCAATCAAAGCCATCAACATCCTGGCAAATGAAGTGCACCAAAAAGCACACGCCCCGCAAGAGGAGGAAGTGAAAGATGTGGATGCCGGGAGTTTGGATTTTGGGTTTTAACCTGATGCTTATTTCCCACTCAGCAACTTGTCATACTCTTTTGGATTTTCGAGCAGCTTGATGGCTTGTTTCAGTACGTCGTCTATTTCGTTGTGGATTTGATAGTATTCGCTCATGTTCCAGATGTCGCGGGCTACTAATGCCTTTATTTGATTTTGGATGAGGGGTTTGGATTTTTCCAACTGCTTCAAATCTTCATCGGTGAGGTGGGTTGATTTGTGCGGCGCAGCTCCACCGGTTACTATCATGTCAAAATCCGCCTTTTTTAGCGAACTTAGCAAATCGTCAATCATGGCATCCGTCACCTCATATTTAGCCTTGAATGTTGCAATATTCGGATATTTTGTCTGATAACTCTTGCGATTTTTATCAATGAGATTCATTACCTGCTTAAATATCACGCCACTTGCCATGAGAGAACGATGCATATCGGTGTAGCGCGTGGTGTCGATGGGCACAAAATAGTCGGGCATGATGCCGCCACCGCCATAAACGGTGCGCTTGGTGACTAAAGTGCTGTAGCGCAACGAGTCCGGAAAATGGATGCTGTCCGCACTCAGCATTTCGCCGTGATTGTAGCGCGTAATCATATCCTTTTGATACGACTCCATATTGCCGTTTTCGTAGGGCTTCTGAATGCAGCGACCGGTGGGCGTGTAGTAGCGGGCGGTCGTCAATTTGAGCATCGAACCATCGGGCAGCGGGATGGGACGTTGCACCAAACCTTTGCCAAACGAACGGCGACCAACCACAACAGCTCTGTCCCAATCTTGCAAAGCACCCGTTACAATTTCGCTTGCCGATGCACTTGATTCGTCAATGAGCACAACAACTTTGCCTTTTTCAAGCGAACCACGCATATCAGCTTTGGCATCATCGCGCTTTTGATGGACTCCTTCGGTGTAAACAATCAGGTTGCCACTCTGCAAAAATTCGTTGGCTACCTGAATGGCGGCTTCCAAATAGCCGCCGCTATTGTCCTGCAAATCCAAAACCAAATCTTTCATCCCTTGCGCCTGCAATTTTGCCAACGCAGTCTTAAACTCTTCGTAAGTGGTTGCAGCAAAACGACTTAATTTGATGTAGCCTGCCGTTTTATTCAGCATATAAGAGGCATCCAAACTGTACAGCGGAATTTTGTCGCGCACAATGTTGAAAGACATCAGATTGGGATTTGAGCCACGTTTCACCTTGACATTCACGGTCGTACCCTTCAATCCGCGCAACTTTTTAGTAACACTCGTTGTATGTTTCACCGCATCGCCAACCATCAGCGTATCATCAATGTAAATAATGCGGTCGCCGGCAAGCAACCCAACCTTTTCCGAAGGTCCGCCGGCGATGACTTGAACCACATAAATCGTGTCGGTCAGCACATTGAACTGCACCCCGATACCGTCGAAATTGCCTTGCAGCGGCTCGTTCATTTCCTTCACCTCCTCAGGAGTCATATAGGCAGAATGGGGGTCTAAACCCTTCAAGAGCGCAATCACGGCATCATTTGCCAACTTCTCCTTATCGACATGATCGACATACAGGTTTTCGATAACGGCAACAGTCATAGCTATTTTCTGCGTAGCAGGGTCATTCATTCCACGCTGACCATACGTGCATGAGGTATTCAGCAGCAAACTTGCCGCCAAAACGAGAGAAAAAGATGTATGCTTCATTATTTTAATGTTTTAATGTTTTATTTTGAAAGCGCAAAGGTACAACTTTTTTCTCATTCCACAAGCAACTAACAAAAACATTTTCGCATCCGCAGATTCAGCCTATCAGAGCGAATGTAATCAGCACTTTATATCAATTACAGGAATATCTGCAAGTTCATACAAATACATCGTTTTATCAATTTCAACGTTCCATGCTTTTGATTTTTCCCGTATTTTCAATATAGGGCTGGGCAGATAAAAGGGCTTTTTCTGCAAATTCAAAGCGCGATAATCGCCATTGTGTATGTCGTGATTGCGCCACGTGAGCGGATAAGAAGTTACCAACAAATATTTTGAGCCACTGCTTTTGAAATTGTTGAGGGCTGCCATCACGCTTTTGTAACTCAAATGCTGCAAGCAATCTTTGCAAAAAATCAAATCCACTTTCGGCAGTGTGTCTTTTGTGATGTCAATTTGCGCAAAACGAACTTTATCAGAGGTATATAATCTCCGGTTATTTGCAACGACTTCTGCCACAATGTCGCCGCCGATGTAGTCGCACGTTTTTGGAACTTCCTTCATCCAATTGTAGTCGCCGCAAGGCACATCTAACATTGAACGAATGGCAAACTTGTCTATGAGCAACGGCAATTGTTCCCGAATGGTAACCGTTCCCGCCATTGTTGACCCACCGCCGGATGCAGATTCTTGCGAACCCCAATAATTGTTTTTGTAAATATCCGTAAAGGATTCAGCAGAGTTTTTCAACAAAAACTTATCCTTATTATACGAATAGGAACACTTCAATCGTCCTAAAATGGTACACAATGCCGATGGTAAAATCCATCTTAGCAATTTTTCAACTAGTTTGATAACTTTTTTCATTGTTTTTATTATTTTTTTGAATATCTTTGTTGAGTATAGAATACGAAAAAATGCCCCGTTTTCGGCGTTTTTAGCAACGCCAAAAAGCAGGGCATTTTAGGTGCCTCTAAAACATGCCCAAAAAGGGCATTTAAATGCTCGCTATTGCACGATAAGTTTTTCCGAGAAGCGGGGGGGGGGGGGGGCAGAATGTCGCAGCACGTCGTGATTGTTATCGCGGCGGGATGTTACCAATGTCATATCTGCGAACTGTATATACATACGTCTTTTGTTAGAACGGCGCAA
>BBRT01000086.1 GCA_001417715.1 Candidatus Symbiothrix dinenymphae
CGACCGACCCGGAGTATGCCCGGACACGCGGTATCCTGCGACCCGACGCCGAAACGATTAATCTCTATCTGAACAGGGAGTTGCGGTTTTATGCCAATGTCGGTATCACCGGCTGCTACTGGCGGGCATACAGCTGGCGCATCAACTCGGATTTCTATAGAAGCGAACCGGGCGGACAGGTCAGCGCATATCCCAATAATTCCTTTTTGACGGCTATAGGGGCGCAAAAACAGGTACATATCAACAGCCAGAATGACAACGCGCGGTTGATAGTAACCTATCCGACGCCAATTATCCGGCTGGCGGATTTGTATCTGATGAAAGCCGAAGCACTCAACGAAACGCTGGATGTTCCCAATGCCTACGTGTGGGAAGCTGTGGACAAGGTGCGTAGAAGAGCGGGCATCCCCACTGTGGACTCGACATATAATATCGGAATATATGTAACGCCGGCAGCTCGCAACAAGCATCGCAACAAAGCCGACATGAGAGAAATCATCGCTCACGAAAGAAAAGTGGAATTTGCGTTCGAAGGACACATTTTCTGGGACATGATTCGCACCCGCAAAGCAGTTGAGGAGTTCAATGCCCCGGTGCTCGGATGGGAAAGGACTGCCACCACCGCTGCGGATTTTTTCCAAGTGAAACTTTGTCAGCCTCGCATGTTTACCCTGCGCGATTGCCTTTGGCCTATTCCTACGGGTGAATTGACTAAAAATAAGGAGCTTATTCAAAATCCGGGATGGTAGAGATTAGAGTTTAGATATTAGAGTTTAGAGTTTAGATATTAAAAATTTAAAAATTATAGATTATGAATAATTTTAGGAAAATGGCAATTTTATTGCTTCTTGGTGTGGCGGGTTTTTATTCCTGCGCGGAGGGGGAACGGTTTGGGATTTCTTCGGATGATACTACTCCGCCGAAGCCTCCTGTGTTTGATAGTGTGCAGCCGCTTGAGGGTGGGGCGAGGTTTTTTTACAAAATCCCCAGCGATGAGGATTTGATAAGTATTGAAGCCTCATTCACATCAAAAACTACCGGTAAAGTCATAAAGTCGGCGGTGTCGCTTTATGCCAAATCATTGGAATTATGGGGGTTTGCCGATACCACAGAGCATGTCGTTCAACTGTATGCCGTGGACAGGGCTGGCAACAAATCATCCAATGCGGTAGATGTGCCTCTCATAAAACCGCTGGAACCGGCTTTCACTAGGGTGGCGGAATCGCTGACGATAAAACCCGCTTTCACTGCCCTGATGGTTGACTGGGAAAACGCATTGACGCAAAACATCAATATATATATTGATTTGAGTTATTCCGTTAGTGGAACGCCACGTTCGGTTCGTCATGCGATTTCGTCAAGGAAATTTACCGACCGGGAGTTCATCAGAAACCTGGATATTCCCGAAACGGAACCCATCAGCGTAAAGTTTTCCGTTGCCGACGCTTATGGCAACGAATCCAAATCCTACGATTTGGGGACACTGCATGTGATGCGGGATGAGATGCTGGACAAACGCCTGTGGGATTTGCCTGATACCGGAGAGGACATCGGAATAGATACACTCGGAAATCCTGTGTATATGTCAACAGGAGATTTCTACGAGGGAAAAACGACTAATCTCATCGATGGAATTATCGAATATGCAACAGGTACCGATAAATTTATCCCCAATACGACTTACTTTGGCGACACGTGGGTCGTGAATGGGGTGGACGTCAATCGCAACCCCTCATGGAATGTCATTATTGACCTTGGTGACTATTACAGACTGAGTCGCATTGTAACACACCAGACGTGGAATGTTAACGATGAGTATAGCTCCGGTCAAGTGGGACTCTTTTACGGAAGAGATAATGTGGGGAGATATAAGGTTTACTATTTAGACGAAGCTTCCAATGTATGGAAGCTTATCGGTGAAGAGAAAATAATTGCAAGCCCCC
>BBRT01000087.1 GCA_001417715.1 Candidatus Symbiothrix dinenymphae
ATTTCCAGAACAAAGGTAATGAAATTTGGGGGCGCGACACCCAAAATGGGTGTCGCAAAATCGCTTTTTAGCTGATTATCAGTGTTTTATGGAAATGTTAATTTATGTTATGACGAAGTCAGGAAATATCAGCAAAATTTCAACTTGATTTGCAAAAGCATCAAGCCCAATATCCGGCAATTTCTGTTGAAATATTTACTCAAGCACATGACCGCTTTCTGATTATTGACGATGATGTGTATCACATCGGCGCATCGCTCAAAGACTTAGGCAAAAAATTGTTTGCGTTCACAAAGATGGGATTCAGTGTTGCTGATATTACTTCTGCGCCTCTGCGCCACCGATAATATCCAACAACTCGCTCGTGATGGACTGTTGGCGTTGTTTGTTGAACTGGATGGTGAGTTCGTCGAGGATGTCTTCTGCGTTGTCGGTCGCCACTTGCATTGCTACGAGCCTTGCCGCTTGTTCGGCTGCTGCGGAATCCACAATTATGGCATAGACTTTGCCTTGCAGCGACTGCGGGAGTAGGGACTGTAGCACGGTTTCGTGGTCAGGCTCTACGATGTAATCAGTCCCCCCCGGCTCTCCTTCAGGGGGCTTTTGGGGGCTTTTGGGCGGATTTACCGGCAAAAACTGCTCAATCGTCGGCATTTGCACCGCAGAACTTTTGAAATGATTATAGACCAAATCCACTTTGTCGATTTTGTGTGTGCGAAAATCTGCCATTAGCGACTGTGCTACCTGCTTGGCTCCGGCAAACGTGGGTTCATCCATCAGGGGGATGTAGCTGCCTTTGATGTCGAACTTGCGATTCATTTTGCGGATGTCGTTTTCGATTTTTTTGCCGATGGCGTAAATTTCGATTGCCTCGTCGGGGAGGTGTTTATAGTGCGTGAGTGCTTCCTTGAACTGTTTGAACGCATTGGCATTGAACGCGCCACACAGACTGGAATTGGACGACAGGGCAACGATTGCCACGCGCTTCACGTCTCGCTCCTCTGCCAAATTGGTCTGAAAATCGGATGAAGACGCCAGAAAAGAGTGCAAAATCTCATCCATTTTCTGCTGATAGGGCAAAAAACTCTCCACCCGCTTTTGAGCCTTGCGCAACTTAGCCGAAGCCACCATTTTCATGGCAGATGTAATCTTTTTAGTTGATTTGACCGAACCAATTCGGCTCTTTATTTCCTTTAATGACGGCATTTTATTTATGAATTATGGTGCAAAGGTACGGTTTTTTGATTAAAAAACAAAATACGCTTGAAAGCAACTATTTTCAGTAACCGGACAAAGAAATTGACAACCGGCAACCGGTAATTGATAATTGGTAATGGGCAATTGATAACCGACATGCAATTCTCCTGACCGGAAGCGTTCAAACAGCCTCAGGGCGAGGTAGCCCATGCTTTTGCGCATGTTTATTTCTACGCAGGGGTGTAGCTTTAATTTGTTGTCATCCAAATAAATAAGCATATCTACGCCGATATTTCCCTGATAGTGCGGGGCATAAATTTCGTTGATAATTTGCTGTAAGTGGTGCTTTACTGTGTTCAATACGGTGATGGGAATTAGTTCGGAAAGCTGCTTTTCAATAGCATCTTGCGCCAATATCAGGCTTTTTTCGTAGGCACCTTTGGCATTTGTTTGAAACAGCGAATAGCCGATGAAATTGGTGCTTGGTGCGGCATGAGCGGCTGTAATCTCGAAGTGCATGGAAAAATCCAACCGCTTGTCCAACGCTTTTTCCAGCGACACGGCGGATTGTTTGCGCAACATCCCTCTCAAAATTTGCCGTTCCGACTGCGCCAATTTCCCCGCCGGCAACCACACCAAGCCATTTCCGGACGATGAATGCGGTGCTTTTACTAACATTTTATGGGTGGTTTTCTCCATTATTTG
>BBRT01000088.1 GCA_001417715.1 Candidatus Symbiothrix dinenymphae
AATAAAAAACACTAAAATGAAAACCAGGGATGCGGGCACGGTCTGCACCCAAAACATCCAACGCCAGCCCATTTGTCCGTTCCACGAAGCCAGGATGTCGTCGCCCGGCGCAACGGGGTCGGCAATCAACCAATTGGCTACTTGTGCAAATAAAATTCCGAGCACTATGGTCAACTGATTGATAGACACAAACTTACCGCGACTGTCACTCGGAGCCACTTCAGCAATATACATCGGCGAAAGGTTGGACGCAATGCCAATGCCAATCCCGCCAAAAATGCGAAAAAAGATGAACCAATAGATGTCTGCGGCATATCCCGTGCCCACAGCCGCCAGGATGAAGACGAACGCCGCGCAGGTCATCAAGAGCTTGCGCCCATACCTGTCCGACAAACTGCCGGAAATCATCACACCAATCAGGCACCCCAGAATAGCACTCCCCATCACCCAACCCTGCATGGCGGGCAAATGAGTGATATTGAAAAACACCTCGTAAAAGGGTTTTGCACCGCCAATCACGACCCAGTCGTAACCAAAAAGCAACCCACCCATCGCCGAAACCAGCGAGATGAGCAATAAATAAGCATTTGTTGTCTGTTTCATTTGTTGTAATAGAATTTTGACGCTGCAAAGTTACGAATAAAATTCCAGGTAATTGAATTTTGTTTTGTTTTGTCCTAAAATATTCAATATGAAAATGCAAGCGTATATTAACTATCCTCCGGTTTTAGACCCGAAGAAAGTGCGGTTAAGAGGGAAAGCTGGAGCACAAATGCAGAAATTAACTTCGATGCAAAATTTGTTGTTGCAAGTGCCAACGTGATCTGATGAAGATTTTAATGACTATTTAGAAAGAAATCATCTATTGCGCACAATTGTCCGTTGTCAACTCTGAATACAAAACATTTTGCAAGAGTGCAAAATTTGGTGATAAAAACAATGATTGTCAATGGATAACGACCATTTTCACTAACATTTATATTCAAATTTCATTTTCACAACACCATCTATATTCTCCAAACTATGCGGCGAACTCGACTTCTGGGGGCTTCCATCGTGTGCGTCGTAATAGAACGTAATAGCCTCCCCATTCACATTAAATTCGTAAAATTCCCTCAGTTTGTAATACGGATAGCCATCTTTCTCTCGCTTGATAAACAAAATATCACCCTTAGAGATTTTCTTTTCTTCACCCTCCTTAAACTTTTCAATAAAGACAAGATTACCATTGACAATACCTCTGGGAGCCATACAATTTTTATCAACCAAACGAATCTCATATTTTTCAATATCAACTTTTTTCTTCCTTTTATCATAAAAAGTTTCAGTGAAAGGACAAATCTGCACAGACGAGGCATCCCCGGAGAAAGTATGCAGACCACCTGAGCCGGCATGCACTGTCTTTATGGAGATTGTTTTACTCGCTTCCTTTTTGTAAACCACAGTAGCTACCACCAGCATGGCAAACAAAAATAAAGCAACGACCACAACCCATATCACATTTGTCAATATCATTATTTATATTTTCACTTTATTACTCGGCAATATTAAGTCCTCATTTGAAGATGTATCAAATCTTAAGGCTTCCGCTTTGTTGATAATCAAAATTATACCAAATGCACTAAAAAAAGGCCATAATTTAATCCATTCTACATACTCTTTTCGTAACAAATGAGGCGCAAACGTTACCAAAAACCGCAGCAATCATTACGCCTGCCATAAAACAAAGCGCCTGTATGTTGGTTATGAGTTGTTTTTCTTGAAGAGCGAATAAATTATAATATTATCCACAAACAACATGAGTACCAACCCCAAATTTACCAGCAACATTACATTTGCATCGTTTGAGTGCATGGCTACCAATTTGGTTTCAAACT
>BBRT01000089.1 GCA_001417715.1 Candidatus Symbiothrix dinenymphae
CAGCACGAACGGGAAATTGTCGTTGACCGTTGCTTCTGACCCCAAATCCAACTCTTTTTTATCCAGCCACTGCCCTTGCAATTTGGTTTCGGAAAAAATGCGATAGACATTTTTTGCATTCTTCTCCTCGTCAAATTCGGGCACACCCGTGACCGGCATGAGCGAGAACTGCCCGTAGTCGTTAATCCACGGACTTGGCTGATGCGTTTGTTTAAACCCGCGAATCTTGTTGGCGGTATAGACATACGCCCAACCATCGCCCATCTTGCCCGTCTGAGGCGTCCAAAAATTCATCCCCCACGGCAAAGCAATGGCAGGATAGGTGTTGCCACTCGACAAAGCATGCGAAGACATCGTCCCCACAAGCGTGCTCACATAATCAACCGGCTCCTTCGAAGCGGCGAAACTTGCCTGTGCAATGGCGGCAAAGCAAAGTGCTGATAAATAGAATTTTTTCATTGTTGTATAATTATCTTATTCCTCATAAAAAAAAGTCTTAATTCGGGTGCAAAGATAAACAATTTTTGAGACTTAAAAGGTTACTATACAGCACCTCCCCACAGCGGACTAAAAAAAAACGAATCATCCTGAACTTTAAATACTAAACCGACACTTTTCCCGTTATAGTAATATGGGAGATATAATGGACATGGAGATTTTAGTGAAGACATTGATTGCGGAGGTTCGAACTTTACAAAAGGAGAATGCGATTCAAAAAAAAGCAATTGAGATTCAAGACAAGGAGATCGCCGACTTACGTGCACGCTTGTCCCGCTATGAGCACCCTAAAACCAGTCAGAATAGCCATCTTCCTTCCAGCAAAGACCCTATCGGCACCCAAAAAGTGAACCTTCGCCAAAAGACAGGTCGTCCGGTTGGCGGTCAAAAAGGACATGTAGGCAAAACGCTGACGATGCAAAAACCGGATGAGATAATTGACCTTTGTTCCGATTTTTGCACTCATTGTGGGGCGGATTTGTCCGCAGAGGAAGCAAGCGTGTTGGAAGTTCGTCAAGAAATAGACCTGCCACCTATTCGTCCCATAGTGAAAGAATATCACAAAATGCGTAAGGTTTGCCAATGTGGTTGGGTTAATGATGGTGAATTTCCGGTAGGGGTTAATTCCAGGATTAGCTATGGTTCCGGCGTTGAAGCTGCCGTCACCTATTTCAATATCCGTCAGCGGCTTCCTTACCAAAGGCTGACCGATACGATGAACGAGTTTTGTGGACTATCTATGTCCCCTGGCACCATCGGTAACATTTTAGACCGCATGGTATACCGCACATCTCCGGCTTTCGAAACCATCAGACTTGGTCTTACCACAAGTCCTGTTATTGGGGCAGATGAAACAACGTGTTCTGTCAATGGAAAAACAATGTGGGCGTGGGTGATTCAAAACAAGCAGCTCACATACATCAAAGCGGGACTTACGCGCAAAAAAGAAGAGTTTGAGAAAATGATGCCGGAGGGACTTCCGATGTCAGTTCTTGTAACAGATTGTCTAGCCGGCTATTTTAGTGCCAATGTCAAAACGCATCAAATATGCACTTCTCATATTCTACGCGACCTGATTTATGCTTCCCAGTTGTACGCAAACCAGACTTGGAGCAAACGAATGAAAAAACTGATTTTGGATGCCCTACAACTGAGAAAAGATGCAGTCGGAAAAATAGATACAACCCACATCCAAAAACGACTGCAAGTCTTAATTGATGAACCGATTGACACGGCACACGAAAAAATCAAAGCCTTGCAAAAGCGACTAATAAAGTATCGGGATTACCTCTTTTACTTTCTTGAAGATGAGAATGTGCCTCCGGATAACAATGCTTCGGAGCGAGCAATACGGGCATTTAAAATCAAACT
>BBRT01000090.1 GCA_001417715.1 Candidatus Symbiothrix dinenymphae
TACTCCAATCCAAGTACTCTTTTTTGTTTGTTATCTCATATAATCGCAAAAAAGGGTCTATCAACAGGGTTCCTTCCCACGAATAATGCACGGAATGACCTGCCAAAAGGGACTGACCGGCTACTACTTTGCGCACATTGTCGGGATATCTCAAGTCTGAAGGCCAAAATTCGGCTTTCCCGGGACCGATGTATCGTATGATATAATCGCATAGTTTTTCGGCAGAAGCTAATGCGTCTTGATTGGCTGTTTCTTCGTAGGCGGTGATGAAAGCGTGAATCACAAAATACAATTCATACGCATCCATTCCGCGCAAAGGTCGTTCCGGCGAGCGATAACTTTTTGCCGTAGCTCCCACATATCCATCTGCCTCTTGCGAACGAATAATCCGGTTCAACATTTCATTTACTTTCGTACTCAACGCTTGGTCTTCGCTCTGTATGGAAGCCAATAAAGCGGATTCAACCCATTTCCCATGTTGCTCGGCTTGTGTCCAACCCCAACCTGTGTGTTCCCTTTTTTCAATAAATTGAACATATTCATCAATGGGAAATGTTTTGATGTAATTGTTCCTGTTGAGTTCCATCCGATGACCGAAAAATCCACCTATATTCTTTACGGAGGATATCGGTACAGGGGTTATGTGCTTGCCGTTGCTTTTTGTTTGCGAAAATCCTGTAAGACAAGTTATTGTCAGCAAGGATAGAATGATTATTTTTTTCATATTTAATTCTTTAATTCAATTTAATTCAAGCATTACAACGGATTTTGCCGGCAGCGTTACCGAGAGCGCACCTTTGGACAACTTAGCGCCTTTGAAATCTTTTACCGCTATGGTATTTGGTTTGTCAAACGTGTTGTGGTCGGTGAGCTTAGCCGATGTGAGCACTTGTCCCGACACGCTTTTGACCTTTACACCCGACAATTCGGTTTCGAGGATTTGTTCCTTGTTGGGGTCGATATTCACTAATGTGATGTGAATCTTACCTGCCGCATCTTTGGAAGCTGATACGCTGATGGCATCAATCGTTCTACCGTTCAATTCATATTTATTACATGAAAATGAAATGGGGAGCAAGGTAGCGTCCTGATGCACTTTGTAGAGATAGTAAGTCCAATACGTGGGCGTGAGCAGCATTTTTTCATTATCAGTAAGGATAACAGCCTGCAAAACGTTGATGGTCTGTGCGATATTGGTCATCTTCACACGGTCGGCATGGGCGTTGAAAATATTCAGATTAATCGCTGCCACAATGGCATCGCGCAACGTGCTCTGTTGGTATAAAGATACGGGTTCCATGCCGGGTTCTACATTGTACCAGGCGCCCCATTCGTCGGTTATTAATCCTACCCGTTTTTTCGGGTCGTATTTATCCATGATTTCCGAATGCTTGGTAATAATTTCTTCCATTACCAATGTGTTAACAATGGTTCTAAAATATTCCGCTTCATTGAATTGCGTAGCCGAGCCTTTGTTGTCCCAATTATTTGTGGGAAGCGTATAATAGTGTAATGAAAGCCCTTGTATCTGTCTTGCTGCATTTTTCATCAAGGTTTCCGTCC
>BBRT01000091.1 GCA_001417715.1 Candidatus Symbiothrix dinenymphae
TGCTGGAGCAACCGGCAAAACTAAAAGGCGAGATATTCGACGAATTGTTTGAATTAGCAGATTTAAAAACATTAACAGAAGAAGATATGACAACGTACGAAAAAAGTTTTGAAAGGTGCTATGGTGCTGAGTTAGCAGCAGATTATGCCATGGAGAGAGGCATGGAGAAAGGCATCCAGCAAGGTAGGGAACAAGGCATCCAACATGGCATCCTTTATACTGCTAAGCGGATGAAAGAAAAAGGGCTGGACTTGGAACTCATCGTTTCAGTTACCGGATATACTCCCGAGCAGTTGCGAAACATGGGGCTGAATTAGCACAGCCGGTGGTGGCACGAAAAAACCTGTTAGGTCTCTAAGACCTAACAGGTTTGACCGACATATTACCCACTCCTGTCAAACTTATCTTGTTCATTCTTTGGTAAATCTTAAGCCCATCAAACCGGGGTTACCAAAAAAAGTCCATTTCATTTTGTGTTTCCCTGCACCCAAATTGACCGTTCCGAGTGTTGTGTACATCGTTTGTCCCCAAGGGATGCCGGGGAAACTGAAAGTGCCCCAATAGTTCAAATAATCAATGTCGCAAGATACTGAATGACCGCTGTTTCCCGAATGGCAAACTTCCACTTTATAGTTTCCGGCGTCTTGCACCTCTAATGTGTAAACTACCCAGTCACCATCATTAGCCCATGCTACTCCGTGACAAGCAGGATTATCGTTCCAGATATTAACTTTATTAATGGGGTCGCCACCGGCAGGACGATAGGTTGAGTCACCATGCCAGGTCGTGCCTTGTTTGTGAAAACTGATGCCTTCGCCGCCAATGTCGAAGTCGCCGCCTTTAAATTCACACGGCTTAGCGGCGGACAGAATGTGCCGAGCGCCCGACGGGAAGGGTTTCGTCTCGTTTAAATATCTGTCAAACGCTGCCTGAGTAATTGTTTGCACATCTACCTTGCTGTCAATCCATACTGTATCAATCTTGCCCTTCGGCACTACTTTGCAGGAAACGCTTACCGGAGTGCTTGTTCCTGTCGGCAAATTATTCAACACAATACTATTGCCGGTGATTTGTCCGGTTTGATTGGCATGAGCCTTGTCGATATAGCTATATCGCATACCGTAAACCGTATATGATTCGGGCGCTGCTACGACACTAATTGTACCTGTCTCCACAGCCGCTGACGAAGTAAATCGGATTGCCACCGGAAAATAAACGACATAGCGGCTGTAATGAATCCTGTTGAAAGGAATCAGCGTATAGTTTCCTTCCGTTTTGAAAGTCAGGGGTGACGCCGATACTTTTTTCGTCTGTTTGAGTATGTTTTCCGGGGTGCCGGTCAAGGATTGGATTTTCCTCGCCGGAACGAAGTGGACAACGGTATTCCGCTGACCCCATATATCATCTTCATCCCAATAATCTTCTTTGTCCAAATCTTTCGAATTGATTTCCGCTGCCAAAGTGACCGGTCCGTAAGCGAAAGAAACAAACTTTTGCGACGGCGTAAGTGGCGTAACGCTCAGTTGCATAGGCAATTGTACCACTATTTTGTCGCCATCTTTCCACTTCCGGTTGATTTCTACAAATTGCGAGGAAGTGGAAACGATTTTCTGCACTTCTCCGTTTTTTTTTATTTAATAAATCTTTTACCGACTTAGTCCGTCCAAATTTTGCAATAGCCAAACCGACATCTTACCACTGCCTCGATGATTCCATGCGTAATAGGGTATCAATGAGAGTGTTACATCTTTCACTTGTAGACGTCCCGCTTCATTTTGGGCTACTAACTGC
>BBRT01000092.1 GCA_001417715.1 Candidatus Symbiothrix dinenymphae
TCCACAGCAAATACCCCGTTGGTTGGATTTGGAAATTGATTGAGCGACTTAATAAGCGGCTCCTGGCTGCCCCAACCGTCGTAAGCATCCTCATCTTCATCACGGATTTCCACCACAAAATCCTGCTCTCAGACCATCAGAGCGATGGTCGAAACCACCGGCAATGCTACGAAGACAAACCCCAACCCCAACCGGGCTTTGCCATCCACCACCGCCTGCTTTAGCAACCGGAGCATTCATCTGATATGTAACATTTCGTATCATCATTTTCTAATTCAAGCGACAAAGGTAAGCAAACTTTTTTGAACTGACCAAATAATTTTGCATAAAAATCGCAGGTTTTCTTAAAATTTGTTAAAAGCAGCAATGCAGAAAATGAAATCTGTTAATGACTATCCGCAATCATACCACTCGGCGGTCGCTCCTTGTCCCGCAGGACAGCACTTTATTAACCGTAGACTTCAGTCTACGGTATAAACGTGGTGAATAATAAAAAAAGATTTAGCCAACATTTGGTAAATCGAAAATAATGTCGTACCTTTGCGGCAGATATCTGAAAGATAAAATCATAGCCAATTATGATTCGGACCGGAAACGGAGAAGATATTAGCTAAGGTATGCCCACGGCGCCCGCGGGACGGATTGGTACCGTTACTTGTGTAAACGTAATAGGAAACTTCGGTTTCCTATTGCTGCTTGTATAAAATTCTGACCGAGCCTGCTTCAAATACCCATACTTCGACAATGTTGTAAACAAAGTTTTTCTCGTAGATTCTATTTCTAATAAATTTTTGAATAAAATAATCTTTGGCACCACCATTATTGTTGATTATAATTCGAGGCGATTGTTTTAACCCTTGTGAAAGCATGTGTGATATTTTTTCTTTTTTGAATGGTGGCATATAGCTTTCATATTCATAAAATTCGCCATCAATAATCAAATCCGGGCATTTGCGTTCATAGACAGTTCCAATCAATGCGCCAAATACTTGGCTATATTTGGGGTCATCACAGTAGATACTTGTTGTAATTTGCACAATATGACCTTGCCGAGCAAAGAAAAGCGCAATCGCGAGCAAATCGTCATGGTCGGATTTTTGGCTATATCCATCTATGATTTCAACGTACCCACCATTGGGAAAGGTTTTAAATAATGAGAAATGCTCCATCGGATAATTTTTTTAACGGTTTTTCTATTGCGCTGCAAAGGTAAACATTATTTTGAAACAAATAGGCTAATGAATGAAACGAGTGATTTTTTAACCACAGCAAAAAAAATATTTGGTAAATCGAAAATAATGTCGTACCTTTGCGGCAGATATCTGAAAGATAAAATCATAGCCAATTATGATTCGGACTGGAAACGGAGAAGATATCGAAGTCTTTCTGAGGATAGGCACCCGTGGGACGGATTGGTACCGTTACTGCTTGTAAACAATGGAGGGGGTATTTTTACTCCCTTCGTTTTGTATATAATAACCTAACTATCCCGTTTTCAAAAAGCGGCTAAATCTTTTTTCAGGTGCTATTATTTCGCAAACGGTGTTTTATCCCGTAGGGATTATAGCTCGGTAGAACTGGAATGCCTCCCCCATTCCTGCATCCCGTAGGGATGCAACATCATCCGCAATCGGTTGCATCCCTACGGGATGCAGGGTGGAGGTTAGAATTGGCTTTTCTACCGAGCTATAATCCCTACGGGATAAAAGGCTATGTATATTTGTCCCTGCGGTACAAAGCACCGTTTGCGAAATAATAGCACCTGAAAAAAATAA
>BBRT01000093.1 GCA_001417715.1 Candidatus Symbiothrix dinenymphae
AAATACAAGATGTGGTTCTCGTGGCGACCGAAAGACGCGCTCGCCTACACCGAAAGCACCGACGGCATCAAATGGTCGGAACCGGTCATCGTGCTCGCTCCCGTGAAAGAACACGAATGGGAACAGGGCATCAACCGTCCTACAATTCTCAAAAAAGACGGCGTTTATCACTTGTGGTACACCGGACAAGACCGCCCGCACAACAAAAGGTCGCATATCGGCTATGCAACGAGTACCGACGGCATACATTTTGAAAGGAAATCGGACAAACCCGTTTTAGTGGCAGAAAAAGGCTGGGAAAAAGAACTCACCGTGATGATTCCAAATGTCGAGTGGGATGCCAAAGGTAAAATTTTCAAGATGTGGTACTCCGGCGGAGAAACCAACGAGCCGAATGCTATCGGCTATGCAACAAGTCCCGACGGTCTTGTGTGGACGAAATACAAAAATAATCCGATATTCTCGTGTGATAAAAATGCCAAGTGGGAACAACATAAAGTTGCCGGCGCACATATTTTCAAACACAACGGCTGGTACCTAATGTTCTACATTGGTTACGAAAACGAAGACCTTGCCCGCATTGGTCTTGCGCGGTCGAAAGACGGCATCACAAATTGGGAACGGTTGCCGACGAATCCGATTATCAGTCCCGACAAGGGTGCCTGGGACGCTTCGGCGTGCTACAAACCGTTTGTGATTTACAACAAGGCAGAGAAAAAATGGCGGCTGTGGTACAACGGTCGCAACGGAAATCTGGAGCGAATCGGGCTTGTTTTTCTCGACGGTGATGATTTGGGATTTCCTGAAAAATGAAAATGATAAAAACAATAAAAATTACAAGCATCCTCTTAACGATTGCCTTCTGTCAGTCGGTTGCGGCAGGGGACAGCATCTCTGTTGCCAATTTCGGATTAAAACCGAATACGCGCAAAAATGCTGTACCATACGTGCAGAAAGCGCTGGAGGCTTGCAAAGGCAAGAGCGGCATTGTCCTTGTCTTTCCCAAGGGGCGTTACGATTTTTGGCCACAACATTGCATCGAGCGCGAGTATTTTGAGTCAAATTCGGATGATACAAATCCGAGACGGTTGGCAATCCTTATCGAACAACAGGAGGGATTAACGGTTGACGGTTCAGGCTCCGATTTCGTTTTCCACGACCGGATGCAGCCCTTTACCATTGACAACAGCCGCAATATCACCATCAGGAATGTCAGTATCGACTGGGATATTCCCCTTTTAGCACAGGCTGTTGTGTTGCAGGCAAATGAACGGTACATTGATTTGCAAATCAATTCCGAATCGCCCTACATCATAGAAAACGACAAACTGGTTTTTGTGGGCGAAGGCTGGAGAAGTGAATGGTGGGGGCTTGGCGGAACGATGGAATTTGAAAAAAACAGCCGGATTGTAACTCCGCAGACCGGCGACAGAGCCTCTTTGCGCGCCAAAAACGGGCGTTACCGTGCAGAAGAACTTGCAACAGGCAAAGTGCGCATCCACAGTGAATTTACCAGAATCCCGGCTGTGGGAAATTTCCTGGTATTGCGCCACAGTAATCGCGACCATGCAGGCACATTTGTTATCGACAGTAAAAATGTGCAATTCGAGAATTTCAACATGTATCACAATTGCGGATTGGGCATGTTGTTGCAATTCTCCGAAAACCTCACCTTTACAAATGTAAATAGCGTACCCAACGAGAAAAAGGGACGGGTTTTTGCCGGACACGA
>BBRT01000094.1 GCA_001417715.1 Candidatus Symbiothrix dinenymphae
AAAAGTATGTATCTTTGCACCCGCCGACGCGACTTTGCAAACCGCGTCGGCAGGGTTTATTAAATAAAAAAAAATATGAAAAATTTAAAAACATTCAGACTGTTAGTTTGTTGTCTGCTCTTTGCGCAGACTGCTTTTTCCCAACCGGCGGTGAAACCGCTTAACACCCCGAAAATGAACTATTTTTCGCTTTCGGACGTGCAATTGCTTGATGGCGATTTCAAGCATATTCAGGACATGACGCACAGGTATCTCCTGACGCTTGAACCGGACAGGCTGTGTTCGTGGTTTCGCCGCGAAGCGGGACTGACGCCCAAAGCGCCGCCCTATCCGGGGTGGGAATCCGACCGCGGCTACATTATACCCGGACACATTCTCGGCTTCTACCTCTCGTCCATGTCTATGATGTACGAAACAACCGGCGACCCCGAAATCATCAAACGGCTTGAATATACGCTCAGTGAACTCGATGCCTGTCAGGACGCTTCCGGAGATGGCTATTTGTCGGCGGTTGTCGATGGACGGCAGGTATATAAGGAAGTTCTGACAGGTGATTATAAAATAGATATGGGACATCTTGCAGGAAAAGGCGAACCGACCTATATCATGAATAAAATCCAGCTCGGCTTGTATGGCGTTTACACGAAATGCCATTTGCCGCTTGCCAAGAAAGTACTTGTCCGCATGACCGACTGGTTTGGCGAAAACATGCTGAACAAAATGGATGAAGCCGCGGTACAAAAGTTGCTGATATGCGAACATGGCTCGCTGGGCGAATCGTTTATGGACGTTTATGAGCTGACGGGCGAGAGCAAGTATCGTGACTGGGCTGTACGCTTGAACGACCATCGGATGCTTATCCCCGCTTCGGAAGGGAGAGATATTCTGGCCGGTTGGCACGCCAATTGCCAAATACAGAAGTTCACCGGTTTTGAGTATGTCTATCGTTTCTCCGGCGACAAGCGCTACACCGATGCCGCCCAATTTTTCTGGGAAAGAGTGGTGGCAGACCATACCTGGGCAATGGGCGGCAACAGCACCGGCGAGCACTTTTTCGCCAAATCGGAATACGACAACCGGGTGCAACGCAACGGCGGACCGGAATCGTGCAACTCCGTCAATATGCTCCGCCTGACCGAAGCCTTGTATCAGGATTATGCCAAGCCGGAAATGCTCGACTATTACGAGCGGGTATTAACCAACCACCTGCTGGGTGCCTACGAACCGGAACGCGGCATGGTTACCTACATAACAAAATTACAACCGGGCGGCTTCAAAACCTACAGCACGGAGTATAACTCGTTCTGGTGTTGCACCGGCACCGGCTTTGAAAGCCCCGCCAAGTTCCAAAAGATGGTTTACACCTACGATGCCCGCTCACTCTACGTCAATCTTTTTATCCCTTCAACATTGGAATGGAAAGCGAAAGGTGTAACACTGCGTCAGACCACCAAAATTCCCGACGAAGAGCAAACGAGCATCGAACTGCAAATGAAGAAAGCGCAAACATTTTCGCTCAAAATAAGGCATCCTTACTGGGTGGAAAGCGGCAAACTGACGGTTACGGTAAACGGAGAAGTGCAGAAAATCGTTTCCACGTCCTCGCAATTTGTAGAAATCAACCGGAAGTGGAAAGATGGCGACAAAATAGTGGTACAATTGCCTATGCAACTGAGCGTTACGCCACTTACGCCGTCGCAGAAGTTTG
>BBRT01000095.1 GCA_001417715.1 Candidatus Symbiothrix dinenymphae
ACTTGCCTTTCAAATAGCCGCAACCATCAGGTAGCGGGACAACTGTCTTCTCTAACATCGCAGGTAAAAACAGACAATCGGCATCACCTGCTTTCCTGTTGACTTAAGCCCGGTGCTGTATAGTAACCAATCCTGAATACAAAGAAGGTTTTGAATTAATAATAACTTTTTAATAATGAAAATAGATTACAATATTCTATGGGTGGAAGATAACCCGTCGTGGTATGAAACAACTCTTGAACTTTTCAAGAACACACTTGAAGAGGACGGATTTGAACTAAAATCTGAACGAAAGTCTAATATTGATGAAGTCAAAGCGATGATAGCTAATGACGGACTTCAGAAATATGATATGCTATTAGTGGATTTTACACTTAACACTTCTACCTCTGGAGATGAAGTTATTAAGTTTATCAGAGACAATAAAATTTACACAGATGTATTGTTTTATTCCAGTGCAGTTCAAAATGTTACAGACAGTATGCTTAAATATGGTTTGGAAGGTGTATATACGGCTGACAGAAAAGAAATTGAAAGCAAATTTGAGGTTGTATTTAAGACCACCATAAAGAAAATTCAGCATGTAAATGCTATTAGAGGGCTAATAATGGGTGAAACGTCTGAGTTGGATGTTGAAATTGAAGTAATTGTAATGCTCTTAAAAAACAAGCAAAATACAGACGAAGATAAATTAAAGAGTTATGTTAACGATAAAGTCGTAAAACCTTTACAAAAAAGATTAGATAAATTTTGGGAGAATTACGGCTCTTTCCAAGAATACTTTCATAAAATAGATGCTGTGAAAAAATGGGAAATATTCAGAGAACTATTAAAACCATTAGTCAATGACAATCAAGAAATAGCAACCTTTTTGGACGCGAATAAATTGTATCAAAATGAAGTAATAGATTTGCGAAATAAATTTGCTCATGCAAAGGCAGAAGAGAAAGATGGCAAAATGATATTAAAAGGACAATTAGGTAAAGAAGATTTTGAATTTGACGAAACAAAATGTATTGAAATCAGAAAAAATCTGATACAACATAAGAAAAATATAGAACAACTTAAGGTGCTTTTAAGCATGTAATAATCAAACCATGAGAAACCCCATCACCGAAAACGAAATAGAACAAATCGCCCTATCCTATCTCGAACAGTTAGGCTATTCTTATTTGTTGGGCACAGCCATTTCGCCCGATGGAGAACATCCTGAAAGGCAATACAATGAAGTTGTTCTAACTACTCGTTTGCGTGATGCAATTGACAAACTCAACCCGACTATTTCACAAGATGCAAAAGAAGATGCGTTGAAAAAAGTATTGCGGACGGATAGTCCCAATCTTCTAATCAACAATAAAATCTTTCACAAATACCTTACGGAAGGAGTCGATGTAGAAGTAAGAACAGATAGTGGTATTCGTGGCGAAAAAGTATATATTGTTGATTTTAATAATCCTGAAAACAATGGATTTCTGGCTGTTAATCAATTCACGATTATCGAAGGCAACCAAAATAAACGACCTGATATTATTCTCTTTATCAATGGCGTACCAATTGTAGTCATTGAACTTAAAAATGCGACAGATGAAAATGCAACCGTAAAGACAGCGTTTAACCAACTGCAAACTTATAAACAGACAATCCCCTCGTTGTTTACATATAATGAGCTATTGATTGTAAGCGATGGTTTGGATGCACATTGCGGAACTTTAACCAGCGATTGGAGCCGTTTCCTGTCGTGGAAATCAAAGGATGGGCACACAACCGCCGACCCAATGTTTCCTGAAATGGAGGTTATGTTTCACGGGATGCTAAACAAAAAAACGTTGTTGGATTTAATCCATCATTTTGTTGTTTATGAAACAAACGACGATAAAATATTTAAAAAAGTTGCTGCCTATCATCAGTATTATGCAGTCAATAAGGCGGTGGAGAGCACTATAAAGGCAAGCAGCATAGAGGGTAATCGCAAAGGTGGCGTTATTTGGCACACACAGGGAAGCGGCAAAAGTTTAAGCATGGTTTTTTATTCGGGCAAACTTATCATTGAGCCGAAAATGGGAAACCCAACTCTGGTAGTCCTCACTGACAGAAATGATTTGGATGACCAACTTTTTGAAACTTTTAGTAATTGTCAACAACTATTGAGACAAGAACCACAGCAAGCCAAAGACAGAAAACATTTAAGACATCTATTGAGCGTTGCCTCAGGGGGTATCGTTTTTACTACCATACAAAAGTTTATGCCTGAACTTTCAGATATTCAATCTGACGATATTGTTTGTGACGTACAACAGCCGGAGTATATCGGAGCGAATATCAAATCTTTGAGTAAAAGGAAGAACATTGTTGTTATTGCCGACGAAGCCCACCGAAGCCAGTATGATTTTATAGATGGTTACGCCAAACATTTAAGGGATGCTTTGCCGAATGCTACTTTTATTGGCTTTACAGGAACCCCTATTGAAAGTATAGACAGGAATACCCAAGCCGTTTTTGGCAATTATGTAGATATTTATGATATACAGCAAGCCGTAATTGACAGAGCTACAGTACCCATTTTCTACGAAAGCCGTTTAGATGACAATGAAAAGATACGGTTAGATGAACAATTTGAAGAACTAACTGAAGGCGAAGAATTAACCAATCAACAGCAATTAAGGGCTAAGTGGACACGATTGGAAGCCATAGTTGGAAACCCTAACCGGATTAAGAAAATAGCCGAGGATTTAGTCAATCATTTTGAAACGCGAAACGCTGTTTTAGAAGGCAAAGCCATGATAGTGTGCATGAGCCGTAGAATTTCTGTTGAACTTTATGACGAAATTATAAAATTACGTCCTCATTGGCATTCTGACGACGATGCTAAAGGTGCTATCAAAGTGATTATGACAGGTTCAAGTAGTGATGCTTTGAATATGCAAGCCCATATACGCAATAAACCAAGGCGTAAAGCGATTGGAGATAGATTAAAAAATCCAAGCGATGGTTTGAAAATAGTCATTGTCCGTGATATGTGGCTCACAGGCTTTGACGTGCCTTGCCTGCATACTTTATATATTGATAAACCGATGCGAGGGCATAGCCTGATGCAAGCCATTGCCAGAGTAAACAGGGTTTTTACCGAAGGCAAGTCAGGTGGACTTGTGGTAGATTATTTGGGAATAGCGCAGGAACTTAAAAGTGCATTAGCAGAATATACGGCGAGTGGCGGAGAAGGAGAACCAACCCTTGACCAAGAAATAGCAGTTGCCAAAATGTTGGAATTGCATGAAGCCATCGAGTATCAACTGAGGCATTTTGATTGGAGAAAATTCTTTACACTTTCCCCCGAAGGGAAACTGAAATTTATTCCGATAATTGTTGATTATATTTTCAGTCAGGAAAATGGCGAACAAAGTTTTACCGAAAACACCAAGAATTTATTGAAAGCGTTTGCTATTTCGGTTCCACACGAAAAAGCAATGGCAATCCGTGATGATGTGGCTTTATTTCAGGCTATTAAAGCGCGATTAGTAAAAATATCCGACCATAACGAAGGCGGCAAAAGCGATGAAGAGATTGAAACAGCCATCAAGCAAATTATTTCAGAAGCTATAACAGCAGATAAAGTAATTGATATTTTTGATGCAGCGGGTTTGAAAAAGCCAAATATTGAAATATTAGATGAACAGTTTTTGGAAGAATTAAGAGATATGCCGCAAAAAAACTTAGCGGTCGAGCTTTTGAAAAGACTATTAAAAGATGAAATCAAAAAACGAACAAAGATAAATTTAGTTGAAAGCAAAAAGTTTTCAGAAATGTTGGAAGATGCTGTTAAGCGTTACCACAACGGAATGATTGATACGGTAGAATTTCTGGAAAAGGTACTGATACCCTTTGCGCAACAGATGAAAGAAGCCGACAAAAGAGGCGAACAATTAGGGTTGGATTACAGAGAATATGCCTTTTACACAGCATTAGAGGTCAATAATAGTGCCGTTTCAATTCTTGGAGATGAAATTCTAAAACATATTGCACAAGAACTTTTAAAAACAATACGCAATAGTGCAACAATTGACTGGGCAATAAAGGAAAGTGTACAGGCAGATTTAAGGCGAAATGTTCGCAGAATATTGAGAAAATTTGGCTATCCGCCCGATTTGCAAGAAAAGGCTGTTGACACAGTTCTAACACAAGCAAAAATGCTAACAGAAGATTTGCAGAAATAAATGTAGTGTTATGTTAATCAATAAATGTCGGATATAATCGCTTTAATTTTAGGCGAGCATCCTCGTGAATTGCCAATTAATTTTTGCTTTTTTATTCATACGCTTGGAAATCTCGGAATTTTCATGTAATTTTGCAGTCAAAAAAAAACGCAATTATGGCTATTGAAAGTGAAAAAAGCCTCAATTTTATTGAGACGTATGTGAAAGAGGACTTGGAAGCGGGCAAAAACAGCAATCGCGTGCAGACGCGCTTCCCGCCCGAACCCAACGGCTATCTCCATATCGGGCACGCCAAAGCCATCTGTATGGATTTCGGTATCGCCCAAAAGTACAGCGGCGTGTGCAATCTGCGCTTCGACGACACCAACCCATCGAAAGAGGACGTGGAGTATGTGGATGCCATCAAGGAGGACATCCAATGGCTGGGGTTCAGTTGGAAAAACATCTATTTTGCATCCGATTATTTCCAAAAATTGTGGGATTTTGCCGTTGCCCTCATCAAAGAGGGTAAAGCATACGTGGACGAGCAATCGTCCGAAGACATTGCCAAGCAAAAGGGCACGCCCACGCAAGCGGGCACGGATTCACCATACCGCAACCGCCCTGTGGACGAGAATTTGAAACTGTTCGTGCAGATGAACAGCGGCGAAATCCCCGAAGGCGCGATGGTGTTGCGTGCCAAAATTGATATGGCAAACCCCAATATGCACTTCCGCGACCCGATTATCTACCGCATCATCCACCACCCACACCACCGAACGGGCACGACGTGGCGCGCCTATCCGATGTACGACTTCGCGCACGGACAGAGCGACTACTTCGAAGGTGTTACGCACTCGATTTGCACGCTGGAATTTGAGGTACACCGCCCGCTCTACGATTGGTTTGTGGACAGGCTGAAAGAAATTCGCCCCGAAGACGGCGACTACCGCCCGCGACAGATGGAATTTAACCGCCTCAACCTCACCTACACGATGATGAGCAAGCGAAAACTGCTGCAACTCGTGCAGGAAAATTTGGTCAGCGGCTGGGACGACCCGCGTATGCCGACCCTCGCCGGACTGCGTCGCCGCGGCTACACGCCAACGGCAATCCGCAATTTCGTGGACAAAATAGGCTACACCAAATTTGAAGCCCTGATTGACGTGGCATTGCTGGAACACGCCGTGCGCGAAGACCTCAACGCCACAGCCAAGCGCGTGTCGGCAGTGATTGACCCCGTCAAACTGGTCTTGACCAACTACCCCGAAGGCAAAACGGAGCAGATGGAAGCCATCAACAACCCCGAAGACGAAAATGCAGGCACGCACGAAATCACTTTCGCGCGCGAACTCTACATCGAGCGCGAAGATTTTATGGAACACCCCGAAGGCAAATTTTTCCGAATGACACCCGGACAGGAAGTGCGCCTCAAAAACGCCTACATCGTCAAATGCATGGGCGTGAAGAAGGCTGCCAACGGCGAAATCGAAGAAATCCACGCCGAATACGACCCCGAAACGCGAAGCGGAATGCCCGAATCCAACCGCAAGGTGAAAGGCACGCTGCATTGGGTGTCTGTGGCGCACAGCCTGCCCGCCGAAGTGCGGCTATACGACCGTCTGTTCAGTGTGGAAAACCCTGCGGCTGAGGAAAATACAGATTTTCGCGAATTGCTAAACTCCGAATCGCTCATCGTCAAAAAAGAGGCGCGCGTGGAGGCAGAATTAGCCAACGCCAAACCGCTCGAACGCTTTCAGTTTCAACGCATTGGCTATTTTAATGTGGATACGGACAGCAAAAACGGCACATTGATATTCAATCGCACCGTTTCGCTAAAAGATAATAAAAAGTGAAGCATCACACTGTCATTGCGGGCTTTTTTATTGTGGTACCACGTGGATTCGAACCACGGACACACGGATTTTCAGTCCGATGCTCTACCAACTGAGCTATGGTACCCTTTTTTGAATTGCGGCTGCAAAGGTAGTCATTTTTTTTTAATCTGCAAATTATTTTTTTTGAAAAAATGAAAAATTGGCGTTTTTTATTTTGAGGCTAAAATATTTTGTCGATAAAATATTTTGTATTACTTTTGTGCAATAAATAAAACTACCTGAGATAAAACAATGTACAGCAAAATAATCAACGGCATGGCAACTGCTATTATGGTAGCAGGCGTATGCTTGTTCTTTTCCATGTGTCGCAGTCGGACAACTGCCCCTGCGCCGCTTTCCATATCCGGAATCTATCCACATTTAGCCCATTACAATGAAGAAGGCGAGTGCGGTCATGGAGCAGTAGTCCCCTGGGCAGGCAGTCTGTGGACAATCACGTATGGTCCTCATCTTCCATTGGGTTCATCCGATAAATTGTATCAGATAACCCCGGAACTGGAGGATATCATCCGCTCTGAAAGTATCGGCGGCACGCCTGCCAACAGGATGATACACAAGGAAAGTAACCGGCTTTTCATCGGCTCTTATATCATTGACGAACAAGCCCATGTTCGCACCATTCCCCTTTCAGTAATGCCCGGTCGCCTTACAGGTAACGCCCGACACTTGACCCGTCCGGCGGATAAAATTTATTACGCTACCATGGAAGAGGGCTTTTACGAAGTAGATGTGAACACCTTGGAGGTAAACGAACTGTATAAAGACGGAAACCTGATTCCGAAAACCGCCGGTCAGATGGCGCAATCCAACTCCCTGCTTCCCGGTGTGCATGGCAAGGGCGTATATTCCGGACAGGGCGTATTAGTCTATAGCAATAACGGCGAAGATACCAAAGAAGCCTTGCGGAAATTTGATGTGGAGGCCGGTTCATTGTCCGAATGGGACGGCAAAGACTGGAAACTGATTCGCCGCAATCAGTTTACGGAAGTAACCGGTCCCGGAGGTATTTATGGCAATGCAAATGCGGCAACCGACCCTGTTTGGGTAAACGGTTGGGATTATAAATCATTGTTGTTGGGCGTTCGCGATGCGGAGAAAGGATGGACGTTTTTCCGTCTGCCCAAAGCAAGTTACTCGTATGATGGCGCACATGGATGGAATACGGAATGGCCCCGCATACGTGATGTCGGTACACCGGAACAACCGGACTATCTGATGACGATGCACGGGATGTTTTGGCACTTCCCCCAAACATTTACGGCATCCAATACTGCCGGACTTCGCCCCATGTCGGCTTATCTGAAAGTAATCGGCGATTTTGCCCGGTGGAACAACCAATTAGTGTTTGGCTGTGATGATTCTGCACAAAAAGAGTTTCTCAACAAGCGCAAAACTAAGGGCGGTATCGAAGGTCCCGGTCAATCCAATTCCAATCTATGGTTTACCGCTGTTGACCAACCCGCTCATCTCGGACCTGACAATGCCGGCGGCTACGTATGGTTTAATGAGACTCTTCAGGCAAATACCACCTCCGAACCATTCCTTTTTACCGGATGGGATACCCGCAGCGCCTGGTTAACAAATTCAGGCAAACAAGCCGTAACTTTCAGTTTTGAAATCGACACCCAAGGAACAGGCGAGTGGAAGTCTTTGAGACAGGAGAAAATGGAAGCAGGCGAATCGAAACTGCTCGCCTTTGGTCATGATGAACAGGGCGAATGGGTAAGAGTGTCGGCAGACAAAGCCACAAAAGCAAGCCTCGCCTTTGTCTATGGCGAAAAAGATTCCCGAACCACGCAACCTGACGTCATTTTTGATGGCATCGCAACCATTGACAGCCGAACCTCTTTGGGCGGATTGCTTTACGGATTGGGGAACAATCGCCGTGCACTCGGATTGTTGGCAAATACGGATAGCGGTGAAACAGCCTATTACGAAGCGGATGAGCAACTGAATATTGTACCCAAAGAGGATACGGAAACAGCAACATTCATCCGTACTAAATTCGCCATTCCGCAACAAGCCGTTGAAATAGAAAAGGGTTCGGTTGTGATTGTTGATGATGCCGGTCGCCGGTGGCGTCTGCCTTTGGGCGATGCCTGTTACACGGAAGCCACCCGGAACGGTGCGTTGCGCATTTGCCGGGAAGTGGCTACCGAACGTGATTTGTTCAATTGCCACGGCACTTTTTACGAATTGCCCGCCGAAAATGCAGACGGTTATGCCAAAATCCGTCCGATTGCTTCGCACAATTTGAAAATAAATGATTATGCCTCTTACCGGGGTTTATTAATAATTTCGGGTATAAACCCCAACGCAAAAGCCCATTCGCATCTATTTGTTTCCAAAGATAAAAAAGCGGCTCTCTGGGCGGGCGCGATTGACGACCTTTGGAAATTGGGAAAACCGGTCGGACATGGCGGACCTTGGGTGGATAGCAAAGTGTCGGCAAATATTCCTTCCGACCCTTACCTGATTGGTTATTATGATAAGCGAATCCTGGAATTATCGCACCAATCCGCAGGAAACATCACATTCACAGTAGAAGTCGACCCGACCGGCGATGGAAACTGGGTGAAATACAAACAATTTACGGTCAAACAAGGGGATAAGTTCGCGTATCGTTTTCCCGAATCTTTTTTGGCACGGTGGATTAGAATAGTTGCCGACAAAAATACAACGGCAACAGCATGGTTGGAGTATAAATAAAATAATATATTATGAACAAAAGAATATTTACAGGAACAAGCATTTTTATTCTCGGAGTATTGGGAATATTCTTGCAATGCTGCAATGCAAAAGAACTGCAAATTGACGCCGATTTTCCCGGCGGCAACATCATCGTGAACAGTATCGAAGGCGATACCATCCGTTTACAGCAAGACTTGAGGGATACAGAGGGACACTGGTTTTACTGGTCGTTCCGTATCAGGGGAGCCGAAGGCAGGAAACTGAATTTTGTTTTCACAAACGGCGGCGTTATCAGTTCACGAGGTCCTGCAATCAGCACGGACGGTGGAGAATCATGGCGTTGGCTGGGCGATCTTGGTTTTTCCACAACAGAGTTTCAATACCGGTTCGGAAAAAATGAAAAGGAAGTCTATTTCGGTATGGGAATGAATTACACGGAAAAAAATCTCTCCCGTTTTCTCGAAAAATACAAGGACAATCCGTATCTGAAAGTAGAAACACTTTGTAAAACGAAGAAAGGACGCAATGTTGAACTGCTCCGAATTTACGACAGCCACAAAACCCCCGATTTCAAAATATTTCTGTCATCACGCCACCATAGTGGTGAAATGATGGCAACATACGCTCTTGAAGGAATTATTGAAACCACTCTTTCCGATTCGGAAGATGGCCGCCGGCTGCGGGAGCACGCCGATTTTTTCATCGTCCCATTAGTGGATAAAGACGGTGTGGAAGACGGCGATCAAGGCAAAAACCGCCGTCCGCATGACCACTGCCGCGATTATATTCAGAAGATTTATCCCGAAATTCAGGCAATCACCGAACAGGTTCCTCTATGGCTTGATGGAAAACCTCTCTTTTTCTTCGATATGCACTGCCCCTGGTTTCGTGGAGGCGATGATGGCAATGATGTGAACAAGGGTACCAACGAATACGCTTATCTCGTTGGTTATAATCCGGAAACTTCCCCTGATGCTCTTGAACAACATCAACGGTTTGGAAAAATTCTGGAAGTAGAAAGAAAAGGAGCCATCCCGTACAAAGAATCATGGAATATTCCGTATGGTAAATCATGGAATACTGGTGCAAATTATCATAAAACATCAAACTTTCGCCCCCCCTGTGAATGGGCAGCAAGACTACCCAATGCAGTCTTTGTCGGAAGCATTGAGATTCCTTTTGCCAATTCGTCCGGTGTAGTTGTTGATGTCAACTCTGCACGGGACTTGGGAAGAGACCTTGCACGCGCTATCCGAGTATATTTGGAGAGTAATTGAAGTATGACAACAGAAGAATAACGCCATACTCGGAAATCAATATTTAGACAGCAACGCCTCTAATTTTCGCATTTCATCCCGATATTGCGCGGCTTGGAGGTAGTCGAGTTTTTTGGCGGCTTCCTGCATCAACTTGCGCGTTTGGTCGATGGTTTTTTGCAACTGCTTGTCGGTCATGCGGTTTAGGATGGGGTCGGCTGCCATGTCTATGATTGGCTCGTAGTCGGGGTAAGGGAGAGAGCCTGTTTTTGCGGGTTGTTTGGCGTAGGGGTTGAGCGATGCGCCGCCGTCGCCCGATTTGCGAATTTGCGTTGGTGTGATGTTGTTTTGCTCGTTGTAGAGTAATTGTTTTTCGCGTCTGCGGGTGGTTTCGTCCATCGTTTTTTGCATACTTTCGGTAACTTTGTCGGCGTAGAAAATCACTTTGCCGTTGAGGTTGCGGGCGGCGCGTCCTGCCGTTTGGGTCAGGGAGCGGTGTGAGCGCAAAAAGCCTTCTTTGTCGGCATCGAGGATAGCCACGAGCGACACTTCGGGCAAGTCCAAACCCTCGCGCAGGAGGTTTACGCCAATCAGCACATCGAAAACGCCATCGCGGAGTTTGTCCAAAATTTCGATGCGTTCAAGGGTTTCCACATCGGAGTGAATATAGGCTGTTTGGATGCCTGAGCGGATGAAATAAGTGTTGAGTTCCTCCGCCATGCGCTTGGTGAGTGTGGTAACGAGGGTGCGTTCCTTTTTTTCGGCGCGTTGGGCAATTTCTTCCATCAGGTCGTCAATCTGGTTGAGGCTGGGGCGAATTTCTATGACGGGGTCGAGCAGCCCCGTTGGTCGCACCACTTGCTCCACCACAATGCCTTCGCTCATCATCAGTTCAAAATCGGCGGGCGTGGCGGAGATAAAAATCTTTTGCGGCGTGATGGATTCAAACTCATCGAACGTCAGCGGGCGGTTGTCAATCGCGGCGGGCAGTCGAAAGCCGTACTCCACCAGATTGATTTTGCGGGAGTGGTCGCCGCCATACATCGCGCGAATTTGCGGCACAGTAACGTGGCTTTCGTCAATCACCGTCAGGAAATTCTTGGGGAAATAGTCAATCAGGCAAAATGGGCGCGTTCCGGGCTGGCGCGCATCCAGATAGCGCGAATAATTTTCGATTCCCGAACAGTAGCCCAACTCCTTAATCATCTCCACATCGTAGGTAACGCGCTCTTCGAGGCGTTTGGCTTCCAACATTTGCCCGCCATCGCGGAAAGCCTGCACCCGCTCGCCCATATCCAGCACAATTTGGTCAATCGCCATGTTGATGCGCTCCTGCGTGGTTACAAACAGTTTGGAGGGAAAAATATTGTACGTCTCAAAAGCCTCAATCCGCAGCCCTGTGTCGGGGTCGAAAGTGTAAATTTCCTCGATTTCATCGCCCCAAAACAAGACGCGCAACGCGATGTCGCCATACGCAGGAAACACATCGACAGTATCGCCATTCACGCGAAAATTGCCCCGCCCAAATTCCAACTGATTGCGCGAATAAAGCCCCGCCACCAACTTGCGCAAAAAAATATCGCGCGACAAATTCGCACCTTTACTTATAGTTACCACATTTTCGCGAAAATCTTCGGGATTGCCAATACCGTAGAGGCACGACACAGACGACACAATAATCACATCCTGCCGCCCCGAAAGCAAGGAAGAGGTAGCAGCCAACCGCAATTTATCAATTTCCTGATTGATAGACAAATCCTTCTCAATATAGGTATTGCTCGCTGGCAGATAGGCTTCCGGCTGATAATAATCGTAATACGACACAAAATATTCCACCGCATTGTGTGGAAAAAACGCCTTAAACTCGCTGTACAACTGTGCAGCAAGCGTTTTATTGTGGCTGAGCACAAGAGTAGGACGGTTCACCTCCTTAATGACATTGGCAATAGTAAACGTCTTCCCGGAGCCGGTCACCCCAAGCAAAGTCTGGTAGGGCAGCTCCTGCTCAAGCCCCGCCACCAACTCCTTAATAGCTTGTGGCTGGTCGCCGGTGGGTTTGTAGTCGGAAACGAGTTCAAATCGCATTTGTGTTATTTTTTTACAGAGGTGCAAAAGTACAAAAAAACAATGAGTGCGGCAAATTCGTTGTTTTGTTGCTTTGGGCAGGTGCCTAATATGGTTTACAAACCTGTGCCGACAGAAGAAATGCCCTGCAAAATATCCGCTTTCAAATCTTCAATATTCTCCAAACCTACGGAGAGGCGCAGCATATTGGCGGGGACACACACCAGCTTTTTCAACTCATCGCTCAACGTGCCGTAGATGGTGGATAAGGGGTGGATAATCAGGGACTTGTTGTCGTAGATGTTGGTGGCGCGGCGGATGACTTGCAGTTTGTTTATCAGTTTGAAGCAGGCTGCCCGGTCTTCGAGGGCGAATGTCAGCATTGAGCCGGGGTATTCGCCAAATTGTTCGCAACTTAGTTTGTAGAACGGGTTGGTTGACAAGCCGTTGTAGTTCACATTTTGCACGCCCGGGACGGTTTGCAGGAATTGTGCTAATTGCTTGCAGGTGTGCGAGGAGCGTTCAAAGCGCAATGCCAATGTTTCCAAGCCAAGACTTTGCAGATGAGCCGTTTGTGGTGCCATGTATGCTCCGATGTTGCGGGAAATTTCGCCTCTCAGCTTGGTGGTGAAGGCTGTTTTGCCTGCTGTTTTGGAGAGTTCGCCCAAGCGGGGCGATTTTGACCAGTCAAATGTTTGATGGTCAAGGATTAAGCCGCCTATGCTGGTGGCTCCGCCGGATATGTATTTGGTGCTGGATGCCACTTCGAGGTCTACGCCCAAGCGTTTGCCGTTGAAATGGGGCCAGGGGACTATTGTGGAATCTGCAATCAGGGGGACGTTTTTTTGGTGCGCCAGTTGCGAAAGTGTCTTTAAGTCAGCCACTTCCATGTGCGGGTTGGTGATAATTTCTGCGAACACGGCGCAGGTTTTGTCGTCGATGTGTTTGTCCACATCCGCCGGATTTAGCATGTCGCAGAAGCGCACTTCCACGCCAAAGGCTTTCAAGGTGAAGTAGAACAGCGAAAAAGTGTTGCCAAACAGGTGGGAGGTGGTTACGATGTTGCTGCCTGCAAACGCTATGTTCAGGAAAGTGTTGGAAATTGCTGCCATGCCGCTTGATACTGCGAGAACATGCTCTGCACCGCTTATTTCTTTCACGCGTGCCTCAAACGCTTCCACGGTGGGGTTGGAAATGCGCGAATAGGTGTGCATCCCCGATTTGCCAAGAAATGCCTGCTCCATCGCTTCGGCGGTGTCAAATTCAAATGCTGCACCGGCGTAAATAGGCATTGAGATAGAGCCATGCGCATCTTTCAGGTGAAAACGCCGGTTCAAAATCGCTGTTGAACAATCTTTTTCTGCTTCTTTCATTGTTGTATAATTTCTTATGAGCGACAAAGGTACAATTTTTTTGAGAAAAAATGCGTTATTCCTGAAAAATCTGTACCTTTGTGCCCGAAAATGGACAAAATTATGGATAATAAGAAGACAACTAACGAGTATCCGCTCGAATTGGCTACCATGCCGGGGTTTGCCGGCTCTTCGGCGTATTATCTGCGCTACGAAGACCCTAACAATGCTAACGAGTTGGTATCCAAGGCTGCCAACGACTATTGGCGCAATGTCGATTTGTATATCGGCGGAACAGAACACGCGACAGGGCACTTGATTTACAGCCGCTTCTGGAACAAGTTTTTGTTCGATTTGGGGCTTATCGCGGAGGACGAGCCGTTCAAAAAACTCATCAACCAGGGCATGATTCAGGGGCGTTCAAACTTTGTGTATCGCGTGAAAGCCCCTCTTAATCCCCCCAAAGGGAGGACACCCCACCCTACGTTTGTTTCGCATGGCTTGAAAGACAAATACGATGTCACGCCGATTCATGTGGACATAAATATCGTGAGTAACGATATTTTGGATATGGAGGCGTTTAAAAATTGGATGCCGGAATACAAAGATGCGGAATTTATTCTCGAAGCCGGCATGTATATTTGCGGCTGGGCGGCCGAAAAAATGTCGAAATCGATGTTCAATGTGGTGAATCCCGATGATGTGGTGGAAAAATTTGGAGCGGACACATTGCGTTTGTACGAGATGTTTCTCGGACCGTTGGAACAGTCCAAACCTTGGGATACAAATGGTATAGACGGCGTTTCGCGGTTTTTGCGCAAACTCTGGAATTTGTTTTTTGAAGGCGATAAATTCGTTGTCTCCGAAGAGCAACCGACTGCCGAGGAGTTGAAATCCATCCACAAACTCATCAAAAAAGTGGGGCAGGACATTGAAAATTTCTCGTTCAACACCTCTGTGGCGGCATTCATGATTTGCGTGAACGAACTGACGGCGTTGAAATGCAACAAACATACGATATTGAGCAACTTGGTGATTGCTTTGGCACCGTTTGCACCGCACATAACCGAAGAACTGTGGCACCGGTTGGGCAACACAACCACCGTATGCGATGCCCGGTTCCCCGATTTCAACGATGAATATCTGAAAGAAAGTGCAGTAAAATACACCATCTCGTTCAATGGCAAAGCCCGTTTCACCATGGATTTCCCGATTGACACCCCGGAGGTAGAGGTAGAAACAAAAGTATTGGCATACGAACAGTCACAAAAATGGCTGGAAGACAAAACCCCAACAAAAGTGATAATAATCCCCAACAAAGTAGTAAACGTCGTTTTTTAGTTATGACAGGTATAAAAAACATTGTATTTGATTTAGGCGGTGTGCTAATCACCTTAGACAGAGCGCGTTCGGTGCGCCGGTTTATTGAACTTGGGCTGAAAAATGCTGAAGATTTATTGGATGCTTATCATCAGAAGGGACTCTTTTTGAACTTGGAGGAGGGGTTGCTTTCAGCCGCTGAATTTCATGATGCAGTTCGGGCGGAAGCCGGCACATACATTTCAGACGAGGATATTGATTGGGCGTGGCGCGGTTTTCTGGTGGAGTTGCCGGTCTATAAGTTGAAGATGCTGGAGGACTTGCGCGCCCGTGGCTACAATCTGTATTTGTTGAGCAACACCAATCCGTTTGTGATGGATTGGGCAGATTCGCCTGATTTGTCATCGGAGGGCAAGCCGCTTTCGGCGTATTTCGACAAATTTTACCTCTCCTACAAGATGAAGTGCGTGAAGCCCCACCGCATCATCTTCGACAAAATGATAGCCGATTCGGGACTGGTGCCTTCGGAAACCCTGTTTATAGACGACGGTGCAGCCAATGTAGAGATGGGCAAATCGCTGGGATTCAAGACGTTTCAGCCCCAAAACGGGGAAGATTTTCGGGCGATATTCAGCAACTAAAATTTGCTTTTCAAACTCATGTCGAGGCTTTTCACCGAGTGGGTGAGTGCGCCCACGGAGATGTAATCGACCCCCGTTTCGGCATAATCGCGCAGGGTGTCGTAGGTGATGCCGCCGGACGACTCTGTTTCGTACTGCCCGTTCACTGTTTTGACTGCCTTGCGGGTGTCGTCCACATTGAAATTGTCCAGCATGATGCGGTCGATGCCGCCTACTCGGAGTGCTTCGTTCAACTCGTCAAAATTGCGCACCTCAATTTCTATGGGGAGGTTTTTGCCGTGCTCTTGGCAGTATTGTTTTGCGCGCACAATGGCGTTTTCGATGCCTCCGGCGAAGTCCACATGATTGTCTTTCAGCAAAATCATATCGAACAGCCCGATGCGGTGATTGGTGCCGCCGCCAATTTTCACGGCTTCCTTTTCCAGCATTCGCAAGCCCGGAGTGGTCTTTCGCGTATCTAAAACGCGCGTGTGGGTGCCTTCCAACCGCTTGACATAGCGGCGCGTTGTTGTAGCAATGCCGCTCATCCGCTGCATCACATTCAGCACCAAACGCTCGGTCTGCAGCAGCGATTGCACGCGCCCCTCCACCGTGAATGCCACATCGCCCACTTTCACCTCTGTGCCGTCATGGATAAGCACATTGATTTTCAAGTCGGGGTCGAACGTGTGAAAAATCTGCTCGGCAACAGCCACGCCCGCCAACACACCCGCCTCTTTGATAAGCAGTTGCACCGTTCCCATCGCATCCGCCGGAATAGACGACAGCGTAGTGTGGTCGCCATCGCCCACATCCTCCTTGAAAGCCAGACGAATAAGCTCGTCAATAAGTTCATGTTTCATAATCTCATACTGTTTATGCGGTGCAAAGGTAGCGAAAAAAGAATGAAACGGGAAACGGAAACGGCGGGGCAAACATTTAGTCATTTTTTATTGTCTGTTTCAAAAAAAAAGCGTACCTTTGCGCGTTAAAAAAAGAAAACAGAATGAGCGAAGAAACAAAAAATCATGCCGCCGGTGACTATTCGGCGGACAGTATTCAGGTTTTAGAGGGGTTGGAAGCCGTTCGGAAGCGTCCTTCCATGTACATTGGCGACACGAGCCAGAAGGGGTTGCACCATTTGGTGTATGAGGTGGTGGACAATTCCATTGATGAAGCCCTTGCAGGGCATTGTAAGACTATTGACGTGTTCATCAACGAGGACAATTCCGTGACCGTGAAGGACGACGGGCGCGGTATTCCGGTCGGCTATCACGAGAAAGAGAAAAAATCTGCACTCGAGGTGGTGCTGACGGTGCTTCATGCCGGTGGCAAATTCGATAAAGATTCCTACAAAGTGTCCGGCGGGTTGCACGGGGTCGGCGTATCGTGCGTGAATGCCCTTTCAACCTATCTGCGGGCAGAAGTGTGCCACGAAGGCAAGATATATATGCAGGAATTTTCGTGCGGCAAAGCCATTTCGCAATTGCAAACCATCGGCGACACCACCGAGCGCGGCACGACCATCACTTTTAAGCCGGATGCCACGATTTTCACTGTTACCGAATATAAATACGACATTTTGGCAGGGCGTTTGCGCGAATTGGCGTATCTGAACGCCGGTGTGCACCTCGCATTGACCGACAAACGCTTCAAAAACGATGCGGGCGAATACAAAACAGAAATGTTTTATTCCACCGAAGGCTTGAGCGAGTTTGTGCGCTTCATTGATGCCGCCAAGGAGCCGTTGCTCGGCAATGACGTGATTCATATCATCACCGAAAAAGAGGGAATGCCGGTGGAAGTGGCGATGACTTACAACACATCTTACAACGAAAGCATCTCGTCTTACGTCAACAATATCAACACGATAGAACATGGTACGCATGTGGCAGGCTTCCGCAGCGCGCTCACCCGCACGTTGAAAAAATATGCGGAAACCAGCAAGTTGCTGGAAAAAGTGAAAATCGAAATCTCGCCCGACGACTTCCGCGAAGGATTGACCGCCATCATCTCCGTGAAGGTGCAAGAGCCTCAGTTTGAGGGACAAACAAAGACGAAATTGGGCAACAACGAGGTGCGCGGAGCCGTTGACCAGGCGGTGGGCGAAGTGCTCGGAAACTACTTGGAAGAGCATCCGAAAGAAGCAAAAACGATTGTCGATAAAGTGATTTTGGCAGCCACAGCCCGTCACGCAGCCCGCAACGCCCGCGAATTGGTTCAACGCAAATCACCACTTTCGGGCAGTGGATTGCCCGGCAAACTGGCTGACTGCTCCGACCGCAACCCCGAACTGTGCGAGATATTCCTCGTTGAGGGCGACTCGGCAGGTGGTACCGCCAAACAGGGGCGCGAACGCAAATACCAAGCCATTTTACCGCTACGCGGTAAGATTTTGAACGTCGAAAAAGCGATGCCCCACAAGGTGTTTGACAGTCAGGAAATTCGCAATATCTTTACCGCTTTGGGCGTGACGATTGGCACCGCCGAAGACAGTAAAGAGTTGAATATAGAGAAGTTACGTTACCACAAAGTGGTGATTATGACTGATGCCGACGTGGACGGTAGCCACATCGCGACACTGATTTTGACGTTCTTTTTCCGTCACATGCGCCCGATGATTGAAAATGGCTACATATATATTGCCACGCCCCCGCTTTACCTGATGAAAAAAGGCAAAGTGGAAGAATATTGTTGGACCGACCAGCAGCGTCAGATGTTCATCGACCGCTATGCCGATGGCGATGAAAAACAGGTGCACACGCAACGCTACAAAGGTTTGGGTGAGATGAACGCCACACAGCTTTGGGACACCACGATGAATCCGGAACAGCGCACGTTGCGCCGCGTTTCCATCGACAACGCCGCCGAAGCCGACCGCGTATTTGCGATGCTGATGGGTGAAGAGGTGGCTCCGCGTCGCGAATTTATAGAGGAGAACGCGACTTATGCCAATATTGATGCCTAACTGGTTAAATATTGATACTTTTATTTCTGTAATCTATGTTACACTAATTGTTGGCACGATTTTGGTAGTGCTGACTAAAAATTCCAGCCCGTCGCGCACGATTGGGTGGCTTTTGATACTGATTTTCGCGCCCGTGGTCGGACTGATTTTTTATTACATGCTGGGGCAAGACCAGCGCAAGCGAAAATTTGTTACCCGCCATTATTACCACAAAATCAAAGGTTTGAGTTTTAAGGAGTTAGTACCCGATAAAAATGCGGATTTGGTGCCTGCTTATGCCAATCTCATCAATTTGCTGAAGCGCAACAACCGTTCTCCATTGTTGCAAGGCAGTAAAGTAGAAATTATTTCGTCGGGTACGCGCATGTTTGAGGTGCTGATTCAAGATTTAGATGCAGCAAAAAGCCATATCCACTTTGAGTTTTTCATTTTCCACAACGATGAAACCGGCAAATTGGTGAAAACGGTGTTGATGAAAAAGGCTCTGCAAGGCGTGAAAGTGCGTTTTATTTACGACAATATGGCAAATTGGAAGGTGCCGCGCAAGTTTTTTTACGAGATGCAAGAAGCCGGCGTGGAAGTTACCTCGCTGATGGGTGTTCGTTATCCGCTGTTGCAAAGCAGCAAAATCAACTACCGCAACCACCGCAAAGTGGTGGTCATCGACGGCAACGTGGGCTATGTGGGCGGGATGAATGTGTCCAACAATTATTCGATTAACTCCTTTTGGATGGACAGACATGTGCGGGTGGAAGGCATGGGAGCGCACGGTTTGCAGTCGAGTTTTTTGCTGGATTGGGTGGCAGCGGGCAAAACTTGTCCTAATCCGGAGAAATATTTTCCGCCGACTGAAATATATACCGATAATTTGATGCAGATTGTCACAGGTGGACCGTTCAGCGACTTTTCCAACCTCTTGCAGGCTACGATTAGCATTGTATTGAATGCAAAAAAATATGTTTATCTGCAAACACCCTATTTTTTGCCGACCGATTCGCTGATGGAAGCGTTGCAAATTGCCGCGTTGAGTGGCGTGGATGTGCGCCTGATGGTGTCCAAGAAGTCGGATTCGTCCTATATCGATCCGGCAGCCCATTCCTATTTTGAGAATTTGCTGCGTGCCGGAATGCGCATTTACGAATTGCAAGGTCGTTTTGTACACGCCAAAACGTTGGTGGCTGACGATAATTTGTCCGTCATAGGCTCCTGTAATCTTGATTTCCGTAGTTTTGAAGCCAACTTTGAAATCAACTGCTACATCTACGACACAGCAGTAGCGCTGCAAAACAAAGCTATTTTTTGCGAAGAACTGCAACACAGCAAAGAAATTCAGTACGACGAATGGAAAAAACGCAGCCATTTCAAACGCCTGCTGGAGTCTGTGGTGCGCCTGTTTGCGCCGCTGATGTAATTTGCCGCGCTGACTGACTTGCTGCTATTCAAAAAAAATGTTTTACCTTTGCACTCAAATTAAAATAACAATATGAAAAAAAGGAGAAATCTCGCTGCTATGGCACTCGCAGCAGGAATGATGATGATGACGGGCTGCGAAACATCGTATGAAACGCCCGTAATTTCGGTGAACAAGACAGTGATTGAGGCAGTTGCTTCTGGTAGTACTTATTACATTACTGTAACGAGTAACAATGCGTGGACTGTGGATAATATAACCCTAATTCCCGAATGGTGCGTGGTAGACCCCACTTCCGGTTCCGGTGATGGGACAATTGCGGTGTCTGTGAAAAAAAACGAAGACACAAACCCGCGTGCTACCTCCATAAACATCACTTCAGGGTCTGCTACTGCACAAGTAACTGTTAATCAAGAAACGGCAAGCACGCGTTCGTATATATCTGCCATCGCTCCGGCTCACGAATATCCCATTACCGTAGGTTGGGATTCCATACCGGATGCCCCGTGGACAGCTGTGGTGACGGAAGGAGGTGGCTGGTGCCACCTAAGCTCTACTTCCGGCACGGGATATGACACAATTGTTGTATCTGTGGATGAAAATTCAACAGCAGCTCCCCGTGTGGCAGTTATAATTACAAAGAGTCGCGAACTGCCTCAACGACAGATAACTGTTACGCAACGTCCCTTGCCAACTGCTATGCCTCCTACTTTCGACATGGTGGACGTAGCTGCTTTCAAAATAGGCAAATATGAAGTTACAGAGGGTCTATGGAAAGCCGTGATGGAAAGCAATCCGTCGCAGAATGTCAAAGGCGACAACTTCCCGGTGGAAAATGTCAGTTGGGACGACATCCAAATGTTTCTCAAAGTGCTCAACGCGAAAACAGGTAAAGCCTATCGCCTGCCCACAGAAGCCGAATGGGAATATGCCGCTAAGGGTGGACAAAACCATAAATACAGTGGCAGCAACACGGTTGGTGATGTAGCATGGTATTCCGAAAATAGTGGTATGGAGAAGCACGAAGTTGGAAAGAAAACAGCGAACGCATTGGGAATTCATGATATGAGCGGCAATGTTTGGGAGTGGTGCAGCGATGATTGGTACAATAGCAGCGCCCATCCGACGACCCCTCCGGCAGGTTATGTAAATGGTACATACCATGTATACCGCGGCGGCAGCTGGTTTGGTGCTGAGAGTGCCTGTGAAGTATCGGATAGACCCGGCACACAGTCCACACGCCGCGCAGAGTATTTAGGCTTCCGCTTGGCGTTGTGAGAGCATCTCAAAAAATCACCTGAAAATGTTAAATTTTAGAAGAAATTTCAAGAAAAGCATTGAGGCTAAATCTTTTTTTCAGGTGCTATTATTTCGCAAACGGTGTTTTATCCCGTAGGGATTATAGCTCGGTAGAAATGGAATGCCTCCCCCATTCCTGCATCCCGTAGGGTAGGGTGTTCAAACCGTTCTCCATTTTTCCTACGAAGCCAACAGCGTTTTTCTTCTTTTAACTGTCTGGTTTTCAGTCAGATTTTCTTCTTGCCATGTATCTACATCTTTCAGCAAAACGTTTTCTAAGGTGCTCTTGAAGTTGATGCTGGACATGCCGGTCTTCGCATCTATTTTTGTTCGAAGTGGCACTATAAAAACCAGCTTGGTAATCCCATTCAATGAATTAGGCGACTTGCGAGCTTTGAAATCGCCAAAAAGTGATTCGATAATATCGGAGGAAACACTCCACACCGTTTTTTCGTCCGTCAACTTGCCTTTTTCCTCGTTGAGATAGTCCATACAGGCTTGGGCTACTGCGGCCACTCTTTGGCATGGACAGAGCAGTAATGGCTCCATTTTCGCAAGGCAGAGCATGATGTTTTCGTGTGATAATCCTTTGTTCTTTAATGTTTTAGATATGCTGTTAATGGCTTCAAAAAGGATGTTTAGCTCGGTGATGATTGAAACGTGCTTAAAGAGAAATTTGAATGTTTTTTTCTCTCCCGCTGTCAGTCGGGGAAATGCGGAGAGCATCTTTTTTGCCCAATCGGTACTCGCGGAAAGATTCATAAAACGGGCAATTGTTCGTTGTTTGGGTGGCAGCAAGTAGCCTACCGGACGCATTATCTCCCGAAATTTTACCTTGCCTATCGCTTTGGTGAAAGCTTGGAAAGCGTCTACTTTTTTATAAACTCGCTCAACGCACAGGGCTAATGTGTGCCCCACATCGCGCAAATGTGTGTATCCTTTATCCTTCACGGCTTTGGCGATGGTGCCGGCATTATCACTGACGAGGTAGACAGGCGGTGCCTTCATCTTTTTTTCCGTCTTGTCCAATACTTTCGTAATACTTGCACTGTTCCAACTCTTTCCTACGCTTATATCCAATACATTTACATCATTGAATGTCAGTGCTTTTTCTCCTATTTTGCCTGCCGGAACACCTAACGTGAGAAACATTTTCTCACTGGCAATCATCATGCTTTCATCCAATATTTCAGCATATCCCTCTTCATATTCCTCCGATTTGGATTCCTTGTAAATAGAATAACCGCTCTTTTCAACCCAATTCTTGATGCTGGTGTAGCTGGGTATGTCGGGCAGGTTCCATTCAAAACGTGCATTGAGATAAATGAGCATTTTTCTCGTGGTTCTAAGTCCCAGGTGACAATGAACATACATTTCGACACACAATGAAACCAGCATGTCTGTATAGCCGTGTCGTGCAATGAGCTCGTGAGAATAATCAGCAAAGCTCCGCTTTTTTTTAACACATTCAGCTTTCAGTTGTGCTGATAACACTTTGCTCTTACTCTTGTGCAAATCCCTGCTCTTGGCAAGGTCTTTGTTTTTCTGCTTCTCTTCCCGCAACTCTTGACGGCAGGATTGCAACTCTCTCTCTAATTTTTCTTCGCGCTTCGTTTTCATAAATTGCTATTATTTAATTGTTTATAAGGCGCAAAGGTAGTGCTTTTTGATGAGTTTTGCAAATCCGTTTGAACACCCTACCCGCAGGGACAGCACTTTATTAACCGTAGACTTCAGCCTACGGTATAGGTGGGCAACGCAGTCCTTAGTCCCGCATGGGACGGCACTTGAGATGGGTGCAATTTTGCTGAATAACAATGTGTCGTCCCATGCGGGACTAAGGAGGGTGGGCTCCGTCACTCCCGTAGGCTGAAGTCTACGGTTAATAAAGTACTGTCCCTGCGGGACACAGAACGCCGCATTGTGCTGTCCCTGCGGGACAAGGAGCGAAACCCAAGTGGTATGATTGCGGATAGTCATAAAATATTTTAATGCGTTGCCCATTGCCTGTCTGGCGGCAAATCCTATTCTATTTTTTATTATTTTTTATAAAATCGGCAGGGGACACAATTTGTATTTTACTAAGGGGCTGATAATCTTTTATATTTCTCGTGATAATAACATCTAATTCAATGCTTTTATCATTTATGTTTTTCCATTAGGTATTCATACTTGGCATTATCTAATTCCTCATCCGTCATATTTTTAAAAATACCGGTCCAATCTCTCACGAAATCTAAAGCCGAATACTCTTTCTCTTTTTTGACCGGCTGCGGTTTAGGAACGATGATAATTTCCACTTCCATGTTAAAAAGTTGCGGCTCAAAAGGGAGGGTTATAACGCCCTCTTCTGAAATTCTTGTGTCATATTTATATGTTTGCATATTGTGATATATTAAAAATTTACAAGTGCAAAGGTACAATTTTTTTGAATATAAACAAGGGGTATTATTTTTTAGAGCAATCTATAAATTTGCATCAACTGTTCTGCAATCGCCTTTTCCGAAAACCGCTGCACATACGTTTTGCCGGCGGCTATCATGCTGTCGGATAGTCCCTTATTGCCTAAAATTGTGTTTATTTTCTTTGCCAATTCTGCATCATCATTGGGGGCAATATAGACAGAATCGGGACCGCCCGCCTCTTCAAGACACGACCCCGTTGCCGCAATCACCGGCACACCACAGCTCAACGCCTCAATGATGGGAATGCCAAATCCCTCAAAAAAGGACGGATAGACAAACACCGCCGCAGATTGATAAATGGCGGGCAAATCCTCAAATGCCACATTATTAAGAATATGCAAGCGGGTTGATAAGCCTTTTTTTGCGGCATACACCTCCACTTCCGCCTGATAGGGCGTGGGTTTGCCCACGGCAACCAAGTGAACGTCTTCCGGAATTTTGCTCAACGCTTTGACGGGCAACAGTAAATTTTTACGGGCTTCGATGCTGCCGACAGATAAAATGAAACGGTGAGGCAAGTTATATTTTTCCAATTGGGGCGCACTCGCAGGTGCATCCCGGCGAAAATTCGGATGGCAACCTTGATAAACTACCTCTATTTTTTCTTCGGGAATATGGAAAAATGCTATAATATCGCGTTTGGTGCACTCGCTGACGGCAATTATTTTATCCGCTTTTTCGCAGGCACGTTTAAACTTCGCCCGATAAATCTTCCGGTCAATGGGTTTGTAATACTCCGGATAGTGCAGAAAAATCAAATCATGAATCGTTACCACCGTTTTGACACATGTTTTTTCAATTCCAACAGGCAACTCGTTGCTAAGTCCATGAAAAACAGCGATTTTCTGCTCCTTAATATCCCTTTTGACCCCAAAAAGCCGCCAAAGCGACGGAAACAGTTTAAAAATTTCTCTCGGAAATACAAAAGAAATGTCTGTTCGCGCAAGAATAGTCTTTAATCGGCTATTTTCCTTTTTCTTGGGGGCAAAACACACATAGTGATTGTCGGAAAAATAATCCGACACTGTTTCAATCACATACCGGCTGTAGTTCCCCAAGCCCGTATTATTTTGCACCGCCCGCTTGGCATCAAATCCTATTCTCATTGTGCATATAAATTTAAGTTCTTCAATATCATTCAATAATTACCCATTTGCCGCCCTTGTCGGGACCTTCGCGCCTCAGTAAGCCTTTGGCTTTGAGTTTGTTTGTATTATTTATTACTGCCCGTCGAGAAATATTTAGGTTTTTTGCCAATTCATCTATCGTGATGTGCGGATTTCCCTGTATGTAACCGAATATAGAGCGAAGGTTTTCAGTGAAGTTTTCAGTGAAGTTTTCAGTTTTCTCTCCTGCTTTTCTTTTCTGTTTTTCTGTGCCTTTTTCTAGGTCTTTTCCTTTTTCCGTAACCTTTTCTGTGCCTTTTTCTAGGTCTTTTCCTTTTTCTGTAACCTTTTCTGTGCCTTTTTCTATGTCTTTTCCTTTTTCTGTAACCTTTTCTGTGCCTTTTTCTAGGTCTTTCTCTTTTTCTGTAACCTTTTCTGTGCCTTTTTCTATGTCTTTTTCTAGGTCTTTCTCTTTTTCTGTAACCTTTTCTGTGCCTTTTTCTATGTCTTTTTCTAGGTCTTTCTCTTTTTCTGTAACCTTTTCTGTGCCTTTTTCTAGGTCTGTCCCTTTTTCTGTCCCCTTTTCAGTGAAGTTTTCAGTGAAGTTTTCTGTTTTCTCTCCTGTTTTTCTCTCCTCTTCTTCTGTCCCTTTTTCTAGGTCTTTTCCTTTTTCTGTCCCCTTTTCTGTCCCCTTTTCAGTGAAGTTTTCAGTGAAGTTTTCTGTCCCCTTTTCAGTGAAGTTTTCAGTGAAGTTTTCTGTCCCCTTTTCAGTGAAGTTTTCTGTTTTCTCTCCTGTTTTCTCTCCTGTTTTCTCTCCTGTTTTCTCTCCTATTTTTCTCTCCTGTTCTTCTGTCCCTTTTTCTACCCATCCCGACATATCAACTTTGCCGTCTTTTAGCATAAATGTGATTTTTGTTTTGTCAATTGTGGTTTCAAATAACACTTCTTGTTGGGTTTCTTGCTTCCATACGAGCATTTTGTCGAAGCCGTAGCCAGCATTTTCGCATAGTTTGGCGGTGCGAAACAGTTTTGCCAATACCGGATTGCGGGGGACGGAAACGTCCTCTTTCATCAGTTCGGCAATCGGGCGCGGCAATGTTCCGGGGTTTTCAAATTCAATCCGGTTAGTGAAAACGCGGATGCGCGGCTTCATCGGGCTGAAATAATCCGCGTGAATCAGCAAATTGATTAGGGCTTCGCGCAACGCATCCAACTGCTTATTGTCTTCGCGACCAATGCCTAAATCGCCGATATACAGCGGATTATCGGCATAAATGCGCAGGCGTTGAACAAGCACAAAGTAGTATTCCCAAAGATTTTCCTGCTCTTGAACGCGGTAGGTGTAACGCGGCTCGGCATCTGCATACGACAAGCCGGGAATTTCCAAATAATCTATTCTGAAATCCGGAAAGCGGTCTTGTATTTCATCATTGTCGCCTAAAAACAGCAAGCCGCCATAAGTCAATTTATCATTTTTGACTAATTGCAAATTATGATTGAAAGTATTGTCATCCAGCGCATTATAAGTCAATTCCGGTAACATTCGCCTCAGATAATCGCGAAAATTTTTGTAGGATGCTTTATTGAATGAGTCCACCGATGTACCTTCAACAGGTTTGGACGACATCATGCCAAACGATTGGTCGCGATATAGCGCGTTGATTTCGTATTCCGTTGCCCGCTGGTCGCCGCTGGCTGCACGAATGAACGTGTTTTGCAACGAATTGAAATAGATGGGTTTTACCTCCGCCGATGGGATATAAAACGCCAAAACGGTTTTCCCTTCAATATCATATTTATTACAATCAGGTTTGATTACTACATTAAATTTGTTTTTAGAACGCAAAGTGGTTACTAAATCTTGCTCCATTTTTTCCGGATTATTCACGCCCGTCACTTCAAACGTTTTCCCGTGCTGGGCAACACCCAACACAAGCCAGCCTCCCGAAGAGTTGGAAAACGCACTGACCGTTTCCCAAGCATCCTTGGGAAGTTCCACAGATGCCGCCTTGACTTCAAAATCGTCCCATTCGACATCCGACAAACGCTTAAGCAGAGTTTCTTTATCCATTTTTTGTACGATGATGCAAAGGTACAACTAATTCTTCCATCCGACAGGCAATCTCTTTCCCTGCAAAAGCCACGCCCAAGAGCGCGATGCGCTTGTTTTCGCCAGCATAGCGTTCATAATACCGCCGAGCGTGGATTTGTGCCAATGCCTCGTCTAACAGTGCATCAGTTGTGGTTGTTCGCGCGTTGGCGTATTTAATCTCTGCGACTACTACCCGCTCTTGCCATGTCCACACGGCATCAATGCGCCCTTTGTCGGTATTCACTTCGGCATCCACCTTGAAGCCCAGCATATTGAGCCACAACAGCAGCATGGAATGATAATACTTTTCATTTTTTCCCCACAATTGGTTGGGGATGCGGGCAAACATCGCTTGCAGGTTGCGCTCAAATGACTTTGGGTCGCCGTCCAACAATTGTTGCATCATGCTGTCTTGCATTGTGGCAACGTCTGTCAGCGAATAATCAGTATAACTTGCCATGATATGTGTCAGCATTGCCAGACGAACTTCCTCGTTCGGAACTTCCAAGGTATAAGACAGTGTTTTGTTAAACTGACTTTGGATGATTTTTTTGACGGTGAGGTAGCCTGTCTGAAACAACAGCACTTTGGTGTTTATCTTTTGAATATCAAAGGCATCAGACTCAGTAGCAGTCATTTGAGTCGGTTCCAACAAAAGCCTCACATCCCCTCGTTCCTTAATCAAATCCACCAAAAAAGTGGGCGAACCCGTTGCAAACCAATGGTCTTTAAACACCCTTGCCGCAAACAGCAATAAAGTTGAGAAGGGATTATAGACAAAGTTGAAACCATCCCAAGAATAGCCATCGTACCAACGCCTTATTTCATCTATCGTTTCCTGTTTGGTTGCTTGTCCTTTTGCCGCCAACAGTTCAATATGAGCGTCAAAATTGGATTCTAATTCGGCTTGTGTATAGCCACAGATGGTGGCAAATTGCTCATCAAGTGTAATATCGCGCAGATTGTTTAACCCCGAAAAGATAGATACTTTGGAGAATTTGGATACGCCCGTCAAAAACACAAAACGCAAATGCTCATCGGCAGCCTTCATCACCTGATAGAAATCATGAAGAATGGTGCGCATTTTGTTAGCCTTTTTCAAATCGCTCAAATGGTCGATGATTGGTTTATCATATTCATCAATCAAAACCACTACTTGCTGCTTTTTGGATTGATGCAGTTTGTGAATTAACTCGCTAAATTGGTGGGCTACATCGTCCGTTTCAAGCACGATTTCATTCGCTTGCGCGATTTCCTTCAAAGACGCCTTTAACGAACGAACCAAAGCCTCCGGCGTGTGAAGTGCCATCCCCCCAAAATCCAAGCGAATCACAGGAAATTGTTGTGTCCAATCCCAATTATTCTCAATCCACAGCCCCTTAAACAAGGCTTTGTTGCCCTTAAAAATGGCTTCCATTGTGCTCACCAGCAGCGACTTCCCAAATCGCCGCGGGCGCGACAAGAAAAAAGTGGTGCCCGATGTGATAAGGCGGAGAATAACCTCCGTCTTATCAACATACAAGCAATCGTCTTTGCGCAATTTCGCAAACGACTGTATTCCGATAGGTAAATTTTGCATAATCTTTTAATTTGCCGCAAAGTTACACTTTATTTTTGAATTATGGCAACTCCTCCATCCGACAGGCAATCTCTTTCCCGGCAAAAGCCACGCCCAAGAGCGCGATGCGCTTGTTTTCGCCTGCATAGCGTTCATAATACCGCCGAGCGTGAATTTGTGCCAATGCCTCGTCTAATAGCGCATCAGTTGTGGTTGTTCGCGCGTTGGCGTATTTAATCTCTGCTACGACTACCCGCTCTTGCCATGTCCATACGGCATCAATGCGCCCTTTGTCGGTATTCACTTCGGCATCCACCTTGAAGCCCAGCATATTGAGCCACAACAGCAGCATTGAATGATAATATTTTTCATCTCTTCCCCACAATTGGTTGGGGATGCGAGCAAACATCGCTTGCAGGTTGCGCTCAAAAGCCTGCGGGTCGCCGTCCAACAATTGTTGCATCATCTGCTCTTGCATGGAAGACACCACAGACAACGGGGCAGCAACGTAACTTGCTAACAGATGGATTGTTAATGCTTGATTCACTTCCTCATTGGGAACGCCAAGCGTGTAGAGCATTGTGCTGCTAAATTGACTCTTTTCTATTTTTTTTATAGTCAGGTAGCCTGTCTGAAATAGCAACACTTGGGGGTCTATTGCCTTAATATCAAAACTGTCGAAGTGAGCGGCGGGTAATATTATTGGCTCCAAAAACAATTTCACATCATTGCGCTCTTTGATGAGATTTACCAAGAAAGTGGGCGAACCCGTTGCAAACCAATGGTCTTTAAACACCCTTGCCGCAAACAGCAATAAAGTTGAGAAAGGATTATAGACAAAGTTGAAACCATCCCAAGAATAGCCATCGTACCAACGCCTTATTTCATCTATCGTTGCCTGTTTGGTGGTCTGTTCTTTTGCCGCCAACAGTTCAATATGAGCGTCAAAATTGGATTCTAATTCGGCTTGTGTATAGCCACAGATGGTGGCAAATTGCTCATCAAGTGTAATATCGCGCAGATTGTTTAACCCCGAAAAGATAGATACTTTGGAGAATTTGGATACGCCCGTCAAAAACACAAAACGCAAATGCTCATCCGCCGCCTTCATCACCTGATAGAAATCATGAAGAATGGTGCGCATTTTGTCAGCCTTTTTCAAATCGCTCAAATGGTCGATGATTGGTTTGTCGTATTCATCAATCAAAACCACTACTTGCTGCTTTTTGGATTGATGCAGTTTGTGAATTAACTCTCTAAATTGGTGGGCTACATCTTCCGTTTCAAGCTCGATTTCATTCGCTTGCGCGATTTCCTTCAAAGACGCCTTTAACGAACGAACCAAAGCCTCCGGCGTGTGAAGTGCCATCCCCCCAAAATCCAAGCGAATCACCGGAAATTGTTGTGTCCAATCCCAATTATTCTCAATCCACAGCCCCTTAAACAAGGCTTTGTTGCCCTTAAAAATGGCTTCCATTGTGCTCACCAGCAGCGACTTCCCAAATCGCCGCGGGCGCGACAAGAAAAAAACTCTGCCCGATGTGATAAGGCGGTGTATATCCTCCGTCTTATCAACATACAAGCAATCATCTCTGCGCAAATTCGCAAACGACTGTATTCCGATAGGTAAATTTTGCATAATCTTTTAATTTGCCGCAAAGTTACACATTTTTTGCTTACCTCCGCCCAAAATCGTCATACAAAGTCTGCAAAATCGCTTGACTGCGCTGTGCGCGCTCAACAGACGCAGCTGGTTGCTGCAATATCCACGTGTCGGCATTGTTGTCATAGACGGAAACGCCTGTGCTGTCCCTAAATCCGAAGCCATTGTTGAACGTGAAAAAGGCGAATGGGTAGGTGTAGGAGGTGCTGCACACGTCGCGGCTCCATTCAAAATCAGCGTGCGGCAAATTTAGTTGGGCAAGCAAAGTTGCCGCTAAATCACTCTGATTGAGTAATTTATCTATCACAATCGGTTCGCTCACCGCGCCGCCAATCCACAGCATCGGTGTGTGGAAAAAGTCCGGGTCGCGCGGTGTCACCGTTGCCGGATAGCAAAAGCCGTGGTCGGGGATGATGATAATCAGCAGGTTGTCCCAAGCGAGGGTGGCTTTCAGTTTGTCAACAAACTTGCCCAAACAGTCGTCCGTGTAGGCAAAGGCATTGGGAATTGCCTCTTTCAGACGGCTGTAAGGCACTTCAAAAGGCTCGTGGCTACTCAAAGTCAAAAATCCGGTGTGCCAGGGGGCATCGGTTCGCTGCTGAATGGCTTGCTCCAGATGCTCAAACGTGACCGCATCGAAAATGCCCCACTTGCTTTGCTTGTCTTTGCGGCTAAAATCGGCATCGGAGGTGAGTTTTTGATAGCCCGTGCTGCGCAAATAGCTCTGCATATTGGTGAAATTGATGTCGCCGCCGTACAAGAAATCGGTCGCGTAGCCCACTGTCGCCAAACTTTTGGCGATGGACGGCAACATGCGACTTTTCGCCGGCTTTTTCATCACGGACAGGGTCGGAAAGGCGGGATAGCCACTCAACGCAGCCAACGTGCCGCGGTCGGTGCGAAACGAGTTGGAATAATAGTTTGAAAAATAGACCCCTTCGTTCGCCAATTTGTTGAACTGCGGCGTGATGGTGGAATCGCCGCCAATTGCCTCAATGAAATTGCCGCCCAGCCCCTCCCAGAGGATGATGAGAACATTCGGGCGGGTGGTTTTGAGCAAGTGCACGGCTGTTTCGCCGCCTTGTGGATGGGGGTGAGGGTACAGGTTTTCAAACGTGGCGGCGCGCTCCGCTTCGGGCAAAAAGTCGAACTGCTCGGCATAATTTTCCGATGTCCCCACCGAATAGAAAAAACTCGCATTGGGATTGACTGCCGAATGATTAAGAAACTGATTATCACTGAAATACGCCCGCCCGATATTGGACGTAGATTCCGTAACGCCGCCACGAATGCAGAGAAACAACAAGCCACCCAACAAAATCACCCCAATAGTCCCCAAGCATCTATTGCGCATCGGCAAAAAAGAACTGTCATTGCGGGCTTGACCCGCAATACATGTCGGCGTAACCCGCATCAGCACCCAATAGAGGGCAACCGCACAAACAACAAGCACCAACACCCGCACCAAAAGAAACCACACAGATATGCTGGCAGCCATATTTGAGGGCGAATCCATATAAAAAAGCACCGTTGCATCCAATTTGAAATTCCAAAACGCATACAGCGACGTGTCCACCACAAAAGCCAAAGCAGTCAGAAAAGCAATCACCACATACCAGGCAGGCAAAATTTTCCGCAGACTGATTCGGGGCAACCAAACGCTCACCAGCACCACCAACCAAGGAAGAATCAGCAAATAAGCCGCAACGGTACTATCCAATTTCAACCCATGCAGCATCACCAACAGGTAATCGCCAACCCCACAACCTTTGGAAAGAGTATGATTGTAGAGCATAAACAGCGGCTTTTGCAACACAAAATTGCCCAAAAGCACCCCAAAAACCGCTAACAAATATGTAATTCGCTTTATCATTTTTTTTGATGCCGCATACTGATGATTTTTATTCCGCCTGCATGAACTTTCAAGCGTATCTGTCCGCCGTCCGAAGTGAACGCATCGCCGTCCACATGGATATTCCGTATCGCCCCTTCAATGACCGCCTCCTTGCACTGAATTTCCTCATAATAAGTCAGTTGCGACAAATTGAGCCGCATCACCGACCGCAGCAAAAAACCGATTCCGGCAAAGGGCGGGCGACGCACAATGCAAATGCTCACCAAGCCGCTTTTTAACGACACATGGGGCGCAATGTGCACATTATTACCATATTGACTGCTGTTTGCAAAACTGAGAATAAATCCCGTTTTCGTGAGCGTTTTGCCATCGCACGTGATGCGATACTCCTTTTCCTTGTAGTGAAAAATCACTCTGACGACCGCAAGAATGTAGGAAAGCACCCCCCGCATCTTAAACTTTTTGAACTCATGGGCAACCTCAGCATCGAAGCCTACACCACTCACAGTCAGGAAGTTATGCCCATCCATCTCCACCATGTCGATGTACGCATAATTGGTTGTAAGCATCTGTCGCAACGCCTTTTTCACGCAAAGGGAATACTTGACATGGCGGGCAAAACCATTGCCGCTACCCACAGGGACAACGCCAAAAGCACTCCGGCTACCAAAAAGAGCCGTCCCCACCTCGTTCACCGTGCCATCGCCGCCAACAGCCACGATGTGGTCATAATCGCCGCCCGTAGCCGCCTCCGCTGCCAAAACAGCCGCATGTCCGGCACGCTCTGAAAAAACAATCCTGTAGTCAACAGCCTTATACTCAGGCATTTTGGTAATCATCTTTGACAATTTTTTGCCGGCACCGGAGCCGGATATAGGGTTCACGATAAAAAGAATCTTCATTTTTTATTTTTTAATAGAACATTATGACATTATGACATTTATGTGGACTTCTAAAGAACAAATTTACATTTTGATTTTACAGCAGAGCCGAAGTCCGTTTTAACTCCCTTCAAAATCAAGTACAAAGTTAAGCAAAAAATCTATACAAGCCAAATAAAAAACTCATAACTCATAACTCATAACTATTTCGTACCTTTGCACCTCAAAAAAAACGAAGATGAATTTTGTAGAAGAATTAAAATGGCGGGGCATGATTCACACGGTGATGCCCGGAACGGAGGCGCAACTCCAAAACGAGATGACTTCGGCGTATGTGGGCATCGACCCGACCGCTGATTCGCTCCATATAGGGCATTTGGTGGGTGTGATGATGCTGAAACATTTTCAACGTGCGGGGCATCGCCCCATCGCGCTGGTGGGTGGTGCCACGGGTATGATTGGCGACCCATCGGGCAAGTCGCAGGAGCGCAACCTGCTGGATGAAAAGACTTTGCGACACAATCAGGACTGCATCAAGACGCAGTTGGCGAAGTTTCTGGATTTCGATTCGCCCAAGCCCAACGCGGCGATTATGGTCAATAACTACGACTGGATGCGCGAACAGTCGTTTCTCGGCTTCATCCGCGACATCGGCAAGCACATCACCGTCAATTATATGATGGCGAAGGACAGCGTGAAAAAACGCCTGACGGGTGAGGCGACCGATGGCATGTCGTTCACCGAATTTACCTACCAATTGGTGCAGGGCTACGATTTTTTGTATCTCTACGAACATCAAAATTGCAAACTCCAAATGGGCGGCAGCGACCAGTGGGGCAACATCACCACCGGCACCGAACTCATCCGCCGCAAAACGGGCGGCGACGCTTTTGCGCTCACCTGCCCGCTGATTACGAAAGCCGACGGCGGCAAATTCGGCAAAACCGAGTCCGGCAATATCTGGCTGGACAAGCGTTACACCTCGCCCTACAAATTCTACCAGTTTTGGCTGAATGTGAGCGATGCGGATGCCGAAAAATACATCAAAATTTTCACCGCGTTGGACAAAGCCGAAGTCGAACAACTAATTGCAGCACAGCACGATGCGCCGCACCTCCGCCCGTTGCAAAAACGCTTGGCGGAAGAGGTAACCTCGATGGTGCATTCGCGCGAAGACTACGAAGCCGCGTTGGAAGCCTCCAACATCCTGTTCGGAAATTCCACGTCCGACGCGCTGAAAAAATTGGACGAAGCCACGCTGTTGGACATTTTCGCAGGCGTTTCGCAATTTGAAATCGACACAAACGCATTGACAAACGGCACCAAAGCCGTTGATTTATTGGTAGATAACGCTCCCGTATTCCCTTCCAAAGGCGAATTGCGAAAAATGGTGCAAAACGGCGGCGTGAGCATCAACAAGGAAAAACTTGCCGCGTTCGACACGCTGATTGACACTTCTTATCTGCTTGGCGGCAAATATATTTTGGGGCAAAAAGGCAAAAAAAACTACTTTTTGTTAATTGCAAAATAAATGTGGTTTTTTTTTGCTACCTTTGCGGCATCTAAAAACGAATTTTGAAACGATGAATAGAACTCTTATACGCATAAAAGTACTCCAAATAGTCTTTGCTTATTGTCAGAAAGACGATTTGGATGTGTATAGTGCTGAGAAGGAGTTGTTGCGCAGTCTGCGAAAGTTGTCCGATTTGTATCACTATCTGTTGCTGCTGATTACCGTGCTCACCGACATGGAACAGAAGCGTTGGAATGCCGACAAATATAAATATCTACCTACAAATGAGGAAGTTGCCGTTCATTCGCGCTTCATCAACAATCGTTTTTCCAAGCAATTGTGCAGAAATGAGAATTTGCAGCGTTTTTTGAACACTCATGGCTATCTCTGGAACGATGGCGACCAAACTTTTCTCAAAAATCTGTTGGATAGAATTTTAGAATCGCCTGAGTATCAAGACTATATTGCCTGCCCCGACACTTATGACAGTGACCGCGATTTTTGGTTGCGCATCATGGAGCAAATGGAACGGCTCGCCGAAGAGATGGATGATATTTTGGAAGAGAAATGTATCTTCTGGAATAGTGATTGGTCGATTGTGCTGGCAAGTGTGTTGAAAACAATCCGGAAATTCAATGAGTTTACGCCTACTACACTTCCTTTGCTGCCCATGTCGGTGCTGGATAATGATAAAGAGTTTGCATTGAGATTGTTACACTTCGCGTTTGCAAACAAAAATGCCAGCGATGCGTTGATAGACGAGCATGTCACAAATTGGGAAATCAGGCGGCTTTCGGCATTTGATTTGTGCGTTTTAGAGGTGGGATTGGCAGAAATTCAACTGTTTCAAGACATCCCAATCAATGTCAGCATAAACGAGTATGTGGAATTGTCCCATTATTACGGTTCGCCCAAAAGTTCCGGATTTGTGAACGGTATTTTGGATGCTATTGTGACGGATTGGAAGGATAGCGGGAGGTTGTTTAAAGAGTGAAGAGTGAAGAGTGAAGAGTGAAGGGTGAAAGAATGTATAACATATAATATTGTATAAAAATGAAATTTCCTGAAAATTTGAAGTACACTGACGACCATGAGTGGGTTCGGGTGACGGTGACGGTGCGGATGCGTTAGATGTGGGTATCACCGATTACACCGATGCGCAAGACCAGTTGGGCGAAATTGTGTTTGTGGATGTTGCCACGGTGGGTGAAACGCTTGCACAGAGCGAAGTTTTCGGCTCCATCGAAGCCGTGAAAACGGTGTCCGATTTGTTGATGCCGGTGAGTGGTAAAGTGTTGGAACTCAATGCTGATTTGGAAGACCAGCCCGAATTGGTGAACAGCGACCCTTACGGCAAAGGCTGGATTTTGAAAGTGGCAGCGACGGATGCTTCGCAGTTGAACAGCCTGATGGATGCCGCGAAGTACAAATCATTCGTTGCAGCATGACACCACGCGTGAGTATCATTATGGGGAGCACGTCTGACCTCCCGGTGATGGAAAAAGCAGCAAAAATCTTGGACGAGTTTGAGGTGCCGTTCGAGATGCACGCTTTGTCTGCCCACCGCACGCCCGCCGAAGTGGAGGATTTTGCCAAAAATGCCCAAGGCAGAGGCATAGAGGTGATTATCGCAGCCGCCGGAATGGCAGCCCACCTGCCGGGGGTAATCGCCTCAATGACCCCACTGCCCGTCATCGGCGTGCCCATCAATTCAACCCTCGACGGCATGGACGCACTGCTGGCAATCGTACAAATGCCACCTGGCATCCCCGTAGCCACAGTAGGCATCAACGCCGCAATGAACGCCGCCATCTTGGCCACACAATTTTTGGCAGTCAAAGACCCCACATTGCAAACTAAATTGGCTGATTACAAGGAAGGTTTGAAGAAAAAAATCGTGCAAGCGAATGATGAATTGGCAGCGGTGAAATACAAATTCAAAACAAATTGAAACGCAGAACATCCTCCGCAGTGCAAATCGGCAACACCCCCTTAGGCGGCAACAACCCGATTCGCATCCAGTCCATGACGAACACCTCAACTATGGACACGGAAGCCTCTGTGCAGCAATGTATTCGCATCATTGAGGCGGGCGGCGAATATGTTCGCCTGACCGCTCAGGGTGTGCGTGAGGCTGAAAATCTGCGGCATATTAAAGCTCGGTTGCGCAAATTGGGCTACCACACGCCCCTTGTTGCCGATATTCATTTCAACCCCAAGGCGGCGGAGGCGGCGGCGCAAACGGTTGAAAAAGTGCGCATCAATCCGGGCAATTTTGGCGACCCCGTCACAGACTTTATCCCTTTTCTGAATATCTGCAAGGCACATAACACGGCCATTCGCATCGGTGTCAATCACGGCTCGCTGAGTGAGCGCATGATGGCAAAGTATGGCGACACACCGTGCGGGATGGTCGAATCGTGCATGGAATTTTTGCGCGTGTGCGTGGCTGAAAATTTCACGAATGTGGTGCTAAGCATCAAGGCTTCAAACACTTATGTGATGGTGCAGACCGTCCGCCTGCTGGTTGCGACGATGGACAGGGAGGGCATGGCATTCCCGCTGCACCTCGGCGTCACGGAGGCGGGCGACGGCGAAGACGGACGCATCAAATCGGCGGTCGGCATCGGCACTCTGCTGCGAGAGGGCATCGGCGACACTATCCGCGTGTCGCTGAGCGAAGACCCGGAAGCAGAGATGCCTGTAGCACGGCTGTTGGTGGATTACGCTCAGTTACCGGTTACCGGTTACCAGTTACCGGTTACCGGTTACCAGTTACCGGTTACCCTCCACCCCTCACTCTTCACCTCTCACCCTCCACCCTCCACCCTCCACCCTGTGCCGGTTGAGGTGCGGGAAATGCTTTTTGACACTGTGCCTGATACTTCTTTTCTTGTGGTTTCTCTTCCGGTTTCGGCATTGTTTGCTCGGGTCGTGTGCGCTACTTATCATGAGCCTGATTTGGATTCTTTTCGTGTTAAGGCTGCTGTGGATTGTGGGGCTTTTTTCTTGGATAACTTGGTGGATGGCATTCAGTTGACTAATACTGCGCCGAATATTACGCCTCACGATGTGCAGTCGGTTGCCTTTGGTATTTTGCAGGCTACGGGGCGGCGCATCACGAAGACCGAATACGTCTCGTGCCCAAGTTGCGGGCGCACGCTGTTTGATTTGCAGACAGCTATTAAGCGCGTGAAAGCTGCTACACAGCACCTCGTAGGACTGAAAATCGCCATCATGGGCTGCATCGTCAACGGTCCGGGCGAAATGGCGGATGCCGATTACGGCTATGTAGGCGCAGGTGCAGGCAAAGTGAGCCTCTACAAAGGCAAAGAATGTGTCCTGAAAAACATCCCTGAAGCCGATGCCGTTGATGCCTTGCTAAAATTGATTGGCTAAATCCAACCTCAACCTGAAAAAAAATGCATCATTTTTTGGATATTCAAATATTTTTTCATACCTTTGCCGCCCAAATTAAAGAGTTGCGCCCGACACATATTAGGGATATAAAAATGAAACGAGTAATTCTGTTAGTAAGTCTGTGTTTTTCAGGCATGACATTGGTTGTTGCTCAGAATCAGAGCAATCAGAATCAGAGCAATCAAAGTCAAGCAGGCGGTTGCGTAGAAGTGCGAGGAGTGGAAACGAAAACGGCGATATATGAAACGAACAAAAATAGTGGTTACGACCTCTATGGGTTCACGTTTATCAATAACAATAGTTTCATCGCCTCGCTGGAAGTTGAGTTGTGGTATAGTAGCGCAAACCACTCGCCGCGCATCATTGACACAAAAAATTTCGATTTGGTTCCGGGTGAGACTTATATCTGGGAAAACGAAATCTACCGTACCAATTTGAGCGACTGCTACGTCAAATTTAAAGCATATAAATGCCCAAGATGAAAAAGATTTGGTGGTGTCAAAAAAATGTTGTACCTTTGCACCCGCTAACGTACTAAAATATTGGCTGCGTAGCTCAATTGTATTAGAGCATCTGACTACGGATCAGAAGGTTACAGGTTAGAATCCTGTCGCGGTCACACCGATGGAAAAATCCCGATTTTCAAACGAAAATCAGGATTTTTCTCTTTAAATATATATGAGAGTAAAGTAAATTGTGCCCGAGATGAGATTCGAACTCACACACCGTAACCGGCACCACCCCCTCAAAGTGGCGTGTCTACCAATTTCACCACCCGGGCTTTTTCGGCTGCAAAGGTACGAATTATTTTTGATATGGAAGTTAAAAATAGTTAAATTTTAATTTTTCAAAAATTATTGCAAAATCATAGTGCGTAATTCAAAAAAAATGTTTACTTTTGCGGCTCGAAACACAGAAATATCCTCAATGGTAAGTCAGAAAAAAATAAAAACAGCTCTCATTTCCGTCTTTCATAAAGACGGATTGGACGAAATACTCACTCTATTGCATCGCGAAGGGGTGAAGTTTTACTCCACCGGAGGCACCCAAACGTTCATCGAATCGCTTGGGATGCCCTGCAACGCGGTTGAAAATCTGACCGGCTACCCCTCTATCCTGGGCGGGCGCGTGAAAACATTGCACCCCAAAGTCTTCGGAGGCATCCTCAACCGCCGCGACAACGCCACCGACCAACAGCAAATCAAAGAATACGACATCCCCGGAATCGACCTGGTCATTGTCGATTTGTATCCGTTCAGCGAAACCGTTGCCAGCGGCGCATCCGATGCCGACATCATTGAGAAAATCGACATCGGCGGTATCTCGCTCATTCGCGCCGCCGCCAAAAATTTCAACGACGTGGTGATTGTCGCCTCCAAAAATCAGTACGGCGCACTCCACAAATTGCTGACCGAAAAGGGTGCTAATTCAACACTTGACGACCGCAAATGGTTTGCTAAAGAGGCGTTTGCAGTATCCTCAGGCTACGATGCGGCGATTTTCAACTATTTTGACGGTGGCGACGGCAGCTATTTTCGGCAGGCGTTCGACACGGTGTTGCCGTTGCGCTACGGCGAAAATCCCCACCAGAAAGGGATGTTCTACGGCGATTTTGACGCGCTGTTTGAGCAACTTCATGGGAAAGAAATTTCCTACAATAATTTATTGGATATAAATGCGGCGATTGATTTGATTTCGGAATTTGACGAACTCACGTTTGCCGTTTTGAAACATAATAATGCGTGCGGCATTGCTTCGCGTTCGACCGTGAAAGAGGCTTGGGAGGCTGCTCTCGCCGGCGACCCGGTTTCTGCTTATGGCGGCGTGCTGATTTGCAACGCGGCGATTGATGTGGCGGCGGCTGAGGAGATTAACAAACTGTTCTTGGAGGTTATCATCGCTCCGGCTTATGATGCGCAGGCGTTGGAAATTCTCCGGCAGAAGAAAAATCGCATCATTCTGGTGCTTAAACAGGGGATTGCGGGTCAAGCCCGCAAAGACGACCCTGTCGGCGGCGAAGCCGCCAACCATGGCAGTCCTGTGGGCAGCGAAGCCGCCCGTCATTGCGGGCTCGACCCGCAATCCCCTGCCAATCATCCCCAGTTCCGTTCACTACTCAATGGCGTGCTGGTGCAGGACAAGGATGCAAGCATTCAAACGAAGGCTGATTTGACTGTGGTAACAACCAAGTCCCCTACCCCATCACAGGTGGAGGATTTGCTGTTTGCCAACAAATTAGTGAAAAATACAAAATCCAATGCCATTGTTTTGGCGAAAGATAAACAACTGTGTGCCAGTGGCGTAGGTCAAACTTCCCGCATTGATGCACTCAAACAAGCCATCGAGAAAGCCCGCGCGTTCGGATTCGATTTGGATGGTGCGGTGATGGCTTCTGATGCCTTTTTCCCGTTTCCCGACTGCGTGGAAGTGGCGCACGCAGCGGGTATCACCGCAGTGATTCAGCCGGGCGGGTCGGTCAGAGATGACCTGACGGTGGATTATTGCAACAAAAATGAATTAGTTATGGTTACGACGGGTATCCGTCATTTTAAACATTAAATATACATAAAATATACAATGGGTTTATTTTCATTTACACAGGAAATCGCGATGGACTTAGGTACGGCTAATACCATCATCATTCAAAATGGTAAAATCGTGGTTGACGAGCCTTCAGTGGTTGCGTTGGACAGCCGTACAGAAAAGTTGATTGCCATTGGTGCCGAAGCACAGCGGATGCACGGGAAAACGCATCCTAATCTCAAGACTATCCGCCCGTTACGCGATGGTGTGATTGCCGATTTTTATGCTGCCGAACAGATGATTCGCGGCATGATAAAGAAAATCGGCAACAACAATCAGCTCTTTGTGCCTTCGTTGCGCATCGTGGTTTGTATCCCGTCGGGAAGTACGGAAGTGGAGCTTCGTGCGGTGCGCGACTCGGCAGAGCATGCCGGAGGGCGCGACGTCTACATGATTTACGAACCGATGGCGGCTGCTATCGGTATCGGATTGGACGTGGAAGCACCGGAGGGCAATATGATTGTGGATATAGGTGGTGGAACAACGGAAATTGCTGTGATTTCGCTCGGCGGCATCGTGTCTAACAAGTCCATCCGCATCGCAGGGGACGATTTGACGCAGGATATTTTGGAATACATGGGTCGCCAGCACAATATGAAAGTGGGCGAACGCACGGCGGAAATGATTAAAATCAATGTCGGCTCTGCCTCTGTCACGCTGGAAGACCCCCCTGAGGATTATATCGTGTTTGGTCCCAACCGTATGACCGCGCTCCCGATGGAAGTGCCGGTGTCGTACCAGGAAATTGCACACTGTTTGGATAAATCTATCAATAAAATTGAAATGGCTGTGCTAAGCGCGTTGGAAAATACCCCGCCGGAATTGTATGCCGACATCGTTCGCAACGGCATTTATCTCGCCGGTGGTGGTGCTTTGCTGAAAGGCTTGGACAAACGTTTGCAGGAAAAAATCAACATCCCGTTCCATATTGCCGAAGACCCGTTGCATTCGGTGGCAAAAGGAACCGGTATTGCATTGAAAAATATAGGCAGATATAAATTTTTGATTCGATAAATTGAAGAACTTAATCAGTTTTATTTTCAAAAACATCCATTGGGTGTTGTTTGTGTTGTTGTTTTCTACGTCTATCATGCTGACTGTCAACAACAACCGTTTTCAGCGCAGCAAATTTTTGGCGGCAACCCAAGAGGTCATAGGCAGTTTTTATGCTGTGACCGCTGTCTTTTACGCTTACATCGAACTCCGAACTATCAATGAGGATATGATGCAGCGCATTGTTGATTTGGAAAACCAAATTGCCGAATACCGGAACACCTTAAAACTGACAAATGACACACTGCACACAGGCAATCTCGACATTGACCAATCCGGCAAAACGTATCATTGGGTGTCGGCGAAAGTTGTCAATAATAACATTTCAAAAATCGACAACTACCTGACCTTGGATAAAGGGGAACTGGATGGTATTGAGGCAGATATGGGTGTCGTTTCGCCCAGAGGTATCGTGGGAGTTGTGAAGCAGGTTTCAGCCCATTTTTCGCAAGTCATCCCTGTACTGAACGATAAATTTCATCCGAGTTGCATGGTTAAAAACAATAAATCGTTTGGTCCGCTGGTCTGGAACGGCGGAAATCCGCTTTATACCTACCTCACGGAGCTGCCTCGCCATGTAACGTTTGAAGTGGGCGACACCATTTTGACCAGCGGCTACTCCACCATTTTCCCTGCCGGACTGCTCGTAGGGACGATTGCCGGTTTTGAGCGAGAGAAAGACGACAATTACAACACCCTGAAAGTCAAACTATTCACCGATTTCAGCACGCTCAGCGACGTGATGGTAGTAAAAAATAAATACCAACACGAGCAAAAGAGTTTGGAAAACAGGGCGGGACAATATTAACAGCGGAAGCACAGGCATCATGATTACATTTTTCATCGCTATCGGATTGCTAATCGGCAGCTATTTTATTTATGGCACGTTCATTGAGCGCGTTTTTGGAGCCGACAGACAGCATGCGACACCGGCTTACACCCAAACCGATGGGGTCGATTATGTGCCGATGGGCTGGAAACGGGCATTTTTAATTCAATTTTTAAATATCGCCGGCTTGGGTCCTATTTTTGGTGCTGTGATGGGTGCCGTGTATGGTCCGGTCGCTTTTCTTTGGATTGTTTTCGGCAGCATTTTTGGCGGTGCCGTTCACGATTATCTTTCGGGGATGATTTCCTTGCGCAACAACGGGATGAGCCTGCCCGAACTCGGCGGGAAGTACATGGGGACGGCTTTCAAACAATCCATGCGGGTGTTCACAATCCTTTTGATGGTGCTGGTCGGCGCGGTGTTTATTGCAGGTCCGGCAAAATTGTTGGACAATCTCACGCCCGATTGGTTGAATTATACACGGTGGATTGTCATCATTTTCACTTATTATGTTTTGGCAACCTTGCTGCCGATTGACAAAATTATTGGCAAGATTTATCCCATCTTCGGCGCGGCATTGCTGTTTATGGCAGTTGGCATTGCGGTTTCGCTGGTTTGGAACGGCGCGCCAATTCCTGAGGCGACTTTGGCTAACTTGCACAATATGAATCCCAAGTCCGAGCAGTATCCGATTTTCCCGATGCTGTTTATTTCGATTGCCTGTGGAGCCATTTCCGGTTTTCACGCTACGCAATCGCCGCTGATGGCGCGGTGTTTGAAAAATGAGAAGGAAGGTCGGCGGGTTTTTTATGGTGCGATGATTGCAGAAGCCATTGTAGCCATGATTTGGGCAGCCGCCGCGATGAGTTTTTTCGGCACAATGGGCGGGTTGCACCAATTTTTGAGCGACAATGGCAACAACGCCGCCGTGGTGGTGCAACGCATTTCGGACACATGGCTGGGCAAAGTCGGCGGCATATTGGCTATCTGTGGCGTAATTGTCGCCCCCATCACTTCGGGCGACACCGCGTTTCGCTCAGCCCGTTTGATAGTTGCCGATTTTCTCAAGATAGGGCAGAAAAAACTGTTGCCCCGCATTTGGATTTCGCTGCCACTGTTCGCAGTCGGGTTTATCCTGCTCCAAATCAATTTCGACATCATCTGGCGATATTTCGCGTGGGCAAACCAAACCCTCGCCGCCGCAACTCTCTGGATGATAACTGTTTACCTCGCAAGTAAAGGAAAAAACTATTGGCTTACTTTCCTTCCGGCACTGTTTATGACCATGGTGGTGATGACGTACATTCTGGTGGCACCCGAAGGGTTGCAACTGAATTACGCGCTGAGTGTTTGGATTTCGGCACTCGTAACGATTTTGTTGGGAGTGTGGTTTTTTAGATATGCTGCGTCACAAACGCCTTTGTCTTAGCCACATACTCATCCGTGCAGTCCCAATAGGCATTGGCGTGTTCCACATTGGGCACAATCCACAATTCTTTCGCGCCCGACTTGGCTTTATACAGCGTATCTGCCATCCACACAGGCACATACGTGTCTTTTTCGCCATGAATAAAAAACATGGGCAATCGGCATTTTTTCACCTGCTCCAAAGCGGAGGCTTCTTTGAAATTCCAACCCACTTTCATGTTGGCATACAAAGAAGTGGCATACAATATCGGGAACTCGGGCAAACTATATCGCGCTTTCAGTTGGTGCGAAAACTCGTCCCAGACAGAGGTGTAGCCACAGTCGGCAACAAAACATTTAACGTTGTCGGGCAATTTTTCGCCCGACAGCATCATAGTGGTTGCCGCACCCATCGAAATGCCGTGAACCACGATATGGGTAGAATCGCCAAAGATGCCTTGAGCCACATCAAGCCATTTCAGCACATCCAAACGGTCGTTCCAACCCATTTGAATAAACTCGCCACCGCTTTTCCCATGCGCCCGCAAATCGGGCAGCAGTATGTTATAGCCCATCTCGTGGCTATACAAATGCCCAATCATCAACATCCGATTAGCATTGTCGGTATAGCCATGAATGATAACAGCCGTGTTGGGCGATTCTGGCACCGCCCGCACATACAGCGCATGCAGAGGCTGTTTCAAAAGTCTGTCATTGGGGACCTGACCCGCAATCTCCTGTTCTGCCACAATAAACGTGTCGCGCAATGCCGAATTTTGCCGCAAGCTATCCCCCCAGAGTCTCAAACAGGCATCCTGCCGGGAAAGGTACGCATAAGCATCCTCCGCATCAGAGGCAGTCGTTTTCCTGTCCAGAGATACGCCAAACATATATATCGTCGCACCGCAGATGCCGGCGGCAATGATGATGACGATTGACAGGGCTGCTTTTATTTTTTTCATTGGATGTTTTTTTGCTGCAAAGGTACTGTTTTTTTCTTTTCCTCCTTGCGCCTTTTTCATTACAAAATGCTTACCTTTGCGGAAAAAGGATGAAAATAAAAAGCATGATGAATAGAATTGTCGAAATAGACCCCAATTCGGGCTTTTGTTTTGGGGTGGTGAATGCCATTGAGAAGGCGGAAGCGGAGTTGGCAGTTACCGGTTGGCAGTTACCAGTTACCAGTTACCGGTTACCGGTTAGCAACCCTTCTGTGTTGTATTGTCTTGGGGATATTGTGCATAATAGTCAGGAGGTTGACCGGTTGAAAACGAAGGGGTTGCAGACTATTAACCATGCGGATTTGCAGGCTATGCGGGGTAAGAAGGTGCTGTTGCGGGCGCATGGTGAGCCGCCTTCGACTTATGAACTGGCTCGGCAAAATGCGATTCAGATTATTGATGCTACTTGTCCGGTTGTTTTGCAGTTGCAGAAAAAAATCCGCGAGAAATTTCAGACTACCGACCCTACGCGGTCACAGATTGTGATTTTCGGAAAAATTGGTCATGCCGAAGTCAATGGGCTGGTCGGACAAACGGACGGAAAAGCCACCGTCATCGAGCACATAGCGGATATTGAACAGCTGGATTTCACGAAAGATATTTACTTGTTTGCGCAAACTACGATGTCGGTGGACGGTTTTGAGGCGATTGTTGCCGCGATACAGGCACGCATACAGCCACCGGTCGCGTTTAATTATTTCGACACTATTTGTCGGAAAGTTGCCAATCGGGTGCAAAGTATTCAACAGTTTGCCTCCAAACACGATTTGGTGCTGTTTGTGGCAGGCGAAAAAAGTTCAAACGGAAAAGTGCTGCTAAGCGAATGTCTGAAAGCCAACGCCAACACGCACCTCATTTCCAACGCACGGGACATCGACCCCGAATGGCTAAAAACGCCCGCTTCCATCGGCATTTGCGGTGCCACATCCACCCCAAAATGGCTGATGGAGGAGATTGCGGCAGCAATCGGTCAGTGCGGACTTTGACCCGCATTAAATGTAATTCACCTCCGGCGACAGCTCAATGCCGAATTTGGCATTGACGGTAGCCTGAATTTCCTCCGCCAGATGCACAATATCGTCTGCTGAGGCGTTGTTTTTGTTGACCAGCACCAGCGGATTTTTCTCGTAAACAGCGGCTCCTCCGATTGTTTTGCCTTTCAGTCCGCACTGGTCGATGAGCCATGCAGCGGGGATTTTGACTATTTCTTTGCCGTCGGCGGTGGTTTCGGGTTCAAAAAAGTGCGGCATATCGGGATATTGCCGCTGCAAAGCCTCGAAATGGGGCTTGCAGACGTAGGCGTTGAGGAAAAAACTGCCGGCATTGCCCAGCACTTTGGGGTCGGGGAGTTTGGACTCGCGAATGGCGATGACTGCCTCGCGCACGGTTTTCAAATTGACGATTTTGCCCTCCAAAGTGCTGCGGAGGTTGCCGTAGTCGAGTTTGAAGACGGGCTTTTTGGACAGTTTGTACACCACCTGCGTGATGTAATACAAACCGCGCTCCTCCGGTTGTTTGAAAAACGTGTGGCGGTAACTAAATTGACATTCTGCTTTCGTGAAAATGCGTTTTTCACCCGTTTCGACGGCGTAAGCGTGCACTTCTTCGATGCAATCGCCCGCTTCCACGCCATACGCCCCGATGTTTTGAAACGCACTCGCGCCCACCTCGCTGGGGATGAGCGACAGGTTTTCGATGCCGCCCCAGCCATTGTCCACGCAATGCAGAATGAAATCGTCCATCATCTCGGCAGCCCCCACTTTCAACGTAACGCTGTCGGCATCCTCCGCGATTTTGTCAATCCCCTTGATGCCCGAATGAACAATCACCCCATTGAAGTCGCTCAAAAACAGCAAGTTGCAACCATTGCCAATGTGCCAAAAAGCCTGCGAGAAAAAATATTCATCGCTCAACAGTTTGTGCAAATCAGATTCCGACTCATACTCCACAAACCAGCGCGTTTTAACGTTGAGTTTGAACGAGTTGTGATTAAGTAAAGAATAATTTTCAAGTATTTTCATCCAAATATATTTTGTTTTCTTTGTAATACAAGGTATCCTTAGAATAAATTCGTCACCCCATACAATTCATAAACCAACGCATCTATCTCTTTTTCCCACTCCAAAGTGTCTGCCGCAGGGTTGGCGGATTTGGCAGCGAGGATTTTATCGACAAGTGCGATGATTGGTTCTTGCTTTTCGGCAATTTTAATGGGAATTTGCATCAATGGTTCTTTATCTAATTGATAGTTATCGCCTTGCATTTTTCCCTTATTTTTTAGCCAAAATGCTATTAGACTTGAATTTAGCAAACCTAATAAATATTTTAAATTGCATTTTTTTGTCTTTATAATATTCACCGCCATCATTACATAACATTCTTCTTTCGTATAGGCAAAAGTTGGTTTTGTGCATTTTCGCACAGATAAAATCTTTTCTCCTTGTTCAAAAAAAGACGAGTCTCTTGACCAGTGTAAATGGTAGAAATCTAATTTCTCATTCTGATTTTCTCGCCTGTCTTCCATTATATCTTTATATTTTACAAGATGCTTAAGAATATTAGGTGCATCATTTAGAAAATTATTTTTTGTAATGTACAAGATATTTGATTTTGACGGCTTTATATGGAATTTTTCAATTTCCGATGGCTCATATAGCGGTTTTATGTATTTAATTTCATCATCCAAACAATTAGTAAATTTGTCTTTACCAACAACAAAAACACCATCGCCGACTTTAATGTTAAACTTTTGCAAATTAGTTTGTGAAATTTTCCAAATATTTTTGTTATTCACAACATCCGGATTGGGTACAATTCCTTGCGCTATTTCTTTGTCCTCCAAATAAACAGCATCTTTTGCAATTTTCTCAAAAATAGAATCATCTGCATTGAAAGTCAAAAACTTGTCTCTGTAATTTTCACAAACAACAGTGGGATGCAAATACGTTGCCTTAGTGTTTGGCTTTTTGTCCAACAAATCCAATACATCGGAATATTTTGAAACGCCTGCCAATTTTCTATAATCAAACGAATATTTATCACATTTCTGATTCAAAAACGACATGACCATTGTTTGAATGCTTGCACTATCAAAAACCATAAAACTGCCAAAATCAACAAGTTGCAATATTTTTGTGTTCTCAATGATATAATTTCTCATTTTACTTGCGCCTTCATTTGTAACCCAATTATTGGTGGCAATAAAACTTAAAATTCCATTTTCTTTTAACAAACTCATACCAAAACAAACAAATAGATACCACAAATCCATTTTGCCTTGATAATAAATTGAGTCCCTCAAGCCATCAAAAACACTTTTTTCGGCTCTGCCTTCTTTCAGATACGGCGGATTGCCAATCACCAAATCAAACCCCACAAAATCGCCGTCATCATTCAACACTTCGGGAAACTCAAACCGCCACTCGAAAGAGGCACGCACTTTGTCTTTGTAGATTTTGTCCAGCGTGGCTGCTTTTTGTGTGAGTTCTGCGGTGCGTTGCTGCCATGTTTCGTCCTGAAATTCCGCAAATGAGCCATGGGTCTGTAGAAACAACTCATTTTCAGCCTGTTTCAGTTCTGCATAATCTTTATCATTTTTGGCATCATTCAGTTGCAGAAAAATGGTGCGAATTTCATTTATTTGCCGTACATATTCTTGCTTTGTAGCCTTGTCGGTGGTAGATTTATATAACAAAACAGCATTTTTATATTTTTGCGTTTCGCGTTTCACCGTATGTTCCATTCCGGACGTTCCTGTAAACTTATCGTGCAAATTAAACCGACTCATCAACGAATTGCCATGTTTAATGTTAATGTCAATGTTTGGGAAAGTTTCCAAAGCACCCCGTCCCCCGGAGGGGGATTTAGGGGGCTGTTTGTAATAAGCATGTTTCAACAACTCAATCCACAGTCGCAACCGGCAGATTTGCACGGAGTTAGGATTGATGTCCACACCGAAAAGGCAGTTTTCAATAAGGGTTTGCTTTTCAAAAAAGAGCGTTTCCTGCACCCGTTGACTTTCCAAATTTTGGGGGTGGTATTGGAAAATGCCCGATTCACTGTCCGTCACAATCAGTTCGTCATTTTCAATCGTGATGTGATAATCGCGGAGGCGTTTGCCCGTCTTATCCACCAAAATGCCTAATTCTGATTTAATCCTAATCAGCTCATTCAGAGCGGAAACAAGGAAGTGACCCGACCCAACAGCAGGGTCGCAAATCCGAATGGAATTGAAAATTCGGTTAGCTTCGGCAATAGTGTCAATCTTGTTGTAAAGGTCGGAAATTGTTTGGCAATTCCAGCCTTTCGCATCATTGAATTTCTGAATAACCGCCTTTGGAATCGCTTCACGGCACATATACATCGTGATGAAACTCGGCGTGAAAAACGAGCCGTCTTTGTAGCCGTTGATTTTTTCAAAAATAAGTCCCAGCACCGATGCCGAAATGAGCGGTTTGTTCTCCTCCTGAATTTCTTCTGACCCCTCGCTGCTGAAATCGTAGGCATCAAGAAAGCGCAACAGATATTCCAAGGGGCGCATTGTGGGGGCAACACCCGCGTTGCCTCTGCCGTGCAACACCGATTTTGGGTGCAAATCAATGAAAATATTGTTGTCCAAACTGTCGATACAGATTGTTTTGTCCTCTATTTCGGTCATTTCAAACAGCGAACTGTTGAGGTATGGCACATGGGAAAATTTGGCTTGCAGTGCGGGCTTGCGCTCCGTTTCCGTTTTTGCCAAAACGGAAAAGAAAAGCATATCGAGGTCGTTGTAATCGTGCAATTTTTCGGGCGAGAGAAAAGCAAAATCAGTCCCTCTCAATCCCCCCTCAGGAGGGCTATTGTATTTCACAATTTGCGCCTCCAGCAGTTTGAGAAATAAGATGCGATTTATCCATGTAATAGTGAGGTTGAGCGCAATGTCAAATGGCTCAGCATCAACATTTTGCGATTTTCCTTTGATTTCAATGCGTTCAATCGCATTTTCCAAAAGGGAGCCGCTGTCGCGGCTGCCCTCTTTTTTGCGCTCGATGAACTTTTGTGCGCCGCGCTTCACTTCTTCCAAACCCATAATGTGCAGCAGTTCAGCGTAAAACTCGTGGTTCAGTTCGTTGGCATCGTTGGCGAAGGGCAGTTTCAGGAGATGAATTGGCGACAGAAATTTGTACATGGCAATCAATTGTTTGTCGTCTTCCGTGTTGGCATTGCGGAGGGTTTCTTCGTATTCGCGAATGTCAAAATGGGTGTATTGAATTTTATCCAACACATTTTCAATAGCAGGAGCGGCAATTTCTTTATAAAATGTATCGGTCGTTTTTGCTGCCGAAGTTTTATTTTCAAATTCTGTGAATTGCTTTTCCAATTTTGTGTTGTCTCCAAAAACATCCTCAAAGTTTCGTGCATCAAACACAAACCACTCGTAGATATTTGTGATAATTAGGTAACGTAATTCAAGATTTTTGCTTGTTTTTCGTTCGCGCAAATAGTACAACACAAGTTCTTGAAACGATTTTACATTTAGATTTTCTTTTGTCACCATTTCCGCCTTATTGATGGGACTTTTCATTTCAATCAACACGCCCACAGGCGAATCGGATGTCGTTCCATTATGAATAACAAGGTCTGCACGTCCTTTGGTGTTGATATAGTGTTGGTTTTTATAGTAAACGGCATTAAGGAAGTCTTTCATCAAGTTTTTGTGAAATTCTTCCGTTTCTTTAAGATTGATGCGTTCAAGCAGAGAAGCAAACTCTTTTTTGAACACTTCAATTTCCGCTCTATTCGGCTTTTGCTTGAGAAAAGCCGGGTTGAGTGCTTGTTTGGGGGTCTGAATGCCGTTTTGCATACGATTGTATAATTATCTTTTTTGTTTGCAAAAGTACAACTAAATTTTGACATAGCGAACTTACCCTGACCGAGGACACCACAAAAATATTTGTTAATTCAAAAATAAAAATTTACCTTTGCAGCCGAATATTTTTTAGTAAAAAAACTCATTAAAAATTTTATGACAACATGATACAATTGCGTTAATTCGCACATTTTTAAGGACATAATGAATAATATATAGCGGTTGCTATTTATTCCGGTTGTACGAAGTTCCACAACATTGCCATTTTTTTTTGGCAAAACAACCCCGGAGAATAGGTTAGTAAGTGTTTGCGCGTTTTTGCGTGGGCTTGATTTATCCGGGGAATTATAAAAAATAGGTGGTGGAACACCTTGTACAACGATAAGGTTAGGTTTCACGCTTTTTTTTGTGTCCCAAAACGAAATTTTTTAATATTGATACGTCCAAATAAAAACGAACAAAAATGAATGCAAATGCAAAATTAAGGTTAAAATTGCGGGTTCTCGCCACAGCAAGAGCGCATACGCTTGCCGTAGTAATGGAAAAACTTGCCTCCAGTGGTCATTCTTTCCACTATTCAAGCAGAAAGAAAGCGCTGTATGTGCCTTTCAATCATGACAATGAGAAGCAGTATTTACTGTCGCGGTTGCTATTGGCAGAAGTGGCGGACAAGGAACTGTCGGCAGAGGTAATTGTCAGCGGCGACTCAACGTAAGCGGCAAGCCCACTTTCAGCTGCACATTGCGCCCCATATCGCGGATACCGTCCTGCTTGTAGCGCGATAAGTGGTCGTAATACACCGTGTTGAAAATGTTGTTTATGGCGGCGTTGAGGTTGATTTTTTGTGTGCCGAACTGAAATTCAAACGCCAATCCGGCATTGACCAAATTGTAGGCAGGCGTTGCCGTTTCATATTCGGCGATGCGATTTTGGGCGAATGAATACTGCTCTTGCAGGTAGGCAGAAAATTTGCGGAGGATTTTGCTTGTCGAATTATTGGGCGAAAAATTGGCTCTGACGGTCGCGTTCAACTTTTGCGCCGGCATCAGCGGCAAAGCCTGCCGGTCGGTTTTTTCGCCAAACGTGTTGCTATACGAGCCTTCCACATGCAACCAATCCAACGGGTGCGGGTGGAAGTGAAAGCCCGCCTCGCCGCCGTAGAGACAGGCATCGGCTTGGGAATAATAGTAAACCGGCTGCTCTTCCAAAATTTCGTCCGAAGGCTGCAAATAAATGTAATGCCGAATATAGTTGAAATAGGGGTTCAAAAACAGCTCAACGTGTTCATTTTTGAAATCCAACGAAACATCCATCTGATAGCTGTTTTCAGTTTTCAGCGCGCGATTGCCAATTTCGTAGCGGTTGGTGCCCTCGTGAACGCCGTCGCTCAACAGTTCAAACATATTGGGCGTGCGATAGCCCGAAGAAAGGTTTGCCCGCAGCGACAGATTTTCAGCCAGCGACTGCACAATCCCCGTAGAAAAGTTGAACGCCGTATAATGTTCCGTAAACTCCTCACTATCAATGTTTCGCCCGTCCAAGCGCAGCCCGATTTGCCAATGCGATTTTTCGGTATAGTAGTATTCCGACACGCCGAACACGCCAATATCGGCAGTTGTGGCATCGGGAATCAGCATTTCTTCGCCTTTGTTGGCGTTGGTTTGGTACATCCCCTGCGTGCCAAGCGTGAATGTCCACTGCTCGTTCCATTGGGGCAAATACCATTTGGCATCGTACGAAAATGTGCCCAGATTCATATCCAGAGCGGCAATATCCCCGTCCTCAAATTCCTTGCGATTGTTGAAAACATAACCGACATTTAATTTTAGTTTGGAGGCATTGTCAAAGAACAGGGTGTTTTCGGAACTGACGATGTGCGTGGTCAATTTTTGGAAGGGAGCACCCTCGTCATCGGGGGCTACTAAGCCGTATTGTTCGCTCAAAACGCTGTATTTCAGCGAACTGCTCAATTTTTCGCCGGTATAGCCCAGTGATGTTTTGAAATCGCCGGTGTGGAAGCGGCTGTTGGGTACCGCGTCGTGGTTGCCGTCACGATAGTCCTCGTGCGTGGTGTAGCCACCAAAAGCGTTCCAGTGGAAGCAATTTTTCGACAGTTTGAACGCCCCTGTGTTGCGCCAGCCGTTGGTGTTGCTGTTGTATTCCGAGCCCAGCGTGCCCTCGAGGCTGTTCCCCTTGGCATAGAGTGCGTCGGAAAAATACAAAACGCCGCCCAGGGCATCGCTGCCGTACAGGAGAGAAGCCGGACCTTTGATGATTTCCACCCGCTCATAGCCGTTTTCGTCCAACCCCAAGCCATGTTCATCGCCCCACTGCTGATTTTCGATGCGAGTGCCCTGCGCAAAAACCGCGATGCGATTGCCGCTCAAACCGCGAATAACCGGCTTGCCAATGCCTGTACCGGTACTGAAATTGCTAATTCCGGCAACGCCCGCCAACTTCTGCGAAAGCGAAAGCCCCGATATTTCCGCACCGGTAGTCAAATTTAATTTCGTAACATTAGCCACACTCTTGTCCTCCAATTTGGAACGGCTGCCCGCCACCACCACCTCCTCCAAATCATAATGCGCGGAAGATTGCGCCGACAAAGTGCACGGCACCACGCACAGCAATAGGATAATCGCCACTTGAACGACACATTGGGGGCAATAACCCGAAATAAGACAGGCAATGTTGGATATACTGTATCCTGACGGCAGTTTTGGGATAGTGATTGGTGCCTCAATGCAAGAAACCGTGTCGCACTTCAAGCACCGAAAATGCAAATGATTATCGTTGTGATGCCCCTCAGAGCACTCATAGCACAAGGCGTAATAAGTTTTCCCGTTTTCACCAACGATTTTATGCACCTTGCCCTCCTCACAAAAACCTTGCAGAATACGATAAATGGTGACCCTGTCCATTTTCTCCGGCAACAGCCCTTCAATATCTTCATGACACAGCGCAGAAGGCGATTGCGCCAGGATATTCATAATAATTTGCTTACTCTTCGTGTTCCTTTTTTGCTTATCCATAACATCAATTATTTATTATTATGGGCGCAAAGGTACAACTTTTTTTTAATAATGCAACAATGTTGCATTAATTAGCTTAAAAACCCGAGTTTAGCGCAGACTCAAAAACTAAACTCTAATAACTAAACTCTAACGGAAAGTATTTCTATCCAGTAGCCATCGGGGTCTTCGATGAAATACAGCCCCATGTCGTGGTTTTCGTAGCAAATCCAGCCGTTTTCTCGATGGAATCGGCGGATTTGCTCGTAATCGCCGTCCACACGCATGCAGAGATGTTGCTCGTTGTCGCCCATTTCGTAGGGCTTTTCCCAATCGCGCAACCATGTCAATTCGAGCAGAAAATTGCTGCCGGCATCCTTCAAAAAGGTGATTATGAACGACCCATCGGCAGCTTCCTGTCGGCGCGCCACTTCCAGCCCCAAGGCTTTTTTGTAAAAAGCCAAACTTTTTTCCAAATCCATTACATTGCAATTGTAATGGTCAAACTTTGCTTTAATTTCCATAATGATTTTTTTTCAGCAACAAAAGTACTCAATTTTTTCCACATTAAACGCTATAGAGTCTGTTTTTTCACCCCTCTTAAAATATTTTTCACCCTCATCTGTCTTCACAAGTAGAGAGTTCTCAAAAAAAACAAGTTGAAGTTAAATTAAAAATTAGAGAAAATGGTTAGTTTAGGAGTTGTATTGATGCTGTTTGCGGTTTATGTGGCTTACACAGAAACTATGCGGGAAGCGCGAGAAGAAATTAAAAATTAAAAATTAAAAAGATGAAAAAGGTTGGATTATTTTTTATTGCGGGATTGGTGGTTGTTTCACCTGCCAATGCTGAGGCGGCTGCCGACACGCTGCGGATGAGTTTGGCGGATTGTATTGAATATGCTATCGGCAACAATTATGGGCGTGCGGGGGTGAAGTTGAACGAGGATGCTAAGAAGATTGCCTTTGAGCAGTCCAAAATGGAGCGGCTGCCTGATGTTTCGGCTACGGTCAATGAAGGTGTGGGGCATACGAGCGGGACGGATGCTGCTTGGAATGGCTCTTACGATGTTAATGCCAATGTTGTGCTTTTTCAAGGGGGGCAAATCAGCGCAACCATCAGGCAAAATCGACTGTCGCTTGAGCAATCGGCACACAAGACCAAGCAGTACGATAATGAATTGGTTATTAGGGTGTTGCAAACATTTCTGACGGCAATTGGCAACGATGAACTGCTGAAATACCGCCAAGCCCTGCTCACGGCAAGCGAGGAGCAACTCAATCAGGGGCGGGTGCGCCGACAAGCGGGCGAGATTTTGGAGAGCGACTTCCTGCTGCTCGAGGCGCAATGGGTGAGCGACCGAAATGAGGTGGCAACCGCCATTATCAACAAGGACAACAACCTGCTGGAGATGAAAAACCTGCTGGCTATCAACCTTTTGCAGCCGCTCACACTGATTTATCCCGACGACGCCCTCATCGAAGCAATGACGGCAATGCCCGCGCTCGATACTTTCATGGCGCAGGCTGTGAATACGCTGCCGGACTTCCGGATTAGCGATTATGAGGTGGAAATAGCCGAAACGGGATTGAAAATTGCGCGCTCGGCATATTATCCCACATTGTCGCTGGGCGGGAGCATCGGCACAAGGCACGACACTTTTTCCAATTATGGCACGCAACTCTCAGACCGCTTTAATCAACAGGTGGGACTGACCGTGAGCATCCCCATTTATGACAAATCAAAAGCGAAATCGAATGTGCGGCGCAGTGCTATAGCGTTGCAGCAGACGCAATTGGAAAACAGGCAAACGACACAAAACCTGCAACAGACCCTCCTCACCGAATACAGCAACACGGCGATTGCCGAGAAGCAATTTGAAACCGACAGGGTGAAGCAAAACGCTTATGCACAATCATTTGAGGCATACCGAGCCAAATTCAACGCCGGCGCAATAACAGCCGTAGAACTCCTCCAACAGCAAAACAACTACATCAACGCGCTGAACGATTACATCCGGAGCAAATACGGGTTTATGCTGAAACGGCGGGTGCTGGATGTTTATATGGGAAAATAGTGATTTTTTTTTGATTTTTGCATTGTATTAAAAAAAAATGTTGTACCTTTGCGCCCGATATTTGCATAAAAAAGATGAATGAGCAGATATCAACCGGTATTGGCTCGAATGAATGGTCCAATTCGGCAAGTGAATAACTCGTTAAATAATAGGAGATTATGAAGACATGACAGCGTTGATACGCGCATTTTAAGACATTTTGGAAAAAGCGTTTAGATTTTTATTTTAGCACTTGAAACTTCGCAAATTTCAAAGAACAGCTGAGAGTAGAATGAGAACCGGTCGCGTTGCGACGTGTGGGCTATATCATTTTTATTTAGTTGTTCAGGTAATGCGAAGACCTCAAGTGCAGATAAAATTAGTTTTTGTCCGCGCTTTTTTTATGCAGCGTATAAGTAGAATTTCTACTGAGGGCAGAAAAGATGGGAATTTGCAAAGCCATTGAAAATAAAGGAGCAAACAAAAAATTTAAAATTAAAAAAAGTATTTATTTTTTGTCTGTTTAAGGAACGGACGTTAAACATTAGTAAAATGAAAAAGTTATTTAAAAACATTAGTTTAGTAGCGTTAGGCGTGTTCGCCTTCGCAAGTTGTGTGCCGGAAGAGTCCGACAGTGTGAAATCGTTGCGCGAAGCACAAGCCGACAAAATCGCCGCAGAAGCGTTGAAGGAGACGGCGCTAGCAGCACAGGAGGAAGAGGAAGTAGCAAGACTTAAGTTTGAGACAGCGAAGGAGGAGGAAGCAGCAAAGCAGGCTGTGCTTACAACTCTAACGCAGCAAATCACTTATGACGCAGCGAAAAGTTTGTACGATGGTACCAACGCAGACCATGTTGCAGCAGAAGTGTTGAAAGCCCAAACTGAGTTGGTGGAGGCACAAGGGCTGGCTGCAGCTGCTCAAAAAGAGTACTTGGATGCTCAAGTAGAACAGTTGACGGCTGAGATCACCTTGAAGCAGACGAAACTCGGCGAAGGCAATGAGTATTACTCAAAGTCAGTGGCTGAATTGAGTGAGATTGCGGATACAATTTCAGCAGCTAATATTAAAATTGGTGGTTTTCTTAGCGATCTAACAGCTGCCAAAGGTGCTGTTAATTCTGATTCTGCTACGATTGCATCAAAAACTCTTGCAATTGCTCAGAAGGAGGCTGACATCTTAGGTTGGCAGGCTGCCATTGTTACTAATAATGCCAACATTGCTGCATGGGAAATTGAGTATGCCGCCGATCGTGTTGCTTACAATGCATTATTGGTTGCGCATTATGATACTACCGCAGCAAGGGATCTTGCTCAGAGTACTTATCAGTATCTTCGGTACAACAAACCTACTAATATTGAGGGTACATCCTCGTTTAATTCTAGCGGCTTTCGTGATTATGACATAGTAGCTAGCTATCCATTAGCAGCCGACGCTTCGTTTACTCACACCGACTCTGTTCGCTATAACAGGTCAAAGGCAGTTGGAGGTGATTATCACACATATCAGCTGCTGGAGAATAAGTATGCTGCTATTAACGTATTATTAAGCTCTGGTGGAAAGTATAATCTAAATAGCACCGCAAATATTGCGCTTAAGAACAACGTAAATAACTACTATGATAATAACTTCAAGATTGTGGGTGGCGTAGCTGATGGAAACTATGAATTAGGATCGACTAGTACCGCATCTTACATACCTTATTTAATAGCGAGTGCACAGGATGAAATTGATAATCTTTCCACTGGTTACAACAAGCAGATTCAAGGTGCAAGAAATGACATTCAAGCATTAAAGAACGAAATTGCTCAGCTCATCGCGCCTGATACCGGCACTATAGCTGCTGACTTGGATAGAGTAAGTAATGTGCAAGCCCAGCTTGCTGCCGAAAGAGCAAAACTTGCGAAATTGCAAGAACGATTGACTGCGTTGGCAGCTGCTATTGGACAAGCACCGGCGGCGATTTGATTTATTAGCGTTCAACTAAATAACGGTACGGCGGTTAACGCCGCCGTACCATTTTAATTCACTAATAAATTAAATTATCATGCAGAAATCAAAAGTAAAAACAATCGCACTTGGCGCATTGCTCTTTGCGGCAAGCACCGGTTACGCGCAGGAAGCCCCCACAGCAGGGACGATTCAAGCAAGTGTGCTGCTGGGCAAATCGGCGTTCAGTAGCGGTACAGCCTATTTGAGCAATGTGGTACCGAGTCTCGACCCCACAAGTACTGTGGACGCAGGCGGTTTGACCAATAGCATTATCTCGTTTAATGCTAATGAGTCGGCTGTGAACATGGTTGGCGCAGAGATTAAATACTTTGTGACCGACCAAATTGCCGTGTCGTTCCTTGGGGCAGGTGCCTATTCGCTCAATCCGGGCAAGGATTATGAGCAGGGAGTGCCGACAGAGGGCATTCCCAACAATGCGAATTTTGAAGCAAGGTTTAATACGCGCCTCGTAGGAGTTATCGGCGGCGATTATTATTTCCCTGTGTCCAACGCGCGAGTGCAGCCTTACGCCGGAGTGCGTTTCGCATTGCAGTATGCGTCTATCACCACTACGGCAACGTTGGATGAGGCTACAGCCACCGGCAGCACCCCGCCTCGTGACTATGGCGCGCGTAGCGGACAGATATTCGGGTGGTCGCCTTCGTTGGCAGCCGGCATCGAATACATCCTGTCACCGGGTTTGCATCTCGGCTTCGAAATCCAGCCTGTAGGCTATTCATATTCCGGCGTGTCGCTCTATGCAGCACCCGGCGTAAGCCCGGCAACGGGCGTAGCCCAAGAGCTACTGTTCCTGTCGCAACCAAAATTAAAAATCGGCTTCCGATTCTAAATTTTTATTAGACATATATTATTTTGTGGTTCCATGGTGCTTGATTTTTTTTCAAAGTCAAGCAGCATGGAACTTTTTTTTAGAGTTTTAGAGTTAGAGTTTAGTTATTAGAGTTTAGAGTTTAGAGTTAGAGTTTAGTTATTAGAGTTTAGAGTTTAGTTTTGGGGTGCCTTGTCACCACCTCCATCACCTCCGCATCCCGTAGGGTGGGGTGTCAAACAGATTACAATCGGGTGAAATTTTTACGTTCTGTTTTTTATCCCGTAGGGATTGTAGCTCGGTAGAAAATCATACCTCTCCTTCTCCCTGCATCCCGTAGGGATGCAACATCATCCGCAATCGGTTGCATCCCTACGGGATGCAGGGTGGAGGTGAGGATTGGCTTTTCTACCGAACTATAATCCCTACGGGATAAAAGGCTATGTATATTTGTCCCTACGGGATAAAACACCGTTTGCGAAATAATAGCACCTGAAAAAAAGATTTATGATTATCCGCAATCATACCACTAAATAGCGTTTCCTGCAAGCAATTTCCGGTTTTTGTCCCGCAGGGACAGCACTTTATTAACCGTAGACTTTAGTCTACGGTATAAAAGATGCTAAGATTCCATTAGTCCCGCATGGGACAGCACTTTATTAACCGTAGACTTTAGTCTACGGGATAAACAATGTGTCGTCCCATGCGGGACTTTGGAAAGTGTGGGCTCCGTCACTCCCGTAGACTGAAGTCTACGGTTAATAAAGTGCTGTCCCTGCGGGACAAGGAGCAAAAGCCAAGTGGTATGATTGCGGATAGTCATAATTTTTTTTGAGTTCTTTTTTTTGCTACCTTTGCGCGAAATTTTGAAAAAAAATGGTGGAAGAAGTAAAGTATGATGAGGAGAACATTGTCAAACTCGACTGGTGGGAGCACATTCGCCTCCGTCCGGGGATGTATATTGGCAAGTTGGGCGATGGTAGCTATGCCGATGACGGGATTTATGTGCTGCTGAAAGAGGTGCTGGACAATGCTATGGACGAGTATATGATGGGTCATGGCAAGTCTGTTGAGATTACGATTGCCGACGGGGTGGTTACCGTGCGCGACTTTGGGCGCGGCATCCCGCTGGGAAAAGTGGTGGACGTGACCTCGCAGATGAACACCGGCGGGAAATACGACTCCAAAGCGTTCAAAAAATCCGTGGGGATGAATGGCGTGGGCATTAAAGCCGTTAATGCGCTGTCGTCCAATATGTTCGTGCAGAGTTTTCGCGAGGGTCAAGTCAAGGCGGTTGAATATTCGCGCGCCAAAATCATCGACGACCCGGCACAGGCTGCTTCCAAAGAGGCTAACGGGACATTGGTGCGCTTCACGCCCGATGATGAGATTTTCAAGGGCTACCATTTTGACGACAAATTTGTGGAACCTCTGCTGAAAAACTATGTGTTTCTCAACGCCGGGCTGACCATCAATTATAACGGCAAGCCATTTTTCTCAAAAAATGGCTTGGAAGACCTCCTGAACGAGAATATGACCTCCGAAGCACTCTACCCCATCATCCATTTGCAGGGCGATGACATCGAAATTGCCATCACGCATGCCACTCAATATGGTGAGGAGTACTATTCGTTTGTCAACGGGCAATATACGACGCAGGGCGGAACGCATCTCGCGGCGTTCAAAGAGGCTGTGGCGCGTGTCATCAAGGAGTATTACAACAAAAGTTTCGAGTATTCCGACATCCGCATGGGCATCACCGCCGCCATCGCCATCAAGGTGGAAGAGCCGGTGTTTGAATCGCAGACGAAGACCAAGTTGGGGTCGAAAGACATCGGTCCGGAGGGTCCGTCGGTTACCAAATTTATCAGCGATTTCATCAAAAAAGAGCTTGACAACTATCTGCACCGCACACCGGAAACATCCGAAGCCATGCTGAAAAAAATAATGGACTCGGAACGCGAACGCAAAGCCATCGCCGGTGTTACGAAATTGGCAAAAGAGCGCGCCAAAAAGTCCAATCTGCACAACAAAAAGTTGCGCGACTGCCGCCTGCACTTCACCGACACCGACCCAAAAGGCGAAAAAGGTCTCAACGAAACGTGCATTTTCATCACGGAGGGCGACTCGGCAAGCGGCTCAATCACCCAAAGTCGCGACCCAAACTATCAGGCAGTATTCAGCCTGCGCGGTAAACCATTGAATACCTTTGGTTTAACAAAAAAAATTGTATACGAAAACGAGGAATTTAATCTCTTGCAAGCCGCATTAAACATCGAAGACGGGCTGGAAGGACTGCGCTACAACAAGGTCATCATCGCCACCGATGCCGATGTGGACGGTATGCACATCCGCCTGCTGCTCATCTCGTTCTTTCTGCAATTTTTCCCGGAGTTAATCAAAAATAATCACGTACACATCCTCCAAACACCCCTTTTCCGCATCCGCAACAAACAGGAAACAATTTATTGCTATTCGGAAGAAGAACGCCTGAGCGCGATGAAAAAGTTAGGTGTCAACCCCGAAATCACCCGCTTCAAAGGGCTTGGGGAAATCTCACCCTCAGAATTTAAGCATTTCATAGGCGAAGACATCCGCTTAGACCCCATCAGCATGAAGAAATCGGATGCCATCAAAGAAATGCTCGAATTTTACATGGGCAAAAACACAATGGACAGGCAAATCTTCATTATCAACAATTTACGCATTGAAGAAGATGTTGAACTATAACCGTCATTGCGGGCTTGACCCGCAATCCCCTCACAAAAAAGCAATCTTCCCCGGCACATTCGACCCTTTCACCATCGGGCACCTCTCCATCGTGGAGCGCGGGCTGTCGCTGGTGGACGAAATCGTGGTCGCGATTGGGATAAACCCCAACAAGCAGACCTATTTCTCGCTGGAGCAGCGTGTGGAAATGATTACGCGCCTGTTTGAACACAATCCGCGTGTTACGGTGCAGTCTTACACGGATTTGACGGTGGATTTTGCCCAAAAAGTGGGGGCGAACTTTATTTTGCGCGGCATTCGCTCCATCAACGATTTTGAAAACGAGAAAAACATTGCCGATATTAACCGCCAAATTGCAGGTATTGAGACATTTGTGCTGTTCACCGAGCCGGAATATTCCCACATCAGCTCCACCATCGTGCGCGAATTGCTGAGTTATGGCAAGGATGTGAGCGGCTTCGTACCGACAAACCTGAATATCAAGCAGGAAAAATAAAACTCAGCAACTTTTTGTGAAAATAAACAACTTATCCGACGGGCGCACTTTTTCGGGCACGCGCATGGAGAAGCGTTCGCCTTTCGCGGTCGTTTTGACGGAGATTAAATCTACGCGGATGTCTTCGGCGGTCAAAAACAGTGCGCCGGTGGTGGGTCCGGTGATTAGCACCTGCTCGCCCGTGCTGAGGCTGCCCGTTTCCATCAAAAATTCCGCCACACCGAGTTTGGAAAAATAGTTGATGACTTTGCCGATATAGACTTTTTTTTCGGTCGCTTGATTGCCGTATTGGTTCGACCATTCGCCGAGGCGTTGTCCGAGGTAGTAGCCGTTCCAAAAGCCGCGATTGAAGACCCGTGCGAGGCTTTTGTCCCACGCGGCGACTTTTTCGTCCGACCATGTGCCGCTTTCGTGAGCCGCGATAGCGGCTTTGTAGCACTCACAGACGGTGCGGACGTATTCCGCACCGCGCGCCCGCCCCTCGATTTTGAACACCTGCACGCCTGCTTCGAGCATCTGGGGTAGGAAGGCGATGGTTTTCAGGTCTTTGGGCGACATAATATACTGATTGTCGATTTCCAACTCAATATCGCTCTCTTTGTCGCGCACAACATAGCCACGGCGGCAAATTTGGTTGCACGCGCCGCGATTGGCGGAGGCGTTCATCTCGTGCAAACTGAGGTAGCATTTCCCCGAAACAGCCATGCAGAGGGCACCGTGGGCAAACATTTCGATGCGAATAAGTTCGCCTTTCGGTCCGCGAATGTTTTGCGCGACTATTTGTTCGTGAATGGTGCGCACCTGTTCCAAATTCAATTCGCGCGCCAGCACCACCACGTCGGCAAATTGCGCGTAAAATTTCAGCGATTCGATGTTGGTAATGTTCAGTTGCACCGACAGATGCACCTCCACGCCGATGCTGTTGGCATAAGTGAGCGCGGCAACATCGGCGGCAATAATCGCCGAAAGCCGCGCCTCCTTGGCAGCATCAATAATGGCGCGCATCAGCGAAAGGTCTGAGTCATAGATGATTGTATTGACGGTCAAATAACTCTTCAGCCCATTGTCGCGACAGATGCGGGAAATCTCGTGCAAATCGGCAATAGTGAAATTATTAGCCGACCGCGCCCGCATATTCAGCCCCTCAATGCCGAAATAGATGGAGTCGGCACCGCCTTGGATGGCTGCGGAGAGGGATTCGTAGCTGCCTGCCGGTGCCATTATTTCGTATGTTGTGCTATTTTTCAATGTCAAACTTGTTTTATTGTGATGCAAAGATAACAATTTTTTGAAGAAAAGAGGTTTTTCTCATTTTTTATTTGTACCTTTGCGGCCGAATAAAAAAACAGATAAGATGCAAACTCCTCATAAGATAACGCCTGATTGTCTAAAAGACACTGTCGTGGAAATTCGGTATACTTCGAGTATTCCAAGAGAATTGACGCTTGGGGTTGCCTTTGGTTTGCTTACTCCGATAGGATTTGTATATAATCCTGTTCCACCGTCAAACTTATCGGGAGTTAATATTTCTTTAGGTCCGAATCAGCAAGTTGCAGTTGGCGTTGGTGGAAACGGAGGTGGATTTTTCACAAAGGGAAAAATAAGGATACAATTACTTGACAATCAGATAAAATTTAATTGTATTGCAGACAATTATGTTGGCTGGAACTCATACATTCAAGCAATAATGGAAGTGATAGAGCAATTGTCAACAAAACAAGTGATAAAAAATTTTAATAGGATAGGTATCAGGTATATAAGTGAATTTAAAGATATTGAAATATTCAAAAATCTTAAAGGCTCTATTGATGTTGAAAAAACAGGTCTAAATTTGGGCAATGCAATTTTAAGACTAACTGATGAGTCGGAAAATATGAAAACGTTTATAACTCTTACCAATAAAGGGAAAAAGAGATTACCTCAAACCCAACAAATAATAGATGCTTCGTTGGTAGATATTAATGTTTATGAAAATTTTGACTTGATTTCAGATGTTAATATGCTCAAAGCAAAATTAAACACATTGCATTCAAAACAAAAGGATACATTTTTTAGTTTAATTAGTGATAATTTTATTCAAACGTTAAATCCAAAATATTGACAAATATGCTATTTTCTAATGTTCCAAACATAGATTATGATTTGCCATCAATTGATTATAATCCCGAATTAAATGGATCGGGTAGTTGTGTTGTTGCTGAATACTATGATCCCCAGTTGCCGAAAACACCGATTTTCAATACACGGGATTCCAAATCTATGATGAAAGCGGATACTTTTGCGTTTTTAGATCAAGAAGAATTTACAAATACTTGGATTCAGCTATATCAAACTTTTGAGCAATCATTCAAAGAAAAAGAAAACTTGTTTTCGGAAATCTCATTTGATAAAATTTCCGATGATTTTAGACTATCTTTGAATCAAATATTGCTTTTATCTCCTAACGTTATTTCCGTAGGCGTATCAAATGATGAATGTGTATTTATTTATACCAAATTTGGTAATAAGTCAGTATTTTTTGATTTGTTTTTCGAGGAACATGAACCAACAGAAGCTCTTCTTAATATTAGTGAGAATAAGAAGTCTATTTGCTCCTATTCCAGCGATATTAATTCAACGTTATTAAAGTTAAAAGAGTCCATACAAATACCCGACTATGAATTATCCAAACCACTTGCTGCCTTGTATTAATAACAAGATGATAATATGGACGGATGATTTGCTTCCGCTATATCTTATTCGCCATACGCCAACTAAGAATATATATTTACAAGAAAGTCCAGACCAAATTGACCCTGACATTATCAATAATATTCCAGCAGAACAATTTAAGGATTTATCAACAAATCTTTTAGGAAAATTTCGAATAGAAGACGTTTATATAAATGTCATAAGTAGAGATTTTTTAGAAGCATGGGAAGAAAGCTGCATCGTAAATACCCCTGTGTTTAATTTCGATTTTTGTATGGATGTGACAAGAGGGTATTTTTTCTTGAAAATTCAGGATATTTGCTCTTACGCAATAGAAACAGAAATGGCTCAATCTGGTCAAAAGTTTAGTCTGTCTCTGAAATTAAGACACACACCTCTGAAATGTAATTTTTGGCATTTTTCTATAGTCGTATTTGTAAATGATACTAACGTTGATTCTTTAAAAGTAAGTGATAACCAGAAGAAAAAACTTTGGCGTACAGCAAGAGTAGGACTCTCAAATATTGTTTTGGCAACAATATCAGAAATTTCTACATTGCATAAAACGCATTATTTGAAGGAGTAGCTTTTTGCACAAATGAAAACAGCAAACCTCATCACGGTGTTAGGACCCACTGCATCCGGCAAAACGGCTTTTGCGGTGCGGCTGGCTCTGGAATTGGATGCGGAAATCATCTCTGCCGATTCGCGGCAGGTGTATCGCGGCATGACGATTGGCACGGGCAAGGATTTGGGCGACTATCGCGTGGGCGACCGCACCATCCCCTATCACCTCATCGACATTTGCGACGCGGGTGAGCGGTACAATGTCTATCGCTTTCAGAATGATTTTCACGCGGCTTTTGCGGACATCAAGTCGCGGGGCAAGCAGGCGATTTTGTGCGGTGGGTCGGGGCTTTACATTGAGTCCGTACTTCGCGGCTACGACTTTCCGGCGGTGCCCAAAACGCCCTCGCAGGTGGCTTATCCGCCCGTTGAGAGCCTGATTTTGGGCATCGACATCGACCGCGAGTTGCGGCGGCAAAAAATCAGCAAACGCCTCGACGACCGCCTCCGCGAGGGGCTGATTGAGGAGGTGCAATCGCTTTTGGCATCGTCGCTTTCGCCCGAAAACCTGATGTATTACGGACTTGAATACCGATTTGTGACGCTTCACGTTATTGGAAAATTAACATTTCAGGAGATGCACGACCAACTCGAAATCGCCATTCACCAGTTTGCCAAACGGCAAATGACGTGGTTTCGCGGCATGGAACGGCGCGGCTTCACCATCCGGTGGATTGATGCCAACAACAAAAATGAACTGTTCTGACAGAACAACACGGTATCTATCAAAACAATTCAAAAAAAATGACAAAGTTTTTTTTTATTGCATCTTACAGGTGCCGTTGAAAACAGCTCCCGGTTCGATTTCAATCCGGTTTGTTACAACATCGCCCGTAAAAGCGGCTGTTGCTTTCAAACTGAGGATGTCCCGAATAGTCAAATTGCCTTTGACTGTGCCAATTATGTCGGCATTGGTGCAGAAAATGTCACCTACGATTTCGGCTTGCGAACCGACGACCACTTTGCCCGAACATTCAATCAGACCTTCCACTTTACCATCAATGCGCAAATCATCTTCCGCCTGAATCGTACCTTTCACTAATGTGCCGGATGTAAGCTCGTTATGCGCTATCCCCGAAGAACTTGTATCTCTTGCCATACGTTTTTATTTTTATTTTGAAATAATTCGGGCGCAAAGGTAATATTTTTTTTGCAAAAGCCAAAAAAAACTGTACTTTTTTTGAAAAAAATTACGCTGTAGGCAACCCTTTTTCCTTTGCCAACTGCAACAAAAAAGCGTGGGCGGCATCATATTCATTGGGAATCACGCCGTCGAGAATAGCATCTTTGATGGCGTTTTTGAGGTCGCCCACCACGCGCAAATGTTCAAAACTCAGCCTTCCTGCGGCGTTGAGTTGTCTGTCGGGCGACAGATTGAACATTTCCATGATTTGCAAACCGTCAATTGGGGGTTGAAAATTGCGCACATGGTCTTTTGCTTCAATCTCTTTCAGCTTGCTGCGGACAATTTGGAAATTTTGCAGGAACTGGCGCACCTTGTCGGGATTTTTGGACGTGATGTCGGCTTCACAGAGCAGCATCAGGTCGTCCACCGCATCGCTCGCATCGAAAAGCAGACGGCGGACGGCGGAATCCGTCACCTCCTCGTCCGAAAGCGCAATCGGGCGCATGTGCAGCGACACCAGCGTTTCCACATATCGCAGGCGGTCGTCCAACGGGAATTTCATCCGCTGAAAAATCGGCTTGAGCATATTTTTCCCCTTGTATTCGTGCCCGTGAAATGTCCAGCCGAGTTTTGGGTCGAAGCGTTTAACGCGCGGCTTGCCAATGTCGTGAAACACAGCCGCCCAGCGCAGCCACAGATTGTCTGACGTGCGCGCGAGATTGTCCAGCACCTTCAATGTGTGGCTGAAATTGTCCTTGTGACCAACGCCCTCCTTCGTTTCAATGCCTTTCAGTGCCGTCAGTTCGGGCAAAATCAGTCGCAGCAACCCCGTCAGTTCCAGCAATTCAAACCCAACGGACGGGCGGGGCGACAGGATAATTTTGTTCAACTCCTCCACAATGCGCTCCTGCGTGATGATTTCGATGCGCTCCGCATTGAGTTGAATGGCATCAAACGTCACACGCTCGATGTCGAAGCCCAATTGCGAGGCAAAACGCACCGCACGCAACATCCGCAAAGGGTCGTCGCAAAACGTGATGTTGGGATTGAGCGGCGTTGTGAGGCGACAGTCGTTCAAATCCTGCAAGCCGTTGAAAGGGTCAACAAATTCGCCAAACCGGTTGCCATTCAAGCAAATAGCCATCGCATTAATCGTGAAATCGCGCCGATTTTGGTCTTCCTGCAAAGTGCCCGGCTCCACAATAGGATTGCGCGATTCGCGCGTGTAAGATTCCCGCCGGGCACCCACAAACTCAATTTCTATTTCATCGTCATTGCGCCGATATTCATCGTCATTGCGCCGATATTCATCGCCATCGAGCCGGTGCTCATCGTCATTGCGGGCTTGACCCGCAATCCCCTCCCGAAACTTCACCTGTGCCGTCCCATAACTCTTAAAAAACGCAAACTGCGCCCGTTTCCCCAACCGCCGAGCCACCTCCTGCGCCAAAGCAATCCCATCGCCCACAGCCACCACATCAATATCTTTAGACGGACGGCGCAACAGCAAATCGCGCACAAACCCGCCAATGACATACGTCTCCAGCCCCAAAGCATCGGCCGCCTCGCTAATCACCTTGAAAATCGGGGCGGATAATTTTTCTTCTATGTATGGTAAAATTTCCATGTTTTATTTAATTACTGTGTTGATATTGGATGCATTCCTACGGAATGCGGAATATGCGGCGTGATTGTCGTTTCTACCGAGCGATGCATCCCTACGGGATGCGAGGTCGGGTCGAGGCTCGCCTTTTCTACCGAGCGATGCATTCCTAACGGAATGCGGGCTGGGCTTCTTTTCAAAGTTTTAGCTACTTCGATAAACATTTTTACTATACTATTATTACTCCGCACCATAACATCTAATTTTATAACCCAATTTCATATCTTAATTCTTTCAAATTCTTTTCAGCAGCATATAAATCTCCCAAACATTCATTTCCAATAAAATGGTAGCGATTATAATTTTCATACAACGAAGTCATTACTTGATTATATTTTTTTGCATCGTTCGCAATGACATATAATCCAACATTAGAATAATCCATCAACGTTGCCATTCTGCCAACACCACTCCAAACACCGGTAGAAATTTCTACTTCAAAAGCGTATGCAGGGATAAAATTATTCCCTTTGGGGCGAAACCATAGCACATCAATTTGCCGCAAAAGATTGTAATCTGAGAATTGCAGTTGCGGACAGATTTGCAATGTTGTTAATTCGTCAAGTTTTACTTCGTTGAATTTCCGTGATTTATCAGGACAAAATGTTTCATAACCACGAATATTCCCAATTTCAATTAAACGCCCTTGTAATACGGAATGTAAACTTTCTTCAACCGTATTTTTTGTTTCTTCTTTAATTATTGGTGGCGACAAAAGCAAATTCCAATTGTTGATAAAATCTGCACAGTCAATTCTATTATTTTTGCCAGCTAAAACTATGTTTAAACCTCTGTCAATGTTAATTTTATATTCACCGTTTCTGTCGTGGCTAATTTGTGGAAGATATTTGAATAATATTTTCGCAGGAATGATAACAACCTTATCCATTGAACCACAAATAAAAGCGACAAAAGGATTGTCAAGATTTGCAATTTCTTCTACTGTAAGATAATTTAAGCCAAAGAAATAACGTCTATTGCCTTCCGAAGCGGCTCGCACTAAAACATTTGCTTCACCAATGCTGTAAGTTCGTGATTTTAGAACTTTTATTAATTCAACATTAGCGTTAAAATGCTGTGCTTGTTCAAGAAATTGCGTAGCCAACAAGTCTGAATTACTAAATCTATTTGTTGCATTCATTTTTTTATCATTTCTGTAAAAATAGTATTGTAAATTATATGAATGGATTCACCTAATCCCCATTCAAAAGCATCTTTGGCAATATCAATTTCTTCATCAGTTAATTTTCTGCCGATACTTTCGATTGCTTCGCTTTGTAAATCTTCAACAGTAATTTTGTATATAATATTATCTTCCATAATTCTATGCTACTAATTCAACTTGTCCGTGTGCCCGCCTAAAAAATATTTCACCAACTCAAGATAGGAAATATTAGACGGGGTTACATCCTTTCCGATATAGCCTGTAGCCCACTCGCTGGCTTCTTTGATTGTTAATAGTTCACTTGTTTCTGCCATTTTCATCCATTTTTCGGATGCAAAGGTACTCTTTTTTCAGCACATTTTTTTTGCACAAGCTCCCTATCCATCTCTTCGGCTCAGAATTATTTTTTTACAACTATTTTCTGTGTAACTACTTTGCCTGCGCTAAAAATCTTCACGATGTAGATGCCCTCGCTCAATGGGAGAAGATTTAAATTCGTGTCGCTCGCCACCAATTGTCCCAACAGGTTGTAGATTTCTACTTTGTTGATGATGGCTCCGTCTACGGCTTCAATTCCTAAATACTGGCTGACTGTCAATGAGCGAGTTACTGCTGTTGCGGCATTGTAATTGGTGCTTGCTGCTTGTGTGGCTGTAATCTGCGCTGTGCCTGAGCGTAAAACCGTTACCATAGTGCCTGCGCCGGTGATTGATGCCACCGCCGGGGCATTGCTGGTGAACCGAATTGGTGTAGATGAATTGGTGCTGGTTGCCGTCAATTCAAATGGAACATCTCGGACAGTTTTCGCCTCCAACTCGGGGAATGTAATCACCGCGTCTGCTTTTGCTACTGTCAGTGCCTGCTTTACGGTGTCCGCCGGCAAAGTGTAGAAATCGCCTGCTTGGGTGGCTACAATTTCGGCTACTCCTGCACCAACGATAGTCAGGATGCTATCTGCAATCGTTGCTACGGCTGTGTTTTTACTTTCGTAGCTGATTATCAAACCTTTATCGGTTCTTCCGACGAGTGTGACCGGTGCGTCACCATACGTTGCAGCCGCCAAAGCCTCAAAAGAAATCACCTGTTGTGCTTGCGAGCCGGGGATGGGATTGAGGTCGTGGTCTCCATAGTAATACTTTGTGATGCTCTCCAACTTCCAGTCACTCATTTCATAATCATAACCATACGCACGGGCAACATTTGGATTTCCATTCTCATCGTATGTGTAATCAATTTTACCCTTAGATAACTCTTTCAATTCGCCATCGACCAATTGAGATGAAACAGACCCTGTTTGATAACCATGAGCCTCGTATGTATTTTCGTCTTTGAGGTGGCATACCCAATCGGTACCACCCCATTGATAAGTAGCATAAAAAAGTGAATTGTCATTACCATCCAATTGATATTCGTATTTGACTGACGGTATCCAAGTTTTGGTGGTGCTATCCCACACATACTCAATGTATAGCGTTCGATTACCATTTGTATCGTATGCGTATTCCGATTTAATAGTTGTTCCCTTGCCCCTCTCCGCCGCGGCTACCCAACCGGCACCATCCCAATCATAGTCTGCTGCTAAAAGTAGCTGTTTATTAGCATTATATTGTCGCTCCTCTTTTGTTGATGGTGCCCAAGAGCTGCCATCCCAGGTGTATCCAACAGTCAATGTGTCATTACCATTTGCATCGTATGCGTGTTCAAACTTGGAACCCCAGAGCCAACCGGAACCATCCCAAGTATAGTCAACAGACAATGTTTTATTACTATTCGCATCGTATGCGTATTCGGACTTGGAAATACCCCTCCAATCAGTGCCATTCCAAGTGTATCTGGCATACAAGGTGCGATTATCATTTGCATCGTATGCGTATTCCCATTTTTCTGTTTGGGTGCCATTGTCTGTCCTTATACTCTCCTCAACATTGCTGCCCGTGTATGTGTAGGCTAATTCAGACTTGTAATTTTCGACCCAATCAGCACTCGTGCTATCCCATAGATATTGCACCAGTGAAAGTAAATTACCATAACTGTCGTATGCTATTTGAGTTTTAGTAGAATTTATCCAATCGGTGCCACCCCAATTTTGGACAATAGACAACGTATCGCGTGCTTTAGCTTCGTATGCCCATTCAGTTTTCCTATAGTATATGTAAGTCTTGGTGGCACTATCCCAAATGTACACAATTTGACAAGTTTGATTGCCGGTAGCATCGTATGTGTCTTCAAATTTGTTGTTTCCCGAACCGAGCCAAATGCGGTTTGCGCTATCCCAACCACCATAACCGGCATATAAAGTGCGATAGCCATTCGCATCGTATCCCATTTCCTGTTTGTTTACCCCTTGCCAATCAAAGCCATCCCAATTATATCGAGCATATAAAATTTGTTTTTCGTTGGCATCGTATGCGTACTCGCTTGTGGAAGCAAGGGCAACGGCAAAAGAGCCGGTTGAGTTATCCCAATTGCCGCCGGTATGTGAAATAATATGACCATAGTTGTCATATTCATATAATACTTTGCTAATCAACAGAGTGCTGTCAGCATTCCAACTCACAATACTATCCGGCAACTGACTTGTCCGGGTTGGTGGCGTTGCGACTGCTGCAAAACCAAACGGAACACTTGCCAACATTGGCAGTGCAACTGATGCCATAAGTAGAATTGTCCTTTTCATACGTTTATATTTTTATGTGTTTTACTTTTTTTTCTGTTTTTTTGCCACAGTAGCCTTTGTGGTTTTCACCTTTTTGACTTTTGCTGCCTGCGCTGCGTTTGCTCTTGCGGCGGCAGCATCGCGTGCCTGATACGCTTTCCAACGTTCCATCACGTTTCGCACATAGCTTAATGTTTCGCCCGGACGAAAATAGCCTTGCTTCACGACAGGGTCGTTGTAGTATTCGGGAATCATTTTCCAGCGGAGGGCGGCTGACACATTGTCTTCCCAGACATTGGGATTTTTGTTGTATTTTTTTGCCAACGCGATGGCATCTCGGATATGCCCTGAGCCGGCGTTATAAGATGCCAAAATGAATTTGATGCGTTCTTCTTCGTTTTTGATACCTGCGAAATACTTGTCATTCAAGCGTTTAATCAAACGGGCAGCTGCCAAAATACTTGCTTCCACCTCATGCGTTTGCTCTTGCGTAATACCCATAGAAGCAGCCGTTCGAGGCATCAGTCCCATCATCCCTTTAGCTCCTGCCCACGACTCCGATTGGGTGTGAAAACGTGACTCCTGATAGGCAATTGCCGCCAACAGGCACCAATCCCATTGAATAGTATCTGCATATTTTTTGAAAGCCGCATCGTAAGGCGTGATATTGCCTTTGGGAATCTTGGGTACATTTTTGCCAAACGGATTTTTGCTTCGTTCAAAATAACGTTTGGCAATCGCCTGCGTGCGAGACGTTTTGGCATTTTCAGCAAACCATTCATCCAGTGCTTGTGCCAAAAGCGGCTCGGTGGGACGAACAGCCCACGATGAGCGTTGCGAAAAGCTCACATCCAATGCAATATTGATGTTGTTGTAATACGTTTTGTTCAGTTTTGCCAAAGCCGCATCGCTCACTGCATATCTAATTCGCCCGTCGGACACCATTTCGAGCAAATCTTCGGTTGAGAGCGAGTCTTCGTCCACGGTTTTGATTTCAATGCCGCCGCCCACTTCTTCGTTCAGATTGCGAAGCCGTCGCTCATATTTGCTGTTTTTGACCACCCACACGGTCTTGCCAATCAGTTCGGTCACATCGCGCACGGGTGTGTCGCCTTTGTTTGCCCGTTGCACAAGCACTTGATGGTCAATCACTTCACGCCCCGCATAGCGCAGTATTTCTTCGCCCTCAATAGTAATTGGAATGTTGTAGGCAATCAAATCGCCATCGCCGTTGAGCAACATTTCGGTCAATTTGGTTTCGCTTGCCACCGTCTGAATATTCAGCGTAAGACCTTGACTTTTAGCAAAATCACTCAACAATTCATATTCATATCCAAGCGGGTCGTCCCGATACACATAGTACGACATAGAGCCGGAAATCGTCAAAACATCCAAAGTTTCGCCCTGCAGAATTTGCGGCAAATCCCAGTCGCTATCCTCCTCCTTGCCACAATTCGTTGTCAAAATCAGCAAGGAAAGTACCCCAATCGCACCATGAAAGCCTCTCTGCATAACATTGTATTTAGAAATCGGGGGCAAAGATACGAAACTTTTATCATAGCTCTTCAATTTCAAATTTGTCGGCAAGCAAAAAAATTTGGTAGTTTCATTTAAATACATTACTTTTGCGGCGAATTTGGTTAATTTAGTTATCGGAATGAAAAAAATATTTTTCACAACTGGATTTCTGCTTCTTGCTTGGGGCACTTTTGCACAGAGCGAGAGCCCTTTGGCTGTTGAAAGCCAATATCCATCCGATGCCCGCGCAAAAACGATGTATAATGGGGCTGTGGCAAAGCAAGTGGCTGACCCGCGCTTAAAAATCGCCGCCTCAGGTGTTACGTGGCTGACAGATGCTGCAAGTAGCAACTGGTTTGTGTCGGTGCAAGGTGGTTTGGGCGGCATTTTAAGCCAAGACGCTGATATGACGGGATTTCTGAATTTCCTTGATGAACAAAAAAAATATGATGCTCTTTGGCGACCTACATTCGGCGGCTCATTCGGTCGGTGGACTTCTCCGGTGTCCGGATGGCGTTTTTCCGGCTCTTATGGCACAGTGCAAGCTTTTGAACAAAACGGCAGTGCAATAGATACGACTCAAAGCTATCTGTTATTTACCGCTGATTATATGTTGAACCTGAAAAATCTGTTCCTACCCTACAATCACAAAGGTTTCTTCAATCCTGTGGTGTATGTAGGTGTCGGAATTATAAATATCAACGACACGGTGAGTGCCAGACACAAAGGCGGCATGAGTTTTGTCACAAAAGCTGGTGTGCAATTTAATTTCCGTGTTGCCGATGGCATCAATCTTTTTTTAGACCCGCAATTTGTTTTGATTCCGGCTATTGGTCATAAAAATTCTTCTTCGGCAATTAATTTTGATGCAATATTTAATGTTAATCTTGGCGTGACCTACCGGTTCAATTTCCGTCATTTCATCAAGGCTCCTTTGTATAATCAGCCGGAATTGGATGCTTTGAATGCTGCTATTAACACATTGACCGGAGAAGTTGAGGAATTGCGAAACCGACCGACAGCGTGTCCCGAATGCCCCGAATGTCCCGAAGAGAAGGTTGCGGAAGAGACTGTTACATTCGACCCTGTATTTTTTCTGGTCAACAGCCATGTCGTGCGCGAAAATCAAATGCTGACCATCGCTAAAGCCGCCGACTATTTGAAAAATCATCCGGGTACAAAATTGGGATTACACTCCTTTGCGGACAAAGATAGCGGCACCTCCACTTACAATCAGAAGTTGTCGAAAAAGCGTGGTGAAGCCGTTGCAGAAGTGATGACAACACGGTTTAATGTGGCACGCGACCGTTTGGTTCTCAAGTTTTTTGGTGGTGATTTACAACCTTTCGAGGAAAAAGTGATGAATCGCGTCACCATCTTTATCTATCCCGAAGGTGAAGGAGAAAAGCCGGAACCGGAAGAAGGTCTGGAAGAAGAAGCAGAAGTTGACGGTGAGTACATAGAAGAAGAACCGGAAACGGAAACGGATGTTCCGGAAACAACGGATATTCCAGTAAAGAATGACTAAATCACAACCCGCGAAAAAGGCACCGCCGACATCGGGCAAAAATCCTGACCGGCAAACTTAAAAGTGCCCACCATCGCCACCATCGCCGCATTGTCGGTAGTGAATGCCAACGGCGGCAGGTGAATTTCCCAACCCCTTTTTTCAGCCGTTTCCTCCAGCGCATGACGCAATCCGGAATTGGCAGACACCCCTCCGGCAGCAGCTATTCTGCTGATTTTCAAATCATTAGATGCTTTCACCAATTTATTTAGCAATATATCAATGATGGTGGCTTGCAGGACGGCGCACAAATCGGTGCGGTTTTGTTCGACGAATTGCGGATTAAGTTTCAGGTGGTCGCGCAAGAGGTAGAGAAAAGAGGTTTTTAGACCGCTGAAACTGTAATCATAGCCTGCAATTTGCGGTTTGTTCAACTTAAATGCTGTGGGGTTGCCCTCTTTCGCCAGTTTGTCGATTACCGGTCCGCCCGGATAGGGCAAGCCCATCACTTTCGCACACTTGTCAAACGCCTCGCCCGCCGCATCGTCAATCGTCTGCCCAACCACCTCCATATCGTTGCAGGCACGCACAAGGATGATTTGCGAATTGCCTCCGGACACCAGCAGGCACAAAAACGGAAACGCGGGCGGGTTGTAATCCTGCCCCTTTTGACGGATAAAATGCGCCAAAACATGCGCTTGCAGGTGGTTGACCTCAATCATCGGAATATCCAAAGCCGTCGCCAATCCTTTGGCAAACGAGGTGCCCACCAGGAGCGACCCCAGCAAGCCCGGCCCGCGCGTGAATGCGATGGCAGACAAATCCGCTTTGTCTATTCCGGCTTGCTTAATTGCCTGATGCACAACGGGAATGATGTTTTGCTGATGTGCCCGCGAGGCCAATTCCGGCACCACGCCGCCATACGCCTCATGCACCTTCTGCCCCGCAATCACATTCGACAGCAACACCCCATCACAGAGCACTGCTGCCGAAGTATCGTCGCAACTCGATTCTATTCCTAAAATTATTTTGTGAGCAATTTTATCGGACAAAACCGTATGTTTTTTTAGTAATCTATTTTATGTCCCAAGCCAACGCACTCGCGCCCAACACTGCCGCATCGCTTTCGGGCAAATCGGACATGAGCAATTTGGTTTTCCCTTTGAAAATGCCCAACGAGTGCTCTGTCATCGCCTGTTGAATAGGCTCCATGATAAATTTGCCGGCTTTGGAAAGTCCGCCAAACAGCACAATGGCTTCGGGGCTGGAAAATGCGATGAAATTGGCAAATGCCTCGCCCAAAATGCGCCCTGTCTCTTTGAAAATGTCGATTGCCACTTTGTCGCCCTTCACTGCCGCATCGTAAACGTCTTTGGAGGTTACGTTGTTGATGTCCAATTGGGCTAACAGGCTTTTGGTGCCGCCGGTTTCGATAAGTTCTTTGGCAGTGCGTGCCACACCGGTTGCCGAAGCGTAGGCTTCCAAACAGCCTTTGCGACCACAGCCGCACAGCCGCCCGTTTTTCTCAACAGTCACATGCCCCAATTCGCCGGCAAACCCGTCATGACCATATACTAATGTGCCGTTCACAACAATGCCGCTACCGACACCCGTCCCCAGCGTAATCATGATGAAGTTTTTCATGCCTTTCGCCGCGCCGTAGGTCATTTCACCGATGGCTGCCGCGTTGGCATCGTTGGTGAGAACGGTCGGAATGCCCGTTGCCGAGCTCAACATAGTGGCTAACGGTATCACACGCTCGTGCGCCCAACTGATGTTGGGAGCATCCTCGATAGTGCCCTTGTAAAAATTGCCGTTGGGTGCGCCCATCCCAATGCCGTTGAACTGGGCTTTTCCTCCGACTTTTTCAATCAACTTATTGAGTTCAACAGAAAGCGTTGCACAATAAGTCTCGGCAGTTTCACTCGGGCTTTTAATTCGCCCCGACTCAATAATTTTTCCTCGCGCATCAACGACCCCAAACACCGTATTCGTGCCGCCGACATCAATCCCCATTACATAAGGTGTGCTCATATATTTTTAATTTTTAATTGTTAGTACTCTTTTCTTTCTGCTTCAACACTTGGCGTTCGATTTTCTCTACGCACGAGAGAACAGCCGCTTCAAACGTGTCTGACACTTCTTTTGCAAACGAATCGTAACCCGAAGCCAGCAATTTGATGCTTGCCTCCTTGTTGTTGTTCGTTTCGGGCTTGATGAGTTTCAACGTGACATCGACAACCGCCGAATCATCAGTGATTTTTGCCAGACGACTTACTTTTTTCCCTACAAATTTTTCTAACTTCTCACCCATTTCAAAATGGATGGGATGAATTGCAAATTCCATATTAACCTCCTTGTTTTTATGCCACCTACTCGCGCGGGTGGGCTTGTTGATAAATATTCTTTAACTCTTCAAACGTTGTATGCGTGTAAACCTCTGTGGATGCGAGACTTGCGTGTCCCAAAAGTTCTTTCACCGCATTCAAATCCGCGCCGTTGTTCAGCATCCCCGTTGCAAAGGTGTGTCGCAACACATGCGGACTTTTTTTCGACAAATTGGGCAACTGCGACAATCGCCTGTTGACCAACTTGTAAACCATGCTGTTAGTCAACGCCCGCCCGTCTTTGCGAACGAAAAACGCTTGTCTAACGCCCTCTACCTCCTCATCGCGCAATATCAAATACTCTTTCAAATCCTCTACCAGCAATTTTGAAAACGGAATTAAGCGCTGTTTATTGCGTTTGCCCGTCACTTTTATCAGCAGTGCGCTAAAATCAACATCATCGTCTTTCAGCCCCACCAACTCCGCACAGCGCATACCGGTCATGTAGAAAACGTCCAATATGGTTCTGTCGCGCAGTCCTTCAAACGAATCATCCACCTCCCACTCGTCAAGCAAGCCGTTCATATCGTTGTCTCTCACAAAGTTAGGTAGCGGCTTAGTCGTTTTCGGACCGATTACCTTGCTTGTCGGATTGCCTTTTGCCAGATGTTTTTTGTTCAAGTAGCGAAAAAACGATTTGAGCGAACTCAACTTGCGGTTGACCGACCGCGGCGAATACCCCTCGTTCATCAACGAAGCCATCCAACGGCGAATAATGACCGCGTCCACCTCGCTCGGCACCAGCGTTTCATCGCCACAGAAAAACTCCTTAAACTGTATTAAATCACTTTCGTAAGCACCTACAGTGTGGGCTGAATAGGCTTTCTCAGACTGTAAATAATGCAAAAATGATTCAACAGGCATCAAATGCAAAGTGTCTTAAGTCTCATTCAAAAACTTTTTTTCAACGTAAACAGCGTGAATAACCTCTTCACGTCGCTCCACAGAGGGCTTTATGAAAGCCTGGCGCCGACGCAATTCCTTCGTCACACCTGTTTTTTCAAACTTCCTCTTAAACTTTTTCAAGGCTTTCTCAATGTTGTCGCCTTCTTTTAACGGTACAATAATCATTTTTGACTGTTGTTTTAAAAATTGTTACTAATTTCAGAATCTTTCGGCTGCAAAGGTACGCAATAATTATGAATTACAAATCATTTTTTGCAAAATATTTTGTCATTGCGGGCTTGACCCGCAATCCCCTGAAAGGGAGCCTAATGTTGAGATACAGAGCGATGCAGAATAGGGGATTGCGGGTCAAGCCCGCAATGACATTTCAATCATTCCACCGTCACTAACTCATAATCCGCCTCTCCCAGCCCTATTTCTTGGGCGTATTTCAAGCCTGCTTGCCAGTCGGTGTTGGGGTGGATGAGTTTGAATTTTTCGATGTTTTGCAAATCGCCCTGCTTTTTGACGTTCAGGACGGTGTTGAGGTTGGCTCCGGCGTTTGTTACCATGTCGGCGGAGGCTTTGTCCAATGCTACGGGGTCGAAAGAGGCGGCTATGCCTATGTTGGGGACTATGGCGGCATCGTTGCACGCCCAGCAATCGCAGTTTGGCGACACGTCCATGATGAAATTGATGTGGAAATGGGGTTTGTCTTTCACCACCGCCAGCGCATATTCGGCAATTTTGTAGTTCATCACATCCGTAGAGTTGTCCCAGACGGGTTGAGCCGCCTCAAACTGGCACACAGCCACGCATTGCCCGCAACCAACGCATTTTTTGTAATCAATTTCCGCTTTTTTGTCCGCATTCAAATGAATCGCTTTTGAGGCGCAATACTTCACGCACTGACCGCAGGACGTACATTCTGCCGTTTCAATGATTGGCTGCGAGGACGAATGCAGTTCCAATTTCCCCTGCCGCGAAGCCGCACCCATACCGAGGTTTTTCAACGCACCGCCAAAGCCCGTTTGCTCGTGCCCTTTAAAGTGGTTCATCGACACCACGATGTCGGATTCTGCAATCGCCGCACCGATTTTTGCCGTTTTGCAATACTTCAAACCGAGCGGAATTTCCAAAAAGTCGATGGCTTTCAGTCCATCGGCAATAATCACCGGGCAAGGCACCGCAAGCGGGTTAAACCCATTCTCAAACGCGCTCGTGATGTGGTCTAAGGCATTCGACCGCCTGCCCTGATACAGGGTGCTGGAATCCGTCAAAAACGGTTTCGCCTGCTTAGTCAGCAAAAATTGCACCAGCCGCGCGGCATAATTCGCGCGAATGTAAGCCAGATTGCCCGGCTCACCGAAATGAATTTTCACCGCCGTAAACTTGTCCTTGAAATCAATCGTTTCAATCCCAGCCCGCTTCACAAGCAACTCCAACTTGTCCGGCAAACTGCGCCCCGGCTTCGTGCGCATATCCGTAAAATATACTTTTGACATAATAAACAGTTTTTTTTTGTAAAAATCGCCCCAAAGGTATAACTTATTTTGCAAACCGGCAAATTTTGTGTTTTCCCATTTATTTTACTTACTTTTGCGCCGTTTTTAAGAAAAGACATTTTTGCAAATGAAAATTATTGAAAAAATCGATGATTTGAAGGGCGTTTTGGCGACTGCCCGACATACCCATAAATCCATCGGATTGGTGCCTACAATGGGCGCATTGCACGCCGGACACCGCGCTTTGGTTGCACACGCTGTGGCAGAAAACGATGTGACGGTGGTCAGCATTTTCGTTAATCCCACCCAATTTAACGACAAAAACGACCTCAAAAACTACCCGCGCACTCCCGAAGCCGATTGCGAATTATTGGCAAACGCGGGTGTAAACATCGTGTTCATGCCCTCCGCCGAAGAAATGTATCCCGCGCCGGACACCCGCCAATTTGAATTTGGAGCCTTGGCAACGGTGATGGAAGGCGCGTTTCGACCGGGGCATTTCAATGGCGTGGCGCAGATTGTGAGCCGGTTATTTGAGATTGCGGCACCCGACCGAGCCTATTTTGGCGAAAAAGATTTTCAGCAGTTGGCAATTATCCGCGAAATGGTGAGGCATCTGCAATTGGATGTGCAAATAGTTGCCTGCCCTATTGTTCGCGAAGCGGACGGCTTGGCGATGAGTTCGCGCAACGCGCGACTGACTGCCGCGCAGCGGCAGGCGGCGGTGAATATTTCGCGGGTTCTGCTGCACAGCAGGGAATTGCGGGTCAAGCCCGCCCACAGCAGTTGTCATTGCGAGCTTGACCCGCAATCCCTTGAAAGCACCAGACAATGGGTGACAGAACAGGTCAATGCCGTTCCCGAATTGCAGGTGGAGTATTTTGCTATTGTGGATGGAACCACGCTGCAACCGATTGAAAATTGGGCGGACAGTGCATTTCCTGTTGGTTGCATTGCAGTGTTTGATGGGGATGTGAGGCTGATTGATACTGTTTTTTACGCTTAATAATATATGATTGGAACATTAGTAAATACAGCGGCGATTATTGTGGGGAGTGGCATCGGGCTGGTTTTCAAAAAGAGCATTCCGGAAAAATATCAATCCGTTTATTTTCAGGCTGTTGGATTGTTCACTTTGCTGTTGGGAATTAAGATGTCTATTGGCATTTCGGAGCCTTTGTTGGTGGTGTTAAGTTTGGTTCTGGGGGGCTTCCTTGGTGTCCGAATGCGGCTTGAGCAGCGGGTGGAACAATTGGGCGACCTCATTAAAACACGCACCAAATCGAAGAACGACCGCTTCACAGAGGGCTTGTTGACGGCTTTTTTGCTCTTTTGCATGGGGTCGATGACTCTCGTGGGGGCGATAGAAGAAGGCTTCGGACAAACCTCCGACCTCTTGCTCACCAAATCCATTATGGACTTTTTCTCTGCCATCATGCTTGCCTCCGCCTTGGGGATTGGCGTGCTGTGTTCTGCCGCCCTCGTTTTAGTCTTTCAAGGCGGCATCACCCTCTTGGTCGCGCTTATCGGCAAAGACATTCCCCCCGAAATCATATCCGAAATAACAGTAGTAGGCGGAATTATTCTCATCGGATTAGGCATCAACCTGCTCAACATCAAAAAGTTGGAAATCATCAACCTGCTACCTGCATTGCTGCTGATTTGCCTGCTGGTGTGGGTTAAAACTTTGTGGTGAAAGGGGTACAATTTTGATAACCCCGTACAAGTTTTCTCTATACCGGCTAATTCTCCGGAGCAGTGAGTGTTTTATAAAATTGAAGATACTCTTCCAGCGTTTTTCCTTGCAGCAGGATGTTGTAGTTGGCTTCTGAAATTGGGACTATGATGGCTCCCAAGCGTTCTAACTCGGCTGCGTAGCCTTCTTCTTCGTGTATCATTTGCTCGTATTCCTGCACTACTTCCAGGTTGACAAAACTCTTGATTTGCAGCGTATTGACTTCACCTGTTGAGGTTTGTTCCAAATCGAAATCGTTGACGGTGAAGTTGCCGAAGTTGAAGCTGGCTACGGTGTAGAGCAGCAAATTGTCGTCCAAACTGCCATTTGAATACACTATCATCAGCAGGTGAGGAGTGTCCTTTTTTTCGGAGAACATCAGTGAATCCGCCGCACTCACATCCTGCACGGCTCCCCAACGGCTTCCGAGCAACCCACCACGCGCCAACTGGTTGTCGCCGGAGCTTGACAGGGTCAGCCCTGCCAAAAACCGTTTCATCATCTCCTGCGCCAATTCGGTCACATCGGCTGCGGGATATTTCGCAATAATCTCTTGCAGCAGCGCCTTGAACGTAACTGCATCGTGGGTTTGCACATAGCTCAACGCATTGAGAAACGCGAATTTAGGCATCAAATCCGACTGCGGATATTTTGCCTGAACGGTCTCGTAATTCTGATGAATTTCGGCAATGTCACCCTCCAAATACGCCTCGTAGGTGGCTTCATACAGCGAATCTTGCAACACATACATCATTTTCAGGTTGTATTCATAGCCAGGGTCAGCCATTGCCTGTGCCAACTCACTTTCCGGAAATTCCTCCCGAATGAGTTGTTTCTGACGGTCTGCAAGCTCTTTGTTATCATTGCGCAAATGTATCAGATAGACATTGTAATAGGCATCCAACTTCTTTTCATGCTCCGGAAACTGCGTGTTCAACCGGTTGAACGTTTCCACCGCCAAATGGGAATCCTCCAATTTGTTTTTGTAAATCACCGCCATATTGTACAGCCCATCTTTGAGAATTTGGTCGGAAGCGGCGATAGCCTCCTCTGTCAGAGGGATTTGCTGCAAATAAAATTGCGGGTCGTGCGGGTCGGTCGATAAACTGTCGGGCTTGCTCGTGGCGAGGCTGTTGCCCAAACTGTCGGTTGGCAAGTTGGCGATAGAATCTTCGGGGAGGTCAGTGTCTTCAGCCGTTTTTTCCTCGGCAAACATATTGCCCATGGGGGTGGTTTTGTTGCGTCGCCGCCAGTTGTCCTCCAATTTGCGATTGCCCCATTTCTGTTGAAAAGCCGTTTTACCCAATGCCACAGCTTGGGTGTTGTAAAAATAAAACAGGTTTTCTTCGCCCGGTTTGGTTGGTGCCACCACAGCCGCTACCGGCTTGTTCAACTGTGTCAACTGCGAACGCGTTTCGTCCAGCGTATTTTCGTATGCTTCGCGCAGTGCTGCTAATTCTTCTTCTTTTTCCTTTTGTTTCAAATCATCAATGAGTTTGTTGACCACTTTCAGCCGTTCGCTGTCCGTCATCTTTGCAAGGCGTTGCAAACTGTCTTGCAAATTGACCGCCTCGGCTACTACCACCAATTCGCCCAAAATCTCTGTTCGCTTCTCTACGCGCGGATAGGCTTCATGCTCTTTCGCCAATTGCGCCAATGCACCGGTGTAATGCGGATGTGCCTTCGCATAGTTGCGCTGCTGAAAATACAGGTCGCCTAATATCAACTGATTCAGGGTTTTGTCAAAGCCGTTTTGCGTACTCGTTTCTACGCCCAATTCGTAGTGTGCAATCGCAGTTGCAGTATCCGGCACACCCATATAGACATTTCCAAGTGCATAATAGATTTGGTCTAAATAGTCTTTGTTTTTGCTGTCTTTTGCCATTTTGCGGAGTTGCTTGGTGATGTGGGTGGTGTCGCTGCCTTCCATCACTTCCGACTGTCTGATTTTGGTGCTAAATTGCAGGCTGTAAGGCACTTTGGACATTTGAATTTCGCTGAACGCCTTGTATGCCAATGCTTTATTTCCCTCTTTCGCATATAATTGACCTAACAGGTAGCGTTCGCGATTGCGTTGCAGGCTGTTTTTCTCCGCATCAATTGCCTTTTGCAAATAGGGGATTACATCTGCATATTGTTTTTGCTGGAGCCAAAAATCGGCATAAGTGGCTGCATACCAGTGTTCTAACCGCTTGTTAGGGATGCCTTCCCGCTTCACGCGCAAAAGAATATCTTCCGCCTCATAAAACCAACCCAAATTGGTGTAACTCCTTGCCTGCCAAATCAGTGCATCAACGCCAATTTCCGGCTGCGTATCATAAATTCGCGCAATGTAGGCAAACGTGCCACCCGCCAGCATAAAATCGCCATTGTGAAACTGCCCCTTCCCCACCAGCATCCACGCATTGAACAAAAACGCGTTAAATTCCATCCGCGACCGCCACGCCTTGTATGCAGGGTCGTTGCGTCGACCGGGGTTGGCTTTGGGTTTGGTGCGAATAGAATGCTGCTTGGCGGCTTTCACACCCTTTTCAATGGCTCGGTCAAACGCTCCGCCCTGGGTGGCTTTCTCGCGGGGTAACGCATCCACGGGGTACATCAACAGGATGTCCGAATAATTATCCTGATAGCTCTCTGTCTGCTTCTTCAAAGCCTCATCATAAGCCATCTCCCCATTGAAATAGACATTGTAACGGGTATTAAACGCATGATACCACCGTGTTCCCGCCGTATTTTTAGGCGAAGAACACCCGCACAGCACCACACATAGCACCATGCACAGCATCACACCAAGTCTAATAAATTCCCGTTTCGACATACGCGTATAAAACAGATTTTTTAGCGTTTTATTGTGTTTTGCCCCCGACACCCTTTACAATATTCACAATCACCTCCACAGCCTTCTCCATCGACTGAATGGGGACAAATTCGTAGCGACCGTGAAAATTCACGCCACCTGCGAAGATGTTGGGGCAGGGCAAACCCTTGAATGAGAGTTGCGCGCCATCGGTGCCGCCGCGGATGAGGCGCACAACGGGCGTAATGCCTGCTTCGAGCATCGCCTGTTTCGCCAAGTCGATGATGTGCTTTTGCGGCTCCACCATCTCGCGCATATTGCGGTATTGCTGCTTGATGTGCAGCGTAACGGTATCTGCGGGGTACACTTTATTAAATTCGTTTGTGAGATTTTGAAGTGTAATCAATCGCTGTTCAAATTTCTTTGCGTCGTGGTCGCGAACAATGTACGTGAGCGTTGCGTCTTCCACCGAGCCGCTTATGGAGGTCAGATGAAAAAATCCCTCATAGCCGCTTGTGCGTTCCGGACGTTCCGCTTGCGGCATTGCGGTGGCAAATTGGGTGGCGAGCAGTGCGGCATTGCGCATCTTGTCTTTGGCATAGCCCGGATGCACATTCAGCCCGTTGATGTGGACTGTGGCGACGGCGGCGTTGAAATTTTCGTATTCCAGTTCGCCCAATTCGCCGCCGTCCATGGTGTATGCCCAATCGCAACCAAACTGTGCTACGTCGAAGAGGTGTGCGCCGCGTCCGATTTCTTCGTCGGGATTGAAAGCGACGCGCACTTTGCCGTGCGGAATTTCGGGATGCTGCTGCAGATACTCGATGGCGGTCAGGATTTCGGCGATGCCCGCTTTGTCGTCGGCTCCCAAAAGGGTTGTCCCGTCCGTCACAATCAAGTCTTCACCCCTGTGCTGCAACAATTCAGGAAACAGTTTGGGCGACAGCACCACCTTCTCGGCAGCATTCAAAACAATATCCCCACCATCATAATTCTCCACAATGCGAGGCTTCACATTAGCCCCGGACATATCAGGCGAAGTATCCAAATGCGCAATAAACCCAACGACAGGCAACTGGTAACCGGTAACCGGTAACTGGTAACTGGTAACTGATAACTGATTAGCGGGCAAAGTCGCCATCAGATAAGCATGCTCGTCCAGCGAAATATCCTCCAAGCCCATTGCCTCCAACTCGGCTTTCAGGGCGTGTGCCAACTGCCATTGGCAGCGTGTGCTCGGCGTTGTTTCCGAAGTATCATCGGAACGTGTGTCAAACGCCACATACTTTAAGAAGCGTTCTGCAACAGTGCTGTTTTTTGTGTTCATAGCGTTTATTTTTTTTTGCAAAAGTAGCGAAAATTTTTCTTTTTTTCCATGCCATATTGGTTTACACGAAAAAAGTTTTGCAGATTGAAACATAATTCGTACTTTTGCAATCGCAACCGTCAGTTCGGAACTCACCGTTTCGGAACTGCGAAAAAATATTTGAATTATGAAGTTTTATAACAGAGAAGACGAGATGGCAAGGCTGCACAAAGTTCAGGCGCAATCGCTTGAAAACGCGCAATTTACAGTTATTACAGGCAGACGGCGCGTGGGCAAAACGCAACTGTTGCTGAATGCCACAGAAGGCGTGCCGACACTTTATTTTTTCGTTTCTCGCAAAGCGGAAACTTATCTTTGCGAAGATTTTCAGCAGGAAATCGCCGAAAAACTGCAAATTCCACTGATGGGCAATGTGCAGAATTTCAGTCAGTTGTTCAAATTTTTGATGCAACTGTCCGCCACACGCCCTTTTAACCTGATTATCGACGAATTTCAAGAGTTTTTGAATATCAATCCGTCTGTTTTCAGCGACATGCAGCGCGATTGGGACACGCAAAAAACCGCGAGCAAAATCAATTTGTTTGTTTGCGGCTCGGTTTATTCGCTGATGCACAGGATTTTTGAGGATTACAATGCGCCGCTTTATGGTCGCGCTACCAATTTTTTGCGGTTAAAGCCGTTCAAAGTGTCGGTTTTGAAAGAAATTTTGGCGGAAAACAACCCCAAATTTTCGGCGGAAGACTTGTTGGCTTTGTATGCTTTCACAGGCGGCGTGGCAAAATACGTTCAACTTTTTGTAGATAATAAAGCATTGACACTCAAAAAAATGCTTGATTTGATGCTCAAAGAAGATTCGTTTTTTATTGCCGATGGGAAAAGTATGCTGGTAGAAGAATTTGGCAAGGATTATGCCATTTATTTTACGATTTTATCGGCGATTGCGCGCGGCGAAAATACCCGCGCAAAAATTGAAACCGTTGTTGGAAAAGAAGTTGGCGGCTACCTCACGCGCATGGAACACGATTACGGCTTGCTCGCGAAATCAACACCGATTTTTGCCAAATCGGAAACAAAGAATATGCGCTATGTGATTGAAGATAATTTCTTAACATTTTGGTTTCGTTTTATTTACAAGTACAGTCATATTATTGAAATTCAGCAATATGACGAATTGCGAAAAATTATTGAACGCGATTATGCCACTTTTAGCGGCAAAGTGTTGGAAAAATATTTCCGCGAAAAACTCATTGAACAGGGCGGAATGACCAAGATTGGCGGTTTTTGGGACAAAAGCGGTGAAAACGAAATTGATTTAGTTGTTGTCAATGAAACCAAGAAAACGGCGCAAATCGTTGAAATCAAACGCAATGAAAAGCATATCCGTTACAATGTGTTGAAAGAAAAAGCTGCTGCGATGCTTGTGCAGACAGGTGAATTGAAAAATTACGAAGTCGAATACAAAGGGCTGTCGATGGCGGATATGTAACTTTCGCTGTCTCAACTGCGGTGAGCATCCCTGATTTTATTTTTCAACTACTTCAAACAATTCTCCGTCGTATTTTTCTTTCAGCTTGACCGAAAAACCTTTTTCTGCGGTGTAATGGACAAAATTCAGGCTAAAAAAGAGCCGTTTGTTTCAAGTGGACAAAATTCAGGCTAAATATTTTTGAGGATGAATAAATCCTGATCAACTATTCATATCTTTGCATGGTCAAATGAAACGGAAACAAGCTCTGCTGGGGAGCAACTTGTCAGGGATAGTTTGACAGGCTGACGAAAAAGTCAGAGAAGGGATTATCACAATAGATAATTCCTTCGACTTTTTAGAAGCCTTTTATACCTTGAAAAACCCATCTATATACTTCATTTTACGTTCTTTAGATAAGCCATTGTGGTTTCTGAGTTTGTTTTTCAAGTCAAATTTTCAGCCGTTTTTCTTGGTCGTTTTCGACCAGCAATAAATGCAAATTTTTTACTCATAACTTTAAATGCTTGCAAATATATGTATTTCAATTAGTTATCACCACTTCTAGCCTGAATTTTGTCCATTAGCCCTTTTCTGCCAAGTCTTTCCCCGATAAGGTAGCGATGATTTTTCCCGCGTAACCTTGTTTTACAACATAAGTTTTATCCGGATTGAGCCAAGGGATGACTACGAGGCGAGATTCCTCCACAGCCCCTTGTCTGAACACGCCGACCAATCCGCCGCTGCCGGTTTCCGTATTCAGGCGGCTAAAGCCGTCCCAACAGCCTTCTTGCGGTTCGCCAAAACCCGGTAAATCCTGACGGAAAGACATATATCCGTGCCTTGCTTCTAATTTTTTTGTCCATTCCGCCCACAATTTGTAGGTTTTCTTTTCAGCAGCAGAGAGTTTGCGAGGGTCGCCCAACATAATGGGCAAGGTACCGGTCAAGGACTTAAATGCCAATTCATGATTTTTGGAATCCATCCGCATGTTGCCGATAACGAGTGAGGTGGCGGGCAGCGCGGGCGTGCGTCCCCATGCCAGATTGCGCACACGAAGAGGACCCGTCTGATTCGTCTGCTCGACATTGGAAAGCCAATTGCCCTCCGCATGTTTGGCAATTCCGTAATCCATCAGTTGGAGTTTGCCGGCAGTCTCGAAAGTACAATCAATGAAAAGTTCCGGCACTTCCCGGTGCAGGTCATCAAAAAGCTGCATGCAACGCCGGTAAATCACTTCGTAGGATTCCTCTCTGTCGCGGTGCCAGGGGTGATTATCGGCATAACAGCCTGAACGGTCGCGGTCGAAAACGTAAGCACTGGCGACAATCGCCAAATCAAGTTTAAGGTACGACAAACCATGTTCTTTTGCCAAATGCAGGGCAACCTTTTTGATGTAGTCGTACCATTCGGTTCCCATACATGCAGTTTTGTTCTGCCCGTGTTCGGTATGCAGATTGCCTAATTGCCCATCTTTTCCAACAACAAACCACTCCGGATGTTCTTTGAAATACGTCCTGTTGGTGGGGTCTGCGATGGCAATACTTAGCCAGAGTCCGGGTTTCATTCCCAGCGATTTGATATAATCGAAAACAGGACGTAAGCCATTGGGAAACTTTTCTGTATTCACTTTCCAGTCGGCAAGCCATGCTTCTTGTTCGTCCACCGATTCCTCCGTCCGCACCCTGTCACTACTGCCTGTGCCGATTTGCCATCCGTCGTCAATGATAAACTCTTCTACACCGCATTCCGATGCCGCTTTTGCCACCTCTTTTACCAAAGTTTCATTGATGTTTTGGTAAAAAGGCACCCAAGTATTATAGACGAACATCGGTTTTTGGGGCAGTTGCTCTATTCGCATGCCAACATGTTTCCTGACAAAATCGGAAACCACAGTGCTCAACACGACAGACGGGTCGGGTGTGTTGTTGTACAATGCGGTAAACACCCAAGGGCTGAGCCATTGGTCGCCGGGGCGAAGCCATTTCCTGAATCCGAATTCCTCTTCGGGATGTGTCAGACCGGCACTCACCGAGCGGCCGTCCACATAAACAGATGTCCGTTTGGTTACCCCAAACGCCTCATTTCCAATCGCAATGCCCCTGTCCCACCATGTGTCGTGCACGATAATCAAAGGGTCGTTGCAATTGCCGATGTAGGGACCCAACCATTTTTGGCGGGCATATTGGTGCATAATCCACGCATTGGTGGCACCCCAGCTAAGGTACAGATTTTCCACATCAACGGCTTCCACTTTCAGGTCGCTGCGCCCGATGTTTTTCACTCTTAAAGCCTTGTGAACTACCGGAAGGTTCGGATATACCATATAAAGCAGTTCAACGGTAAAGGATTTGTCCCTTTCCAAAGACAGAATCAGCCCTTTGCCGCCGTTGCTCTCCGCCGTGTCCCGACGTTGAATATTTTTCCACTCGCTGTTGCCCGAATACGGCACATCGTTTACAGACAGGGCAAATTCAGGCGATTTATTGGCGATAAACTGCGTTTGACCCATCGAATAGGACTTGCCGAAGATATGATTCTCCGAAAAATCTATTTCCCTGCGAATAAGACCGTTGTCGAGGACTGCTGTTTGTTCCTGCGACCAAGCTGTGGTTGCAAGCAACAGTTGCATTCCACAGATTAATTTGAATACTTTGATGTTCATGTTGTTTTATATTATTTCTGTTTATATTTTTTTTCTATTACCATTTCGGTATCAACTTGGACTGCAATACATCGCCTGCCGATGCCGTTACTTCGCGTTTTCCTGCATAGAAAACAAATCCCAAATAATATAGCCAACCACAACCACCGGTACCAATATTGATACAATAATGCCAAACGCGTTCATAATTTTATTTTTTAATATATTTTTTTCTTAATATGCCATATTTGAACCATAGCGATAACGTCAAAATGGATGTTGTCGTAATTGCAAACGCATTTATATTTTCTTCATAAGAAATAGCGTTTTCTTTTGGAACAAATCCTAACGAACTCAAAAAAACAAATCCAATTACAAAGAAAGAAAACAACACTCCTACATACAAAGGTAGTGTAAACGCTTGAGGTGTTGTTCTGTAATCTTGAAACAAACTAATCAAAATGGTTAACCCTAAAAAAGTGTAAACTCCATTCTTTAACAATAATGTAAAAAGTTGGTAAACATCCATATCAACCCGAACATAGAAAAGACTGACACACAAAGCAAATAACAATGGCAACACCAATGGGGTTACAAAATTAATCAACGTCCAGTCCAACATTTCTATTGCAATTTTTTTTCTCATTCCTGCCAAAATTGGGTGCAAAGATACAACATATTTTTCAATTGCGCAACAAAAAATAATTATTAACCAGGGGCGCGCAGCTTTAACTTATGCTTTCCCACGCCAATTTACTGTTTCACTATTTTCAGCATGACGCAGCCATGCCGCGGAATATCGAACGAGGTGATTTTACGTATATCGCCCAAGTCGGTCTGTCGCCATAAATCGCGGGCAAGAAATTTTCCATCGTAACCCAAAGCCTTCCAATCCACATTGACCACGTTCCCGAACGGTCGTTTGTTGAAAACGGCAATGGCTGTGTTTCCATCCTGCAAGTCTTTTTTCCAGATTTCAATCAAATCTTGGTTTAGGATACAGTAGCCCGCCTTTCCCAATTTATCCTGGTCAATATCTATCACCTCCGCATTGCATAAAATATTCTTGGTGAAATCGTCCAATGTGGTGATTTCTCCGCTGAAAATCAACGGCGCCGACATCATGCTCCAAAGCGTCATGCAGGCGTAGTGTTCACTGGGCGACAATGGCGAAAGCACTGTTTTTTTATTTTTCCAGTCGTAAATATTTCCAAAAAGAAGGTAGTCAGGGTCGTTCCAAGCATCCGGTCCGGAATATTCGCGGATTTGCTCCTGAAAAAAGCCGATGTTGAACATGCTTGCCGACAAATTCTGAGTATTGAATCCGAGGTCGTGTGTAGTGCGCCATGAGTTTCCTCCTACTTCCTTTCCCCATTTCCACACATTGCCCATGCCGTATTGACAGATATTGAGGACAATATCCCGTGGGGCTTCCCTGAGCAATTTTGAAATCAGCCGATACGGTTTTTGCAGATTCACCAAATCGTCAGATGTAGGGTAAACGAAACCGGGCACTTCATCTCCATAAGAACACCAGTCATATTTCAGAAAATCGAAACCCCAATCCACATACGATTGAATATCTTGTGCCTCGTGTCCAAGGTCGCTTCGTCAAGCGACAGCCCTTCCGGCAAGTTGGCGGCTGCAAATTTCATGGGACGCTCGCCGGTTGCGGCAATCGTGAACAGAAAAGGCTTTGCAGGCGATGCGCCGGTGATTTTCGCGCCATTTACCCGCGGTTGCGGGGCGGGCGGCGGCGTCAGGATGTAGCGTTCCTCCGGGCGGTCGTCCTTGACGGCAACGGGGGCGGCAAAAACAGTGAACTGAGCATTCACCCAGTCGGCATGGTCGTTGTTGATTCCGTCCGAAGCCGGGTCAACGAGCAGGTACAAATCAGTCACGCCTTTCAATGCTACCTCAACCTGTCTGGGCGCGTCGCCTTTTTTCATCACTCCACTGTTGAAAGCCGTACCCTTGTTGGTAAAGACATAAAATATCACAGACCCTTGCAAGTCGGCATTGTCGTCCACGCCCACCAAGGCGGTGAATGTGCCCTGTCGCCCGTCCAAACGGATGTGCGCCTTGCCGGTGGCATGGACGCCGAGTCCCTTCTCATACTGCGTTCCTGCAATGGACAGCGGCGTGCCGGTAATAGACTGATTGGCTTTGGCTTCGCCCCAGCCCACCGCAAATGCGGACAAGTCCAATTCGGTAATTTCTACAACTGACGAGGGCCGACTACAAGCAACTGCCCAACCCGCAACGAATAATAAAATAAATAACCTGTTCTTATTCATATTTTATTATTTAATCTGAAAATTATCAAAATCTACCTGATGAAAACTCGTACCAATGCCGGCTACACCGTGTGTAAAAGTAGGGTCTTCCACCTCGCTTAGCACTGTGCCGTTGATGGAAGCGGTTATTTTGGTGTTTTTCATAGACAGCGTTAGGGCATTCCACGTTTTCAGCGTTACCGGAAGCCATCCCGAAGCTAATATTTTATTGCCGGCTTTCAATGTCCAATGACCGGAGGACTTCAAATTAAAATAATAAGCGTTTGCCGATTTATGCGAGCGGTGCATTTCAAGGGCTCTTCCGCAGATAAAAACTTCGCTATAGGGTTCGACAAAGTAAAAATCCGTTTTCACGGAGTAGTCCGTCCACGCAGTGTCTCCGATAACAGTTTGGTTGAACACCGCTCCTTCCCACTCTATGCAGGGACGGGTGATGACCTGACGTAAACATTTGCCTTTCTTATCCTCCCTTTCCACCACTTCAAAAGCGCCACCCTGGTCGGAAAAATAGCGGGGCGTTCCATGTATTTTCTCACCTTCAAAGTCTGCCAAATAAGGGAAAGGGAATGGTTTGGACGGAGGGATTACGGCTTTTCCTTTCGCTTGTCCTTTCTCTGTGGAAATCGTATAGACTGATTTGGGTGACAAAAGAAGGGTGAAAGTGCGATTGTTTACTTTAAGGTCCTTTTCCTGCTTGAAAACATCTCCTTCCACTGAAGTCTTCCAAACTTTCAGATTCTTGATGTCGGTATTCTTCAATTGAAAACTTACCTTTTGAGACTCGTCGGCATCCATCGTTTCAATAATAATGCTGACATTCTTGTTTTTTGCATCGGCGGACAGGGTCACATAAGAGCCTTTCTCCAAATATCCGCAACCGGCATCAATATAACTCCAACCGGGCTCTACAAATTGCGTAGTATGTGCAATCGCCCACAGTGCAGGCTCTACCTCATAGAATCCCGACCACGGCGTATTCGCTTTCATCAATCCTGAATTGGGAAGTGTCAGGTTATCATAATAGGATGTAATCAGGCTCCAGGTAATTGTTTTGGTCATCTTTCCCTCAATATAATCGCGGTTATAGAGTTTTGCCAATGCGACAAAACCCTTCCAATCTCCCCGCCATGGTCCCCCTTCGCTGTTCCAGAGAGGAATGCCTGTCTGCTGTAATTTTTCCGGGCTTGTATAGGGAGGAGAAGCATCGTGTTCTATGTAATGGTCGCCTATCACATTCACGGAAGCCATCAGGTCTTTGTCTTGCAATATATCATTCTCTATCTTCCAGACTTGTCCCTTCCCTGTCAGGTCGGCAGCAACTAATTGAACCTGTGATAAGGATTCCTGGTCCAATTTTTTCCGAAACCGCTTGATATATTCCGCATCATACATCCGTTCATTCCATATCCCGACATAGTCAATGTCCAGATTGTGATACTTTTTTGCCCCTCTGATGAAACTGATTTGGTAATCGATGTTATCATCCGAGTAAAATTTACCATCACCAATCCAGCCGGGCGCTCCCCATTCCAGAATATCTAATTTTATATCAGGATTACGTTTCTTGGCTTCTTTTACTAACCACCACTCATATCCTCTATCGAAATAACGCGGTTGAGGATTCACAAATTCGTCTTTTGTTCTTGCGTGCGAGGGTTCCGTGCCGGGACCGGAGTTCACATCGCCGCCAATCTCAATTTTCAGGTGTTGAATGTTTGCCCCGAATTTCGGTTTAAACAAATAATCCAAAATGTCACTTCGATAAGGCTCTGCATAATCTATCAACAAACGGGATGATGCTCCGGCGCTCAATGCGCCCAAGCCTTCATAAGTACGCCCTTTGTTCGATAAATCAATACTGACAAGTTGCTGCGATAAACAAAAAAATCCATTTAGCAGACAACAAAAAATAACGCTCATTTTCTTATTCTTATTCATATTCTTAAAAATTAATTATTATTATTACATTTTATTAATTGCATAAAATTCTCAATGGGTGTATCCAGCTGTACATGGTGCGTGGGCGCGCAAATCCATCCGCCGTTCTTTCCTAAAGTATCTTTCATCCATTGATATTCTTTTTTAATGTCGTCAGGTGTACCCACAGGCAGAGTGGACTGTACGGCAATACCTCCGAAAAAGCAGAGGTTTTTGCCATATTTTTTCTTCAGAATGTCGGGAGCCATACATTCCGTTTGAATAGGATTCAGCACATCAACACCGGCATCAATCAAACCCGGAATAATGTCATATACACATCCATCCGAGTGAAAAGCTATTTTAAATGTCTTTGTTGGTCTGCTTAATTGCATTGCAGATACATGCGTAGCGTGGTTTGAAAAATTCGGTCCACACTGCCTTGTCAATCAATAAATTGGTTTGTGAGCCCCAATCGTCCCCCAACCAAATCATATCTACCCCTCTTTTTGCCAAGTTTACACACACTTCCAGATGATGCGAAAAAGTAATATCTAAAATGCGGTTTGCCAATTCGGGGTTGACATACAAATCCATCAATAAGTTTTCAAAACCTCTCAAAGCCCACGCCGTCTCAAAAACAGTGCAATGGACCCGTCCAATGATATAATATTCGTCTTTATATTCTCTGACAAGCCGTTCTACATGCTCATACAAGCCCGGAGCATTGGGATCCGGCGCTTTGTAATTGTCAATATCCGGTTCATCACCGGCTAAAGGCTCTTTTTCCATATTGGTGTACACACCTGTACCAAAGGGTGTTGTGTATTGGTCGATTTTCCATTTCACGCCCCAAGCATCGGTATAGGGTTCATCTTTCAGGTAATAATTGGTGACCCATCCTGCACCGGCTTGGAAAGCATCCTGTTGTGTCAAAATTTCAAGATCATATCCGTACCATTTCCGGTGGTGTGGTTCCGATTTTTGCGAAGGCAGATTAAAATATTCACGGAGACGGTCTGCAAATTCGGGCGTGAATGTCGCCTGAAAAGGTGGTCTGTCCGTTTGCTCATGATTGAGAGCCGATAATACGCGATCACGATGTTTCATGTGTGCTTTTTTTATTATTTAAGTTCTATTTTGATTCCTCCGTAAGCGGGGTTTGCTTCCAGCGCTTTACAATAATCACCCCATCCTATTTCAGGATAATCCCAGCGACTGTTTGCGTAAAGCAGAAGTTGTTCCCGCTCATTCTTATTAATCCGGCATGCGACGGAGGCATCCGACGACAAAACCGATAATGAAGCCTGTTTCGTTTTTGTCGAAATAGTGTATCGATAAATATTTTCTTTCATCCCTTTAGCCATCTGCGTCAAAGGTTTTTTGCAATTGGCGCCGACATCGCCCCAATAAAAATAATTGCGCGTATCCAAAGCCCAGTCTTGAACAGGTGCTTTGCCGTAAGCCACTTGCTTGCTCCCATACAATGTGGCGGTGCCTTCGTTGCCGGCAAAACTGTTTTCGGGATAACAACTCCAATATCCTTTTCGTTTCCATTCCAAATGTTCAATGCTTTCGGGCAAAATAAATTTAAGACCCGTTTCCCGCACATAACCGTTGGGCGCTCCCGTTATAATATAATTCGTTTGTATTTCGCCCTGTGCGGAAATAGAGATGTTGAAGTCAACGGAAACCTCTTTGTACACTCCTGATAAACTAATTCTCACCTGCTTGCCTTCTTTCGTGTACGCGAACTTGCCTTTTTCCCAGTCGTTCTCCGAGAGAAGCGACCGCTTCCCGTTGTTGTAAATATCCAAATTCAAAAACGGACCTTGCTCAATGAGCACTTCACCGTGTGAGGTGGCACGACGTATCAAGCCTGTCTTCTTGTCGAATGGAATTTCAAAACCGGTGCCTTTCACAATGACAAACTCATTGGTTTCGTCAACGGTAAGAGCCGTATTGGCTGTTTGTCGGGCGGGTGCCACATTTTTCTCCACTCCGAGCGAGACCAGCTCCGCATCCACCGGTTCATTTGCCGCGTTGAAGAAACGAATGGACAGTTTTTCTCCGTCTTTCCATTTCTCACCCGGGATAATTAAAACGCCCTTTTGATGCGGCTCTATGGATGCTAATTTCACTTCTTTTTCAACGCCCTGATACGCATATCGGGCAACTAACTCATTCAGGTTTGTGTTATCGAAACGATTGTGAATCGGAAGAATCAAGCGTTCTCCTTCCGCAAAATCGCTTATTTGGGTGGTCAGTAGCCGAACAGGTGAATAGGCTTTCTTCGTTGCCCAAAATTCCGGTTTTTGCCGACGCCATATATCTACAATGCCCCATTCGCCATAGCCGACACACATTCCCTGATATTCCCCTTTATCCGCTAAATGACCGGATTTTGTAAATTCTATCCACCACGGTTCGCCGACTTTAAGCGCAGGAATCATAAATGTCTCATCTACAAATCCCCAGATGGCTCCTCCCAAGCCTCCCGTGACATTGAAAATATTCGTCCACATCTTATCCAAAGAAGCGCCCCAGAACTCACGAATATTGGGGTCGTTTCGCAAAGTGATGTCCGAGTTTGCATAGCAGGGGACGTGCGTCCATTCATCGAACACGGACGGCATATCCGATCTTTGAAATCCTGTAGTTGATACGCCGGACTGTGACAGGTTGCCATTTATGTCGGGATAATGCATACTCAGGATGTCATACACCTTAGGCTCGTCTTTTTGCGTGCCGGGATAACTGTATGCAGCCGGACGGGTACGGTCTGTAGCAGTTAACCAGTCCCGACACAGCTTGAAATTACTTCCATACACATTTTCATTCCCCAGCGACCAGAATAAAACTGCCGGATGTGAACGGAATGTTTTAACCATTTCCTGGAACTGAAACAAATAACGGTCGGAGAAATTAGGGTCACTTTCCGTGTTGTCAGGGTGGTAAGTTCGGGAACGAGAAGTCCGAACAAAACAAACGGCAGTCTCACATTCCACATAAAGACCGAACTTGTCACAGAACTCCACAAATTTTTCGGAAGGAGGATAATGCGAAGTCCGGACAAAGTTCATATTTGCCTGTTTGTACAATACAGCATCCAGACTATCGTATTCTGCCGTTGTGGTACGCCCCAAGACAGGATGAACATCATGTCGGCAGGCGCCCCGCAGTTTTACGGGCTTTCCGTTTACAAGCAGCTGATTCTTGACTATTTTTATCTCGCGGAACCCTATCCTTTGTTGGAAACGGCTTATTTCTTTTCCATTATTCTTGACAATGCTTGTCAGCGTGTAGAGATACGGATGTTCTGCATCCCATTTACGAGGCATTACAATGGGTATCGAATCCGTTTTTACTCCATTCGCTGTCAAAGAGAATGTGTTCTGCGGAAGCCGGACCGCTTTTCCTTCCGCATCTGTCAGTTCGTAGGTAATGGTTCCATCCGAATGATTGTCTGTAGAATAGGTGATTTTCAGAACTGCATCCTGATATTGAGCATCGAATTTTGTTTCGACGTGAAAATCAGACACATGAATTTTCGGAAGTGCAAAAAGGCTTACATCACGCAAAATACCGCCGACAGGGTGATGTGCATAGCCTGAACCATAAGATATTTCATCTTTCCGGTCGGTAATTTCCAACTCAATTTTATTCTTTTTGCCGGGTTTCACCCATTTGGTCACATCCGTTTCCCAGCGGGTAAAACCGCCATGATGTTCGCGGACAAATGCGTCGTTGACACTCAGACGGGCGTAACTATACACCCCGTCAAAACGCAGGATAATCCTATTCCCCTGAAAATCTGCCGGTACAGTGATTGTTTTCCGGTACCGAAACGGTTTGTCGTGTTCAATGCCATAGCCTTGCATGGCTAACTCTCCGGGCACCTGCACGGAAACCCATTGGCTCTTAGGAGAAAATTGAAACTCCCAAGCACCGTTGAGCAGGATGCTCGGTTGCCTTACATCCGCAGTTTTCGAGGGAATGATGTAGGCACGTTCTTCGGCAAATGCCGAAAAAGTCATTAAAAAACAACTCATTACGATTGAAATACATTTGAACTTCATACTAACTTTGATATTTATTGTTTATTTTATACATTTAATTGTTCTACCCTGCAACCGACCTCTTTTCCACTGAACGCAATGCCCAACAGAATAACTTTCCGGTCAAGAAACGGCTCATAATACCGCTTCTCGCGGATTTGCGCGATAGCCTGGTTGAGCAAAGTTTCCAATTCCGTGGTAGCGTGGTATTTCAACTCTGTCACTATCGCTACTCCGTCTTGCTGCAACACGGCATCTATACGTCCCCGGTTGGTAAGCTTTTCGCTTTGAATATTGAAACCCAGCATGGTCATCCACAGTTGAAAAATGATGTGATAAAAGGCTTCATTTGCTAAATTTTGCGCTTCCGCTTTGGCTTGGTTTTTCGACTTGGATGGCTTTAAAGTGTAAGGAACGTCGGCAAGCATGATGCGCATATTATTTGTAAAACCCTCTGCATCGAAAGCAAGGATTTGTTTCAACATTTGTCGTCCAAGTTCTGACATTTTTGAAAGAGGATAGTTGGTATATGCACTTAACAGATGCTTCATCAACGACACTCTCACTTCCTGATTGGGAACTCCAAGCGTGTATTCAGGCTCTCCATTAATCATTTCTTTCTTTTTGACCGTCAGATAACCTGCCTGAAAT
>BBRT01000096.1 GCA_001417715.1 Candidatus Symbiothrix dinenymphae
TGTAGGAAAACACAAAATGAAATGGACTTTTGTAGGCGGCAATTTCGCTCTCTTGGGATTTCAATTTACCAAGGTTTGATTAAATAAATAGTATTGCTAATTAAAAAAAAGTATGTATCTTTGCACCTGCCGACTCGACTTTGCAAACCGCGTCGGCAGGGTTTATTAAATAAAAAAAAATATGAAAAATTTAAAAACATTCAGAATGTTAGTTAGTTGCCTGCTCCTTGCGCAGACCGCTTTTTCACAACCGGCGATAAAGCCGCTGAACACCCCGAAAATGCAGTATTTTTCGCTTTCGGACGTGCAATTGCTTGACGGCGATTTTAAGCATATTCAGGACATGACGCACAAGTATCTCTTGACGCTTGAACCGGACAGGCTGTGTTCGTGGTTTCGCCGCGAAGCGGGACTGACGCCCAAAGCACTGCCCTATCCGGGTTGGGAATCCGACCACGGATACGTTATACCCGGACACATTCTCGGCTTCTATCTCTCGTCCATGTCCATGATGTATGAAACAAGCGCCGACCCCGAAATCATCAAACGGCTTGAATATACGCTCAGCGAACTCAACGCCTGTCAGGATGCTTCCGGTGATGGCTATTTGTCGGCGGTTGTCGATGGACGGCAGGTATATAACATCGTTGTGACAGGTGATTATGAAGAAAATACGGGAAATCTTGCAGGAAAAAACGAGCCGACCTATATCATGAATAAAATCCAGCTCGGCTTGTATGGCGTTTATACGAAATGCCACTTGCCGCTTGCCAAAAAAGTGCTTGTCCGCATGACCGACTGGTTTGGCGAAAACGTGCTGAACAAATTGGATGAAGTCGGCGTGCAAAAGATGCTGATATGCGAACATGGCTCGCTGAGCGAATCGTTTATGGATGTTTATGAACTGACGGGCGACATCAAGTATCGTGACTGGGCTGTGCGGTTGAATGACTACCGGATGCTTATCCCCGCTTCGGAAGGGAGAGATATTCTGGCCGGTTGGCACGCCAATTGCCAGATACAGAAATTCACCGGTTTTGAGTATGTCTATCGCTTCACCGGCGACAAAAAATACACCGATGCTGCCCAATTTTTCTGGGAAAGAGTGGTGGCAGACCATACCTGGGCAATGGGTGGCAACAGTACCGGCGAACACTTCTTCGCCAAATCGGAATACGACAACCGGGTGCAACGCAACGGCGGACCGGAATCGTGCAACTCCGTCAATATGCTCCGCCTGACCGAAGCCTTGTACCAGGATTATGCCAAGCCGGAAATGCTCGACTACTACGAGCGGGTATTAATCAACCACCTGCTGGGCGCCTACGAACCGGAACGCGGCATGGTTGCCTACATGACAAAGTTGCAACCGGGTGGTTTCAAAACCTACAGTACTGAATACAACTCGTTCTGGTGTTGCACCGGCACCGGCCTCGAAAGCCCCGCCAAGTTCCAAAAAATGATTTATACCTGCGATAACCGCTCGCTTTACGTCAATCTTTTTATCCCTTCGACATTGGAATGGAAAGCGAAAGGCGTCACACTCCGGCAGACCACCAAAATTCCCGACGAAGAGCAAACGAGCATCGAACTGCAAATGAAGAAATCGCAGGCGTTTTCGCTCAAAATAAGGCATCCTTACTGGGTGGAAAGCGGCAAACTGACGGTTACGGTAAACGGAGAAGTACAGAAAATCGTTTCCACGTCCTCGAAGTTTGTAGAAATCAACCGGAAGTGGAAAAATGGCGACAAAATAGTTGTACAATTGCCTATGCAGCTGAGCGTTACGCCACTCACACCGTCGCAGAAGTTTGTTTCTTTCGCTTACGGACCGGTTATTTTGGCAGCAGAAATCGATTCGAAGGATTTGGGCAAGAAAGATTATTGGAATGAGCATGACAATTGGGGGCTACGGAATACCGTTGCCCACTCCGTTCCGGTGAGGAAAATCTCATCCTTGGAAACCATACTCAACCAAACGAAAAAGGTATCGGCGTCACCCCTGACTTTCAAAACGGAAGGCAACTATACGCTGATTCCTTTCAACCGGATTCATTACAGCCGTTATGTTGTTTATTTTCCGGTGGCAATCCGATTTACTTCGTCAGCGGCTGTGGAAACGGGTACAATTAGTGTTGTAGCAGCACCCGAATCATATACGGTTTACGGCATGCGATATAGCTATACCGACAAGGACAATGTTTCTCAAACCGGACAAACCACCGGAAATAGCATTGTTTTGAATAATCTGCCGTCAGGAACAACCATCCCGGTAAGCGTTTCCTGCAAAGTAGTGCCAAAAGGCGGCATTGATACAGTATGGATTGACAGCAAGGTGGATGTGCAAACAATAACCCAGGTAGCGTTTGACAATTACTTGAACGAAACACGAATGTTTCCTGACCCGGTATATAACACAACAGCTCTTATGGGTACTCTTGGCGTTATTCAAATTCCTCACATTCTCTCGGCTGCCCAACCGTGCGAATTTCCCGGAGGCGATTTCGACTATGGCGGAGATGGAAAGGCTTGGTTTAAAAACGGTCGAAATGCATCAGGCGTAGCCGTGGAATATAGAGCGGAGCGGGGCGATCCCGGCTGTAATGTTTATGTTGGCGATGCCCCTCTTGTGAATGGTTATGTTAGAAAAAATGATATCGCCGGTGCATCTTCCGGTGACTGGGTTGTTTATACCATTGAGGTACAAGACCCCGGTGAGTATAAAGTTGAATTTGCTGTTTCTACGCCTCTAACAGAATCCGGAGCTATCGTCACTTTTGATGCATTGGATTATACCGGTGTCGTTACATTTCCCCCAACCCCTGCTTGGAATGTTCCCGAATGGTCTGCACTAAGAGTACCGATATATTTTAGCGCCGGAAAACACAAGGTTAAATTCACAATGGAAGGACGAGAGTGCGCTTTGAATTTCTTGCGGTTTACGAAGATATAAATTTCATATATAAATAATAAATAAATAAATAAATAAATAAATAAAGAATTAAGAAAATGAAAAAATTTTGGACAGTAGTAATGTGTGCGGTTGTCATGATAACCGTTTATTCGTGCGGAATAACAAGGCATTCGCGCGGACAGAGTAAAAATGCGCCTGTTTCGGTGATTTTCGATACGGATATCGGACCCGACTATGGTGATGTGGGTGCATTGACCATCCTTCATGCGCTGGCAGATAGTGGCGATATCAAGATATTGGCGACTATTGCGTGCAATATGTTTGAATTGTCTGCTCCCTGTATTGATTTGATAAATCGCTATTATGGACGCCCTGATATTCCTATTGGTGCCCCACTCATAGGACCGAACAAGGCAGATGTCGGACATGATAAATCGTGGACGAAAGCGTTGGTAGATAAATACCCCCACCAACTAAAATCGTCTGCCGATGCCGAAGACGCTGTGAAGGTCTATCGTCGGGTGCTTGCTGCCCAGCCGGACACTTCGGTAGCGATAGTCACAAGCGGCTTTTTTACAAATCTCGGCGCGTTGCTGCAATCGAAGCCTGACCAATACAGTCCTCTGGACGGCAAACAATTGGTTGCCAAGAAGGTGAAATTTTTGTCCTCTATGGCGGGAGCATTTCCCTCAGGACGTGAATACAATGTTTATGTGGATCCGCCTGCTTCGGTGATTGTATTTGAGCAGTGGCCTACGCGCATTATTTTCAGTGGCTACGAGATAGGGTTTAAAATACCCAGTGGCGACCGCCTTGTTGCCACCGCCAACATTCATTCCCCTTGCTATGAATCTTATTTTGTATGCTCCCAAGACCGTGTAAGAAGTCCTTATTTAGGATTAAGTTGGGACCAAACATCTGTTCTCGTTGCTGCACGCGGTGTTGACAGGTATTTCAACTCGGTAAAAGGGAAGGCCACCATCGCCCCAAACGGCGACAACGGCTGGGTGGACGACCCCAACGGAAAACACGAATACCTGACATGGAAAGCCACCCCTGAAGAACTGACAAAAGTGATAGAGGACTTGATGTTGCACGAACCGATGAAGTAGTATGATTTGTATTTAATATAATTTTACTTACCTTTGCAGCAGCAATTAAATTATATACGACAATCATAAAACAAATGATTTACATAGTGAAAAAGTTAAGTATTTTATTTTTAATGACAATCGGCTGTTTGTCGGCATTTTCGCAATCGGCAGGTCGTAAGACCCTACCGATTATGAAAGCTTGGAACTTGTGGCAGGATTCGTCCGCCACCTGGCAAAACGACTCATTGTATTTGCCGGAAAACATTGATTTGCCAGACTTGGCACTGAAGGCACCGGAACCTACGGGCGGCTGGAACATATTAGACAAACTCCCGAAAGATGGTGTCAAGGTGGATTTACCCGCATTGGTGGAGGAATATTTCACGCCGGACGGGAAAATCACCACCTACCTTCCCGGCGTATATTGGTTCTGGAAAGACATCAATATCCCTGCCGACTGGAAAGGAAAAACCGTTCAATTAAAGATAGAAAGCGCCCGACTGCGTATTGAAATTTTCGTCAATGCCACGCTTGTCGGATATGATATTGTGGGTGACGTGCCATACAGTTGCCTTTTAACGAGCGCGCTACACTACGGCAAACGCAACCGCATTGCCATCCGCGTGACAAATCCGGGTGGTAATCAACGCGGCTGGGAAGATTACGGGGCAGTAAGTTGGGGCAATTATCTGCTTCCGGCTTCCCGCAATTTCGGGGGCATCAACGGGAAAGTGGAGCTCGTCGCCACCGATAATACCTATATAGACGATATTTTTGTCCGAAATCTACGCACACCGGATTACAGGAGCATCGAAGTCCGTAGTACCATCAACAATCACCGGACAACGGCTCTTAACGCCCGAATAAACTATGAAATTTTGCCCGCTGCAGGTGGTGCTGCAATTTATACCGGCACAGAGGAACTGTCGATTCCGGCAGGAAATGAGCCGATTTTGGTCAAGAAGCAGATAACTTGTCCGGACGCGGTGCTGTGGAATATAGAGACGCCGACGTTGTACGTCTGCAAGGTGACGCTTACAGGTCAAACAGCCGGTCAAGCCGGACAGACCCCGATTGATGTGACCAACCAACGATTCGGCTTCAGGGTATTTGAAGTCAGCATCGCGGAAGGCGAAACGCAAGCGCACTATTTTATCAACGGGAAACGGATGATTTTCAAAGGAGGTATCGACTTTGGCTACTACGCCTTTACGGGCTATCCCACAGAAGAAATGGCTCTCAAAAGCGTCTTGGCGGCTAAGTCTATCGGGCAAAACGCGTTCACTTTCCACCGACGTATCGGATATCCGATTGTTCTGGACAAAGCCGACGAAAGAGGTTTGTTCCTGCACGAAGAACCCGGCGGCTTACATACCGGCGGTCAAGGCTACGATGTATCGGCAACCTCCTTTTCGGCAGCATTGATGCACGAAAAAGCTCGGCGGATGGTTCTTCGCGACCGCAACCACCCCAGCCTTATCATATATTGCCTCAGCAACGAGGACAATACCTGGACTCCGTTGCGGCAGCAAGTGATGGAAGAAATCAACCGACTGGACGACACCCGGCTTGTGTTCAACTCGTCCGGCGGATATATTGGCGGAAATAGTAGCGGATATGGACTGTTCATACAACATATCCGACCGTATGAGAGCCATATCCGACCGGATTTTACCGATAACCATACCGTGGGCGCCGCCGCTTTTTTCGACGAAGCCGACTTTAATATGCACGACCCGATAGACGGCAACGCAAACATTTTGTATTGGGGAGAAGTCAAGTGCTATTCGGGACCTGACAATTGGTATGAAACAGGAAAGATGTTCCATGAAATCAAAAAAGCGAAAGGGGCGGCTTACAAAGGATATAATTACAGCCACTACCTTGCTCCCGGACAAAAAACAGAAGCGTTTTTCGCAAAACATCGCATGGCGAACAGTGGTAGCGGCGTGATTCGCACACCCGGCGATATTTCCAAAGCCGCCGGCAGCGGAAAAATGTATAACGACGCTCGGAATGCACAGAACATCATGTCATACAACCAGGCGGACGGCTATGCCATCAATGCATGGAGTGGCGGCAACGGACTGGAAGGAAACAGCGGCTGGTATTCCGGCCTCGTTGATGACGCCCGAAACGTAAGAGGTGACACATCCATCTACGCCTACTACATTAGACCCTTGCAAATCGTGATACAACGACGAACCGTTATATCCTACGGAGAAACAGGCGGCAAAACATTTTCCGCATCGGGAAAACCGGCGTTCCGTATCAAACTCATCAATCAGGGCATCCTTCCTGCCGGAAATTACAAGCTTGTGCTGAAACTCAAAGACGGTGCAGGCGTCTATGACGACAGTTACCGGAAAGAAATCCCCGTACAGGTGACCGGAGGCAATGTATATGCGCAGGACATCTATGCCAATTATATCATCGAACTGAAAGAAACCCTTCGAGGCGGTTTCGTGACGCTGGAAGGCGAGTTGTTCAATACAAGGAATGAAAAAGTTACAGACGGCGCGGAACAGATTCTGCTGACAAACCGACCAAGTTTCAAGGACAATTTCAACGGATTGACAGGCGAGGTCTATGACTGGCCCGCAGCCCGGAAGGCACTCGAAAACGCGCATGCCGCCGTAACGGACTTCGACCCGGCAAAAGCAAGTCACTATATCGCAGCGGCAGGCAATCCGGACAACGGAACCTTGGACGCGATGCTGTCCAAAGTGAAAGACAACGGCACCACCTTATTGGTGAAATTGGATTCCATCTGGGCAAAAAAATTAAAAGAAAAAGGCGTATTATCGACGGCTGTCACCGAATGGGGTGCTCCGCAAAGCGGTCACTGGGTCGGCAATGGCTTTGGGTATATAGACTACTTTGTTGGTCCCACCGGACTGTTGAATCGCCGGACAATCGGCACGAACGGTTGGGAAGTTCCCGGCAATCCCAATGGTTTTTATCCGTTTGAAAGCGACTATCCGACGCACGTTTTCGGCACGTATGTGGCGCGACCGGATATTTTTCGGGTACTCATCGGAACAATCGACTACGGCAAGGGCACAATCATCCTTGCCCCAACCTATCCGGTTGACGGCAAACATCCGTTGAACGACCTGCTGTTCTATAATATGCTCAGCATGAAGATAAAATAGAAAAGTAGAATTAAAAAAATAAATATGAAACAGAGCAGAAGAGAATTTCTAAAAACAGCAGGCTGTTTTACAGCCTTGAGCATTGTCCCGAGACACGTACTCGGACAGGGCTTTATCGCACCCAGCGACCAATTGACAAAAGGGATTATCGGCGTGGGCGGCATGGGGCGCGGGCATGTCAATTACGACGGAACGCGCTTGGTGGCGGTCTGCGATGTGGACAAAAACCATTTGGCGTTAGGTCAAAAATTAGTAGCGGATAAAATCGCCGCCTACCACGATTTTCGCGATCTCATCTTGGATAAGAATGTGGATATTGTCCATATTGCCACCCCTCCGCATTGGCACGGCATCATGTCTGTGGAAGCAGCCAAGGCAGGCAAAGACATCTTTTGCGAAAAACCAATGACGCGCACCATCGGCGAAGGCAAACGAGTGGCAGAAGCCGTCAAACAGTATGGACGGATGTTCCGCCTCCACACATGGTTCCGTTTTAAAGACCCGTTTTATGGTTTGGGAACGCCCGTAAAACCCCTGAAAAAATTAGTGCAAAGCGGACTGCTCGGTGGACCGCTGAAAGTAACCATCAGCAAACACACCGGCTTCGACTGGAAATTTTACTGGACAGGAAAAGAATACCTCGAACCACAACCCATTCCCGCCGAATTGGATTATGATATGTGGTTAGGACCGGCACCCTACAAGCCCTACAACGCCCACAGGGTACACCAAACGTTTCGCGGCTATTGGGATTACGACGGCGGCGGCTTGGGCGATATGGGGCAACATTATATTGACCCCGTGCAATATATATTGGGTAAAGACCACACCAGTCCCGTGAAAGTGGAAGTGGATGCCCCGCAGCAACATCCGGATGCGGTAGGTACTTGGCGTTCCATCACCTACACCTACGATGACGGCTGCCAAATCGTGCTCTGGGGCGGTGATTTCGGAAACCCCGATACCCCTTATATTGCAGGAACGAGAGGAAATGTGTACAAGAATTTTGTTTGCGACATTCCCGACTGGGAGAAAAAATTAGCCGGTTTTCCCGAACCCGAACCGCAGGTTGGGGATTTCATCGAAAGCGTGAAAACCCGCAAACCATTTGCCCTGAATGAGCAAAACGGCTTCCGGTCGTCAACGATAGTCAACTTGGGTGTGGTGGCATTGCGCTTAAATCGCACGCTGCATTTCGACCCCGTGAAACTGGAATTTATTAACGACGAAGCGGCTAATCGACTGTTGAATCAGCCGATGCGCGCGCCGTGGAACATTTAAAATCACAGAATTTTATGAAAAAGATATATTCAATAATTAGTGTATTCCTGCTGTGTTCATTCGTGGCACTGGCGCAAACGCCTGCCAATCGCACCACGAAAACCATCGTAGCAGACGTGCTGGCGCAGATGCCCGCAGAGCGGACTTTTCAATACTACGCTCAAATCAAAGAGTTGAACACGACCGGCGAAGAAGGCGTGTTGCAATTAGTAGCTATGCTGCTCCCGCCCGGCAAGGGCAGCAACGCCAATGTGGAGTTTGCATTGAGCGGATGGGCAAACTATGTGACGGGCGAAGGCTTGGAAGCCGCCCGATTGACCACCGTCAACGCATTGGCGAAGTCGCTGGACAGGGTGACCGACCCCTACAACAAAGCGTTTGTAATCAGCCTGATAGAAATTGCAGGTAAGAACGAAGTGGTTGCTAAATTGACACCTTATTTGAAGGATGCCTCAGTGGTGGTGAGCGATGCTGCCGCCAAAGCATTGGCATCCATCAACGGACAGACACCGCCAAAAGCACCGTTGCCGACAAAAAGCACTCAGCAGCACGAGCGGATAGCCGCATTGGGAGCACTCATGCACGCCAATCCTGCTAAGGCGTCGAAATTACTGCAAACAGCTCTTAAAGACGGGGATAGGAAATATCGCTGTGCCGCCTTGACTTTTGCGCTTGATTATACCGATACTGAATTGTTCATCCAAGTGTCAAACTGTATGAAAAAGGCAAGCCCGGAGCTCAAAACAGACATTCTAAATTGGTTTTCAATAGTTTACGATAAAAAGCTACTCACTATTGAGCCTTTTTTCTCAAATCTCGCTTTTGCTCAATTGCCTAATAAAAATGTGGACGTGAAAAACGCAGCTATTGCTTTGTTGGCGAAAGTAGATAACCCCGAATCCACGCAATACTTGGCGAAAATGTTGAGCAGTCCTGATGAGCAGGACATTCAATTAGCAAAAGAGGCTTTGCTGACGAAAAAGGGTAACATTTCCGATGCAGTGGCATCTGCTATCGCTACCGCCACGGATGCGGGCAAAATTGCCGGACTTAACTTGTTAGCCCATCGCAAGGCGGATAAGCATCTCGATGTTGTGCTAAACCTGACCAATAGCGGTTCTGCGGAGGTACAGGCGGCGGCATATACGACGTTGAAGGATGTGGTGCTTGCCGAGAAGAAATTGGAGTTCTGCACTGCCCAAATGAACAAAGTGGGTGCCGACAAGCGGTATTTGTACTATCCGCTGTTAGCAACAACGGGCGACCCCAAAGCACTTGCCATCATTGTGGAACGTTTTGCAGGCGAGAGCGGACGGGCAAAAGAGGCGGCTTTTCAGGCTTTGTTGGATTGGAAAGGGATAGAAGTTGCCGATGAATTATTGGCAATAGCTAAAAATCCAAATGCCGCGTCTTATTTCGACAAGGCGTTTGCCAAGTATGTTCAGTTGATATCTGCTCCCGGCTTAAAAGGAGAAAATCGTCGGCTTTTCCTGACGAATGCGTTGGAAATTGCAAAAACCGATGCACAAAAAAACGAAATCCTGAAACAAATAGGACAGACCAATTCGTTTCTCGGTTTGTTACTTGCCGGAGAACAGTTGGATAAACCGGCTGTGCAGCAAGCGGCTGCCAATGCCGTGATGAATATCGCGTTGAATAACAAAAATTTTACCGGAAAAGATGTCCGCCAATTGCTCGAAAAAACAGCGAAAGTGTTGAACAATCCCGATGCCGGTTATCAAAGGGAGGCCATCCGCACTCATTTGAATGAAATGCCTGAGGGCGAAGGCTTTGTCTCTCTCTTCAACGGCAAAGACCTGACGGGATGGAAAGGCTTGGTCGAAACTCCGATTGCCCGCGCCAAAATGAAACCGGCGGAATTGGCAAAAAAACAAACAGCAGCGAACGAACAGATGCGCAAAGACTGGAAAGTGGAAAACGGGCTGTTAGTGTTCGGCGGCACGGGAGATAATCTTTGTACCGAAAAGCAATACGGCGACTTTGAAATGGTTGTGGATTGGAAACTGGAACCGTCTCCTGATGCCGATGCCGGAATTTATCTGCGCGGAACGCCCCAAGTACAGATGTGGAACATTGCCCGCACGGATGTCGGCGCAGAGGTCGGCTCCGGCGGGTTGTACAACAACCAAAACAATCCGAGCAAGCCGCTCAAAGTGGCCGACAACAAGTTGGGAGAATGGAATACTTTGTATATCAAAATGACAGGCGACCGTGTAACGGTATTGCTCAATGGCGAATTGGTAGTCGATAATATTATCCTTGAAAACTATTGGGACAGGTCGCAGCCGATATTCCCGCTCGAACAACTTGAATTGCAGGCGCATGGCAGTAAAGTGTATTATCGGAATATCTATGTGAAAGAATTGGAACGTCCAAAGCCTTTTGAACTGTCGGCACAGGAGAAAAAAGAAGGATTTCAAATGCTGTTCGACGGTACAAACATGCACGAATGGACAGGCAATTTTGCTGATTATCAACTCGAAGAAGGCACCATCAGCGTACACCCGAGCCACAGTTTCGGCGGCAATCTTTACACGAAGAAAGAATACGCCAACTTCATTTTCCGCTTTGAATTTCAATTGACACTTGCCGCCAACAATGGCGTGGGCATTCGCGCACCCATGGAAGGCGACGCCGCTTACAATGCGATGGAAATTCAAATTCTCGACTGCGAACATCCTGTGTATAAAGATATTGCACCTTATCAGCACCATGGTTCTGTTTATGGCGTGATTGCCGCAGAACATGGTGCCATGAAACCCGCAGGCGAATGGAATGAAGAGGAAATCTATGCCAACGGCGACCATATCCGCGTCACGCTCAACGGCAAAGTGATTCTCGACGGCAATATCCGCGAGGCAGCCAAAAACGGCACGCTCGACCACAAAGAACATCCGGGACTATTCAACAAAAGCGGACATATCGGATTTCTCGGTCACGGAAACGAACTTAAATTCAAGAATATCAGAATTAAGGAATTAAAATAATTTTTAGAAGTGCCCTTATGTAATTTTGTTGCTTCATTGGAACTGAACATACTGAATTTCGATACATAATTCTCTTTATTTTTTATTTTCTGCAAAGGTAATGAATTGTTTTGAATGCGCAAGAAATTTTATTTAAACAGCCACTCTTTGTGCAGTCAAGAGATTGGCGGCTTTTTTGAATTGGTGAAAAAGGAATGAATTAGTTAATCGCAAAATCACTCCGCGTTAAACCTGTTAGGTCTTCGAGACCTAACAGGTTTTTCAAGCCATATTTATTTTATTTACCATTTCGTTGAGTTGCTTTATCTTGTCGATTAGTTTGTTGAAAGGTAAGGAATCGCCGTAAATCATGGTTGCCTGCATATTGACATAATCTTCGTTCCATTGGTTGATAGTACTTGTGGGTGGTACAATCTTAATGCTTTTCGGGGCAAGGGTATCATAATCAAACCCTTTTAAGCCCACAAATATGCGCCGGTGTTCCACAACGGAGTTATACAAATCTCTGTTTGCCAATGCTTCTGCTGCAATCGGCGTATTCATTATTTGCACTAAATCATACAAATGGCGGCTCATTCTTTCAGTTCGTATTAAGTCAAACGGTTTGGCAAATTCTTCGTGTAACAAGCATATTTTTTCAATGAATGTTCTTTGCGGCACAACTGCTTGTACTTCAAACTCTTCTTCAGTAAAACTTTCGTTCGGAAACGCCTCGTCTATCATGGAATTGAGTTTAACCGATTGCAAAGGCTCACGCATTGAACGCCCGCTAACTTCCAATATCACCTTTCGTTTGATATAGCCAAGTTCCTCAAAAAGTGATTGATATTCCACTTCAATTATTTCGGGGTCTGTGGTAGAAATTGGCGTGATATTGACTTTTACCGTAAAGTGTTCCGGATTGATATCGTTAGATTCCAACTGTTTTGCTATATCAAATTGTAATGTTTCACGCACAAACGAGCAAGCCGCACGGCGCAATTTATCGCTGATTTGCGTTTTTGAAAGTGTGCCGCTAAAGCCCAAATACTCACGATTTATGGCAATATCTACATCTTCACTGAAACGCTCTATCAGTTTCCAGCATTTGCTTAGAGAAGTGCCGCCTTTGAAAGACAAGTTTTCGGCATAAGGCAACGCAAACAAAGCGCGAAGGACGGTTGTGACCCACCAGTCTTTTTCGATAATCGTAGGGGCAAGTTTCGTTGTTTTGCTTACTTTTTCAAAAAGAGCAATTTTTTCTGTTTGTGCTAATTGTGTAAATGTCATAATGTTAAAAGTATTTTACGCACCCAAAGAGGTATAAGTTTACTGTCGTGTTCAAAATCTTTTTTAGCCACTTTTTGAAAATGTTCCTTAATTATTGCCAATTCATTTTCGCGAATTTTGCCCTCGCCAATTTCGCGTAAAGCGGACACAATCAGCATTAGCAATTTGGACTTGTAGGCTAAATTTCGCAATTCGGAAGTGTGTTTAAATAAAATGCCTTTTGTGCTGCCTTCTATTTTAACTCTGCGTGCTGCACCGTCTGTAATATATACCACGTTCATGGGGACTTGCGTGGAAAGTCCCAGCAAATTTAAGGCATAATCGCCAACCGGCACAATGCGGGCTTTGTCGCGCTTGGCAATGGCGCGGGCAATGGCATCCACAGAAGGCGTATCATCTGAAATTATCAAACTGCCGATAGTAACATCTTTTTTCGGATAATAATAAATGCCGTGCGCAACCCGATTGATAAAGCCCGATTTTACCAATCTTTGCAACGCTTTCTTTATGGATTCAGGTGTTCCCAAAGTGGTAAAATCTTCTGCGAAAAAAATTTTACCCTTCCCGCATTTTTTTACTTTGCTTTCTATCTTATTTTCAATGCTTTGCATATAATTATTTGCTTATTTTTGTCCCATATATATAATAAATATGGGACAAAATTTCGACTGCAAAGGTAATGAATTGTTTTGAATGCGCAAGCGCTATTCATTCAAAATCAATGCGGTATTCCCCCGGCTGCAGCGTGACATCGCCTTTCGTCTGCGGCACCACATCAAAATTTGCCATCACCGTTACCGTTTCGCTCGCGCTTCGCAGTGTTACGGTCTTGAAATTGCCGGTCAAGTCTGTGTCGTAATCCGAGGTGGCAAAGGCGGGATTATTTTTATGATAATCAATCATCATGGCATACACATCGTGCAGGGCTTTCCTCTCGGGTGTTTCGTAATAATCCCAGCGGATGGGTTTTCTGTCCAATCTGCCGGCTCCGTTGCCCTCTAAGGGGAAGTCGTAGCCGAGTTCGCCGAATTGCCAAATCATTTTTGGACCCGGAATTGCGAGGAGGAGCACGGCGGCGGCGGCGGTGCGGTCTAAGGCGGTGGGGAGGGTTTTTACATTGTAAGTGCCTTCTGCTTTGCCGTATGCGGTGTTTTTGAACATAATCCGTTCTTCGTCGTGGCTCTCCATGTAGGCTACCAGGTGGGGTTTTGCCCAGTTGCGCTGCTTGTAGGATGCCCACGAGATGTCGCCTTTCAGCGAGCCGTTGTTAGGCTCTGCGCCCCAGCCCATGGTGGCTTCGTTCATGTTGTAATTGAGGTTGCCCCAGAGCAGGATGCCGTGGTCGGCTAATACTTTTTCTTCGCTGTTGTCGGCGAGGTGTTCAAAAATCACGATGGCATCGTGTTTGCGCTTCCAAATTTCGCTCGTCATGCGTTTCAGAATGTTGATGCGCGACTGGTCGAATGCCTGACCATCGCCCGATTTGTTTGTAAACCCTTTGGTGAAGTCGAAGCGGTAGCCGTCAATTTTGTATTCGCTGAGCCAATAGGCATTTACGCTATCGACAAACGCCTGTGTATAGGGGCTTTCGTGGTTGAAATCGTAGCCCCACGAGTAGGCTGTGTTCGGCGATTTCACATTGTACCAGGGGTTATCGGCTGTAATCGTGCCGTCTTTTTGATACAGTTTCACTAAGGGACTTTGCCCGTAACTGTGGTTGAGCACCATGTCCATGATGACTGCCATGCCGTTTTCGTGGCAAGCGTCAATAAAATCTTTGTAATCGTTGGCGGTGCCGTAGGCACTTTCGGGCGCAAAATAGAAACTTGGGTTGTAGCCCCAGCCGTCACTGCCCTCAAATTCGTTGAACGGCATCAGTTCAATGGCATTGATGCCCAATTCTTTCAGATAGGGCAGTTTTTCCTGCACGCCTTTTATCGAGCGTTTCTCGGTAAAATCGCGGATGAGTATCTCGTAAATGACCAATTTTGCGGGGTCGCTCACGGTATAATTTGTTATTTTCCAATCGTAATTGTTTTGTTTTGTGGACACCACCATAGCCGGCTCGGCATTATTGTTGTTGCGCTCGATGATTTTGCCGGAATAGGGGTCGGCGATGCGAATATTCTCATCCACAATATATTGCAAGACGTATTCTTTGTTCACATCCAGGTCGCCGATTTTGAGCCAAAAGCGGTCGCCGTCTTTGTGCAATTTGTAGGGAGCCGACACCTGCCAATTGTTGAAATCGCCGACCAGATGCACCGAATTTTTGCCCGGAGCAAAGAGCACAAACGCCAGCGAGTCGTCGCTGATGCGGGTGATGCCATCGCGGAGTTGCATCGTTTCCAAGGCAGAGTTGCCGCCGGTGGGGTTTTCTGTCGGGTTGCTTTCGCAAGCATACGCGAAAAGCGGGAATAATATGTATAACAAATTTTTCATATCTTTTTGTTTGAATTGTACAAGTTTTTGAAAAATAACCCCCAGCCATTATGCCGGGCCGGGGGTTATTCATTCTATAAGATGCAACTCGTCGGGTCGAAAATGTTAATTACAATTTAGTAATTACAATTTTCCGAGTATCTGTTTCTGCATTAATTGTCATCACAATTGTGTAATTGCCGGCCGTATTTACTTTAATATTTCCGCCGTCATCCACTACTTCAGAAGAAGATGCGCTCACATCAACAAAGCCATAGCCAACGTCAAATCCGGCTACTCCGCCTGATTCTTGTGCGTCTATTGTTCTAACTTTAAATCCATCGGCTTTCAAAGTAACAGATGCCCATGTCCATGTATAAACAGTTCCATTTACAGTTGGTTTTCCTGCGGATAGAGTATATCCCCAATTCCATGTTTCATCTTGTCTTGCATTGACATTCGTTTCATCTACGCCGCTACCAACAAGTTCTAATTCACAATTTGTATAATCGATTACAGCAAGATCTCCGGTCTTCGTCAATTCGGCAGTAAAACTGTTCTTGACCTCACCTTGAGCCAACTTCCAAGTTAGTGTAATGGTATGGACACCGCGGGCAATGTCTATATCTTTACCTCCCTGTTTCAGGTTACTTCCTTGTAAAGCCGCTTGTTCGGTAGCATTGTTACCCAAATTGGTATTGGCTTTTACAAAACCGTCATCGTCTAAAAATATCTTCCAACCACCGCCGTAAGCAAACTTCCAGCCTCCAGCCGTTTCAACCGTTTGATTGGTCAAGGTGTAGGTCATCGTAGTTTTGCTGAACGTTGGTTCCGGCAATGCAGTAAAGTTCCAGCCGTTCATTGCACCGCGCACACCCCATGCTGCCGGTGCGATAAGAACCAACTTCTTAGACAACTTACTGTCCAAATCCAAGTCGAGCACGATGTGATACAAGCCGTCTTTGGCTACTTGCAAGGAAGCATTTTCGGTCAATGTCCCTTTGTACACTCGAATGGCAGGTTCGTCCTTACCTCTCAATGTGTCAGACAACGCCAAAGTAGCACCATACTTTGTTTCCTTCGTACCTTCTTTCAGTACCAAAGAGAACGGTTTTCCACCTTCCAAAGCAATATACTTTTCGTACATGCCCGTGCGTGGCTTTTGTTTGTCGGCATCTTGCTCATCGGTGCCGACTGTTATCAAGCCCGATTCATTGACACCCACTGCCATAATTGTTTTACTTGCGCCCTCAGCCGTGAGGCTGGTGGCGGCTGTCGCCTCGCCCACTACATAGAAGCCGTCTTCTACGATGTCATCCACATTGACTTTTGGGTCATCTTCTCCGCAGCCTGTCATGAAACTCATTGACAGAGCCAGTACCCCAAGGGGTAAATAATTTAACTTTTTCATCTTTTTTTTAATTTTAAATTGTTTATATTAAATTGAAAAATTCTTTTTTTTTACAGGGGATTGCGGGTCAAGCCCGCAATGACACCCTATTGCCAGCCGTTTTGCGGGTCAAGCCCTATTGCCAATCATTTTGCGTGTAAACGCCCGGATTGGCATCCAATACCCACTGCGGGATGGGGAAAATGGAGCGGTTGGGACTTGTTACTTCCTTAAACTCCCACGCAGCGGTGAATTTGCCGAAGCGGATTAAATCCTGCCTCCGGTGTCCTTCCCATGCCAATTCGCGTCCGCGCTCGTTCAGCAGTTCGTCCAACGTGAGCGTTGCCGTGGTGTAGTCTGCCAATCCTGTGCGGGGGCGCAACAGATTGACCAGCGCGACGGCTTCGGCGGTGGCTACGCCACCGTTTTGCCGCATCAGGGCTTCGGCTTTCATCAGCAGGATGTCGGCATAGCGATAAATTGGGAAGTCGCTGTTGGCATGGTGTTCGATGCCCGACTCAATCTCAAATTTCACAAACCGTGCGCCTTCAAAGGTGTTGGAGGCGGTCGGGTCTTGCAGCGTGCTCACCGTTTTCACAATGATGGCATCCGCATCCACCAGGGCATCGTTGGAATATTTGAGTGTGTTGCCGTTTTTGTCTTTGATGGCACCCACAAACCATTGCGCTTTGCGGTTGTCGCTGTCGCTGTATTTGTCGTAAAACGATTCCAGCGTGCACGGTCCGTTCCACGTTTCGGTGGTGAAGTCATACACTTGCTGATGCACATAATGCAGGGTCATCAAGTGAAACATATTGCCCTTGGCATACACCGCATCGAAGATAATCGGGAAAATAATCTCCATATTTCCGGTATTGTCTTTTTTGAATGTGGCAAAATAGTCGCTGTTTAAGGCATAGCCGTATCCGCCGTTAATAACGGCATCGCATTGGGCAACAGCATCTGCCCAGCGTTCGGTGCCGGTATAGATTTTGGAGTTCAAATACAGTTTGGCAAGTATGGTGTGCGCCACCGGCTTGGTCATAGAGCCGTAGCGGACGGTGTTGTCCAAAGCGTCCATATTGTCCAAAATTTCCTGTTCAATCCAGTTGGCGACCTCTGCCCGCGAGTATTGCTGGATGGGTCTGCCGTCGTCGATGGTCACGTTGCCATATACGTCCATCGCCAGCAGGTGATAGAATGCCCGTAGCACCTTTGTTTCGGCGATGCCGGCTTTGGTAATCGCATCGTATTGCGTGGGGTCTTCGCCCTTGATGCTTGCGATTTTTTGCAACACATCGTTGCATTTCGTTGTGCCTCCGTAGGCAAAACTCCAGCCGTTGTTGATGTCGCGCGTGTTGGTTTCCCACGTGTGGGTGTGCATTTTGATGGGCACTCCGGCATCGTACCAGTCGGTGCCGCGCGTGGGCACCACCACCTCGTCGGAGGTGTATTCCTGCAAACTCCAGTAACCTTCACGGTACACATATCCGTACTCGCCTGCCAACTGCGAATAGGCGTTGGCAATCAGGGTCGCAAACTGTGCCGACGTCTTGTAATAGTCGTCAATCTGCACATCGCCGTATATTTCCGGCTCCAAATCGGTGCACGCCGTGAAGAACGGGGCGGCACTCAATAGCCCGAAAGCTGCTATGAAAGCCATGCGAAGCGGGCTGTCATTGCGGGCTTGACCCGCAATCCCCTTTGTATAATGTATCTGTTTCATAATCTATATTTTTTATATGTTAAAAATTAAACGATAATCCCAAGTTGAACGAATGCTGCGTGGGATAGAACGAGCGACCGTCAAAACCGGGCGTCAGCCCAGCCATACTCACGCTTGAGGGGTCGTGCCCCGAATAGCCGGTGAGGGTAAACACATTCTGCGCCGTGAAAGTCACGCGGATATTACTGACGTATTCCGACAAACTTTTCGACAGTTTGGGCGTGTAGCCGAAAGTTAAGTCGTTGAGTTTCAAATAGGTGGCATCCTCCAAATAGTAGTCGGAAAACATCCGGCGCGAGGCTTTCGCATTGTCTTTGTCGTCTATCCAGTTTGTCAATTTTTTGTTTTCGCCCTCGAAAGCAGACAGCAACACATTTTCCGTGCCGCGCGTGTTTTCGTAGAAATAGCGCGTTTCGTTGAAAATCAATCCGCCAATTTGTCCCCTGAAATTCAGGGATAAATCATAATTTTTGTAGCGCAGCATCGAACTGAACCCCAGCGTGAGCAGCGGCTGTGCATTGCCCAAAATCTGCTTGTGCGAATCCTGCGGGTCGGTTGTTGCGCCCCCCGACGGTGTTTCAAACGCCCATTCGCCATTCGATTTGATGCCGAGATATTTGAAGCCGTAGAAGTTGCCGATGGGTTGTCCCTCTGCCAGACGCATCACATAATTGCCCGTTTCGCCATCGCCCGAAGCGATGAAGCCGGCATTTACAAACGACTCAACGCCTTCCTTGCCGTATTGCTCGCCCGTGATGCGCACCACCTCGTTGCGATTCCACGCGGCGTTGAAACTCAAATCCCACAGCCATTCCTTGTTCTGAATTGCGGTGCCGTTCAGGAGCAGTTCCACGCCGTAGTTGTGAATTTGTCCGTAATTGTCCCATTTTTTGCCATAAGGATAGGGTGGTTGCGGCACGTCGTATTCGTAGAGCAGGTCTTTCGTGTCGCGGAAATAGCCGTCTATGGAGCCGGACAGCCGATTGCCGAGGAGGGCAAAGTCGATGCCAACATTATATTCGCGCTTTTCTTCCCAGTGGATATATTCATTGACGTTGGAAGTGGGACCCCACGGCTTGATAAACGCCCCATCGCTGAAAACGTAGTCGTCACCCGGACCCACGAGCATGGCATACAGATAGGATTTATCCGGCATATTTCCGGTAACGCCGTAGCCGACGCGCAGTTTCAAATCGTCCAAGAGAGTGACGTTTTGCATAAAATCTTCGCCCTTGATGTTCCAACTGCCGCTGATGGCGGGGAAAACGCCCCAGGGACCGAGTGTAGGATGGGCTTTTGCTCCGAATTTGGACGAACCTTCCAAGCGTGCGCTCGCGTTCAGGAAATAGCGACCGTCGTAGTTGTACATAGCGCGGGCAAAAAAGGATGCCAATTTATCCCGATATTTGTGGCTCGACATATCCACTTTGGCTTTTTCACCGGTTTTGATGCCTTCGCCCAAGCCCAGATTGTTGAACAAAATATCGTCTAAGGGGAAATTGGAGTTATAACCCTTAAAACCCTGATTTTCATCTGTTTGATAGCCTTGCCCCAGCAATATCTGGAAGTTGTGCCGGTCAAACGAATTGATGTATTGCAAGGTGTTTTCGACCACCTGCTGCGCTTTGTGTTCCTGCTCCTGATTGGCTTTTCCGCCGCTGCCTGCCGTTTCGCGCAGGGTGTTGGGCTGATATTTGCCCACCCATTTGGAGGCGTTTTGCACCGAATAGAAGGTAGAAAATTTCAGCCCTTCGAGCAGGTTTAAGGTCGCGCGTACGCTTCCCACCACCACCTGGTCTTTCTGGTCGTTGGTGGTTTGGTTCACGTCCGACACCGGATTGCGCGTATAGAAATTGTCCGATTCGTAATAACCGCCATACTTGGCGTATTTTTCATCTCCGGAACGAATCGGCATCGTGGGGTTGGATCGAATTGCCTGATTGAAGTTGTCGTAATTAGCCCACGCCTTCGTGCTGGAGGTGTAAGAGAAGTCGTACGCCAATTCCAATTTGTTGTTCAGTGCCTTTTGATTGGCAACAAACCGCCCGTTGATTTCTTCGTAGTCCGATTTTTTGGCAAGTCCTTCTAACGCGCGATAGCCCACCGAGCCACGATAGTTGAAATCTTTTGTCCCGCCGGTAATCGACACATTGTGCGTATGGCTCAGCGGCGTGCGGGTGATGGCATCCAGCCAGTCGGTGTCGGCACCATAATCGACACCCAAGCCTTTGGACACCATTTTGTCGCGGTATTCTTGGGCAGTCAGCACGCGGGGTGCGTTGGCGATGGTGGCGGTCGAAAGCGAGCCGGAATATTCCGCCGAAAATTTGCCGTCCTTGTTGCCGCGCTTCGTGGTAATGAGGATGACGCCGGCGTTGGCGCGCGTGCCGTAGATAGCCGCCGCCGACCCGTCTTTCAGCACGTCGATGGATTCGATGTCGTTTGACAACACCGACGAGAGATTGCCGCCCGGCACGCCGTCAATCACATACAGCGGCTCGGCACTGCCGCTCAAACTGCCCACGCCGCGCAACTGCACATTGTAATTGTTTTGTGCGGGGTCGTCGCCACCGTTTTTAATCACGGTCAAACCGGCAACCTTGCCCTGCAGCAAGCCCATCGGATTGGATTGAATACCCTTATTGAACTGTTCCGCCTTGATGCTTGCGATGGAGCCGGTCAATTCCTTTTTGGTTTGCGACCCGTAGCCAATCACCACCACCTCGGCAAGCATCTCGGCATCTTCCAGCAGGGTGATGTCGATACTCGTTCTGCCGTTAACGGCAATCTCCCGGGTGGCATAGCCCAAATAACTGACTCTCAATGTGGCGTTGGGGGATACTCGGAGGGTGTATTTTCCATCAAGGTCGGTGGCAACTCCATTACCGGGAGTCCCTGTTTCTACGACACTTGCGCCGATGACCGGACCATCCGCATCGGATACAACGCCTGAAACGGCGATTTTTGCCTCTTGGGGAACTTGCGCTCTTAGAAGGTTTGCCTCCCCCCACGCGATGAATACGCCGCTTAACAGTAGTGTATTCACAAAGTTTCTGACTGTTCTCTTCATAATGCTTAATTCTAATTTACATTAGTAATTTTTTTTGAATTGTCACTACAACAACTCTACTATAAAGGTAGTCATTTTTTCTTTAATTACCAAACTTTTTTTTTGGGGGGGGGGGCGGCAAATTGTCTAATGCCCTTCTAAAATGTTATCAATATCTTGAAACACCACCGCATCAGCCATTGTGTGCAAGGCTTCGTAGCCTGCCCACAGATAGCCGACAATGCCGTGTTTCATAAACATATCCAGTGCTACTTTGCCGCTAATGGCTTTGCTACGCTTGTATTGTTCTAAAATATAGATAAAATATTCGCCTCGCTTGCTCATACGATTTCCTCCAAATTTAGTTTGCCTGTATTATGCTCGTTAATAAATAAATTCATCAGCGCAGGTATGCTCAAATGCCAAATTTTTGTTGTCTCAACTTCGAGTTGAGCATATAATTTTGAGTTATATAACTGTTCGGCTGCTGCGAGCTCGTTCAAATTATAATTGCTTGCGATAGTTGCAATCAGTTCTTGAATAATTGGATAAAGTGGTGACGTATAATCAATTGCAATGTCAAAATCATCCACGCGATTAGAGGTGACAAAATGCAGATTTTTTAATGATTTTTCATTCTTGAACACAACTTGATTATACAACTCACTAATTTTGAGCTGTTTTAAAGCCTCTTCTCGCGTGATTTCGCGTTCGGAATATTTGTTGAACACTCGGTAAACTTTATCATTAGCAACAGGACCAACCACAATATCAAATTTACTACCGGTAGCATCAATATCTTTATTCGCTCGATTGGATAATACAAAATTAAACCAAGACTCATCAGGAGCATTAAATTCCAAAGCGCGCAAATCACCTGCATCAAATTCGTATTCGTTGACAACACCGGCAATATTTTCCCCTTGAATTTTCCTTTGAATCACAATACGCCGCGCAAAATCGCGTGCCTGACCAATATTCGTGGTGGTGTAAAACCCACCTCCAAAATCCAAACCTCGATTAGGTGGTATGATTAGGGGATTATCAACAATCTGACTGCTACCGTGATACAGTTTCATTTAATTAGTCACTCTTCAGTTTCTTCCCATTGGGTGGGGCTCCACCATCGGAAACAGAGTGTAAACAGGATGAGAAATACTGCTGCTATGATGGCGTTGGCACATCCAAACGCCCAGCAGTTGGATGATTGAATCAGTTGCGACACTACTTGTCCTTCTTCGTCTTTTACATACATCAGGCAATCTCCAATCAGGCCGCTGTTGATGCTTGAAACAGTCCAACCATAACCAATGAGCAGATTGATACTTCCGGTGGCAAACAGCATGATGAGCCACGTCCACCAGCTCTTAAAACGTTGGAGGGCATAGTAATAGACCAATACGAATACCAGCGAAACGCCGATAGCTATCAAACCTATCTGGTTGAAAAGATTTACGTTGATGTATGCCTGCGCATCACAATCATAGCCCCACAAATAATCTCCCAAATTGTAGTCAAACAATGGGCACAACAAACTGTAAATTACTCCTAAAACGTCAGTCATATTACTCTCTATTTAAATGATGTTTATTTTTATTTCTGTGTAAAAATCTTTCTCCCCAAAGGTAAATCCCTCATAAGCGCCCTGAATTTGATATTTAAATCCATACGTTTTACCTGCTGCGGGATTGGAACCTTCATCTTCGGTCATCTCTTCCACCCATTCCGGCACTGCCATTTTGAGTTTAATGGAGACCGGACCTTTTTTTACATGCGCCGAAGACACGGTTAACACATGTGAGTAACCACCGATGGCGGCTTTGGAGACTGTCAAGTGAAAATCATCATCGCTCAACAAATAGTTACCGGCATCTGTCAAATAGTCGTCATCCAACAGGAGATACGAAAAGTCAACATTGATGGAAAATTGGGAAACATCCAAATTACGTCCCTTGTTATTTTTTTTCCAGTTACGAATGGTTGTTTCATTGCCCCATTCAAACCTTCCGGAGCCATCCTGTATGGCGTACGACACCTTTCTATCGCCAGGTATGAGTGAAAGCATGTTGAGAACACCGCTGCCTTTAACGGTGTGTTCCGGCACTTTTGTGCGAATACCGGTCAGATAATCGGCATCACCAATCAGCCAAATATAGAACGGACGGTCTCCCACATAGTTCATTACGGCTTCCCTACCCAAATTTTCGCGTTTAGGTTTGGATTTTCTTTTTTTCTTTTTAGCTTTTGCTTTTATATTAACATCATCTTCAGCATCTTCCTCAATATTGGCAATATTGTCGGCATTTTTATTTTTGACAAAATAAAAATATTTGCCTTTAAATCCCGAATTTAATTGATAGACCACGATAGCCGCATTATCGTTCACATATTTCAGATAGTCTTTGAAGCTATTTTTAAGTCCTATTTCTTGTTTTTCCAAATAATCATCCGCGTTTTTTCCTCTTTCCGGCGAAAAAATACCGTCGGTCACAAGAATAGATACGTGATTGGGTTCCGTTTTTGCTAAAACAGCTTTGATAACATCCGAAATATCAGATACACCCCGATAACCACCTCTCAGCACAAAAGATGCGGGATTAAGTTTTTCGATAAAGTTCGAAATCCCATCTAAATCAGCATTGGAAGCATAGCGAATTATTTTGCTGTTGATATAGAACAAATTCAACGTATCCACAGCATCCGCCAGTTTCATGTCACTCAAATAGCCATAGACCGCTTTTTCCATATCGGTCATCCCCCTTACATAGCCATCCATACTGCCTGAATTTTCGATGTAAACATTCACCGTCGGCGGAGGCAACTCCTGATGAGGTACCGCGACAGTCGGGTGACTTTCTTTTCCATTGCAACCACACAACGCGAGTAGTGCAAGCGAGAATACTACTAACTTTTTCATACAATTTTTTTTTGAGCTTTTAATTCGGCGCAAAGGTAACACATTTTTTTTTATTAGCAACAAAAAATGAAAAAAAAATGAAAAAAAGTAGTACCTTTGTGTCCTTAAAATGAAAAAAAACAGACAATATGAAGCAAGCTATTTCAAGTAAAAATGCGCCGGCGGCAATCGGACCGTACTCACAGGCAGTTAAAACAGGCAATCTGGTGTTTTGTTCGGGACAGTTGGGGCTTGACCCTGCAACCGGCTCTTTCGTGCCCGGCGGCGTGGTCGAACAAACCGAGCAGGCATTCAAAAACATCAAAGCAGTGCTGGCAGAGGCAGGTCTGACGCCGGCAAATGTAGTGAAAACAACCGTCTTTCTGGCAGACATCGCCGATTTCGCCGCCATGAACGAGGTCTATGGCAAGCATTTCAGCGAACCATTCCCCGCCCGCTCAGCAGTGGCAGTGAAAACTTTGCCCAAAAATGGGCTGGTGGAGATTGAGGTCATCGCCACCATCTAACTTTCAAAAAATAATGCTACCTTTGCACGGTCAAAAACATAAAATTATGACGGAACTTATTTTAAAAAACAGAATTTCTCGCCCGAAAATGGATGCCCTGCTAACATTTTTGGTCACTTGGGGTATTGATGCGGAAGTGAAGCACAATATTCGTAAGCCAACCGCAAGAGAAAAGCATATTGCGGAGTTTAAGGAAGCCATTCGGGAAACCGAAGCGATGGCAAAGCACATTCGTCAAAATGGCACGAAAGGCTATCAAACGATGGACGAATTTCTAAAAACCCTTTGACAATGGCGATAGAAATTATCCCTTCCGATAAATTCAAAAGGTCGTTCAGGCAACTTTATAAAAAATATCGTTCTCTAACTGTCGATTACGAAGAATTTGAAAAAGAACTTCGTGAAAATCCGAAGTTAGGCGACGATTTGGGCGGCGGCTATCGCAAAATGCGTATGGCTATCCAGTCGAAAAACAAGGGAAAAAGCGGCGGTGCCCGCATTATTACTTACGAACTGTGCCTGAAAACCACCGAAAACACTATCGTTTTGGTTGATATTTACGACAAAAACGAACGTGAAACCATGCAAGAATGGGAATATAAAACCACCCTCCAAGATTTTCTCCAAAACGACGCAACCGCATTTCCCATTTGACCCCAGGGCAACCTCCCCCTCAAAAAAAATAGACAGGGCATGCCCTGTCTATTCGCGTTTCTACAATTATCCTGCTCTCCTTACTTCAACTCTCGAAACACCCCTTCCATGCGGAAGCGATTGACACCGTCATCAAAGTCATACCAAAACTTGAACCCGGGATTAGCTCCGGTTGTGACGTATTCGGCCGCACCGTCAACGATGGGCATGCCACCACTGTCCCAAGCTTCAACTCTAAAGTTGTTGCCCGTGGTATGGACAAATTGGATGCCTGCGCTTGATAGTGCTGCGTAATAAGCCGCCTGATCAGCCCATAATGTGTTGTATTCTGCCAGTGTTTCTTTCGTGGCCTCATGCAAAAAACGGACTGTACTGTCTGATGTCGCCGTCAATATCCGCGAGACGTTTATATCCGAAGGCACCCCGTCTTCTACCCACACACCGCCGTCATTTCTAAGTTTGACTTTGCTTGCCTCAAGCTGATAATTGCCCGACCAATCGTTCACTAATTTCAGGACAAATATGATGTCCGTTCCCTTCCCGGCTTTTTGGTAATTGGATACCGCATCAATAGCCATGCCGATAGCATACAGCGAATCGCAATGCAGGCTCGACGTATTGATTGTAAACGGAAAACGGGTGTAGATTTCCCCCGCAGGAAGGGTCGCCTTCCATGAGGAAACATTCACGATGGCACCCGGCAAGGCTTGGTACTTCACCAGCGCGTCAAGCATATACTTGCCATTATACCAGCCGATAAGGCTGTCGGTTTGACGGAGTGTAATTTCTACATCCTGCTCAACGCGCTTCGTACCGCTCGCCGCAATAGAAACGAAAGTTCCCTCCTGACTGCCAAAAGGCACATTAAAGGTTGCTATCCGCTCACTTGCGCCAACAATGTAAATATCTTTTTGATATTGCTCGCCCGCCAACGGGTCAACCACTTCGCACGCCTGAAAAACCGGCGCCACAAAAAGCACTAAAACTACAACTTTTCTAAAACTATTCATAATCTTTAATTTTAAATTTCTAATTTCTAATTTCTAATTTTTTTGTCTTTGAACCGTGATTTTCACAAGATTTTCAAGATTACCATGATAATCTATTCTCTTTCATCTTGCTAATCTTGAAAATCTTGTAAAAATCATGGTTCAGACAACCTACCATCCCGGATTTTGCACCAAATTACTGTTATTATTCAAAGCCGTTTTTGGAAGGGGCAAAAAATAATTCTTCCAATCAAAATACCGGCGACCTTTTTTATTGGTGATGGTGGTTAGCGTGTGAAAATCATTGCGGTTAGCACCTCTAATATTCATCCCTGTCACGGGCAGGTTATAAGCTGCGTAGGCTTCGCCCCAACGACGGATGTCGTGGTATCGGTGTCCTTCGCAGGCAAATTCAATGCGCCGTTCTTTTTTGATAAGGTCGCGCATATCGTCACGAGACGGGAGAGCAGCTAAGCCGGGCAATCCTGAGCGATAGCGTATCTGATTGAAAGCGTCCAGTATCTCGTTTTCATCTCTTCCCGTCACGGTGATGCCGTCCTCGCTATAACTGCCGTCTAATTCGTTCAAAGCCTCCGCATAATTCAGCAGCGTTTCCGCATAGCGAAAAACCAGGAATGATTTGGCTTTTATTATCCCGCTAGTAACCGCATCTTCGGGGTGAACGTATTTTTTGCAGGTGTAAGCCGTATGGTTATAATCCATGGGGAAGAATTGATTGGGACCCGCATTTCCGCTCATCGAATAGTCTACTGTGACATTTCTAACAGTATTGCTAGTGTTTGTACTTGATGTGTTGGGCCAATAACAATATTGAAATCCCATGGTCACATAAAAACGCATTTCGCGGTTGTCATACATTTTAGCGGCGATGGCTTTTAACGTATAGCCTGAAAAATTTTTATCAGCTCCGATGGGGTCCGCCGCATCCGATTGCATGGTAAAGGGCGTTCCGTCAGCCATATAAAAAGCGGATGCCACATCGTGCGTCAGGTTCAAGCCGTTCATGCCACCCATTGCCGCAGACATGACCATGCCGGCAGGGCTGTCGCGTCCACCCGTCGTCGGACCGCTGGTATAGATGGCTTCGGTATTCTGTTGAGGAAGTACATCTCCATTGAATACTTCGGCAAAAGAACGGTAGGTGTCAATTTCAGAAGGGTCGAACTGAGTAATGGGACGGGTAGCGTATGCCGCTGTTACCGCTGCGGGCAAAACGTAGGTATCCTGCCTTTTTTTTGCGGTGTGAAGTGCGTATAATCCCGTATTCATAATGCGTTTGGCTGCTACCGCGGCTTTCCCCCATTTTTTATTGTCTTCGGTTTGACTGATGTAATGTGCGCCATCGCTTTTGCGGGTCCAGTCGCTGTATAATCCGCCACTGCCGCCGTTAAACCAGGGACTGGCTGCATACAAACGAACGCGGGAAATAACTGCCAGAGCTGCCTCTTTGGCCGGAATGGTTATTTCGAACGACGAGCGGTTTGCGCGTGACGGAAGGAATGTGGCCGCTTGTTCCATATCTTTACAAATTTGCTCCACACAGTCATCGTAAGTGGAGCGTTCAACGGACAATACCTCCGGCGCGGCGTCCACGGCAAATCCTTCTTCGGGCAAGACAGGCACCGGACCATACTGCAACAGGAGTAGATAGTAATAATATCCCCTCAGGAAATGACATCTTCCTATGAAATCCCGCCTGTCGATGTCGGACATATCCGTCACCTCGTGGATGCGTTGCAGAATAGTACTTGCTTTTCGTATCCCGATATAGCACTTGGAATAATTCTCGTACGGATGCCCCCGCGGATCCCCATCCTGAGTGATTATCGTGGTCGGCGTGAGTTCGTCTTCCAAAATCAAGTTGGAGGAATGACGGGCGTCGGTGATGAACGAGATGAAGTTCTCATCCGATGCGCCCTGGAAAGGCAAAACAACGATATTATAAATGCCATCACTCTTCGTCCATAAATTCCCTTCGTTCGGCAAATAACTGGCCGCTTCTTTCAGGTACTGGTCCACCTTGTCTCTTCTGGTGAATATGGAATCCAACTGCTGCGTATTTTTGAAGTAGTCGTCCACATCCAGAAAGTCATTACATGAGTACAGGAGTATGCCTGATAGGCAAACACTCAGCACTCGCATCTTTAATAATATCTCTTTTATAACTGTTTTCATAAATCTTTATTTTTTATTATGTTATCTATTTAAAATGTTGCCACTAACTGAATGGTAAATTTGCGTTGCAGGGGATACACAGCCCCATTGTCTGAAGCCTGTGCCGGGTCCCACAATTTCACACTATCCCACACGTAGAGGTTTTCGCCCAACAAACTGAAGGTGGCCGTTTCGAAAATCACAGCTTTTGACAGCCATTTTTTTGGAATGGAGTACGCCAATTCCACATTTTTCAGGCGTACATAAGACCCGTCAGCCAGCCAGAACGTTGATGCACGATTGTTGTTGAGGTTGGGTCCGTAAGTCAGGCGGGGAAAACGGGCATTGGGATTTTCCGTCGAAGGGTCGCCCGAATAGGAAGCCGGCGTCCAGCGATTGCCCTGGTCAGCCACTATCGCCAGCACGTTGCCGGTTTCGGCTCCTGCAAAGGGATAATAACCGGAGCCTCCCATAAAATATTCGACACCGTTCACGCCTTCAAACAGCCCGCTTATACTGAAGCCTTTGTATCGGTACTCCAAAGCCAATCCATATTGTATCTGCGGGATGTTGGAGAACGACAGCGGCACAATATCCTCATCGTCAATCTGTCCGTCGCCATTGACATCTTTGTATTTGATGTCTCCGGGCTGCACATTGCCCATGTAGGTTTGCTTGGGGCTTGAGAGAACATCCTGTTCATCTTTGAACAACCCTTCGGCAATCAGCCCTCTCAATATCCCGTACGGTTTGCCGGAGTATGCCTGATAGGGGTAGTTTACACCTGACTGTTCCCAGTAATCCACTTGGTTTCGCGTCAGCGTATAGTTACCGCGCACGGTCACACTCATATCTTGTGCAATAGGCTGGGTGAAAGAGATGTTCCCGTCAAGCCCCCACGACGACATTTCGCCTATGTTGGCATACGGAAGAGTCAAATTCAAACCCGATTCAAGCGGAGCACTTTCACGTTGCTGGAAGATGCCGGTGGTTTTATTTTGGTAAAAGTCCACCACGAAATCAAGCCTGTTGCCAAACAGTTTTCCATCAATACCCAAGTCCAGTTTAGTGGTGGTCTCCCATCGCATATTGGGTGAGCCGACTTGTGTTTCTTTCAGTGTCGGTCCGCCCCATATACCTGCTGTGCCCGTTGCAACAGTGGTAAGGTATGGAAAGCGAACATTCAGTCTATCATTACCCACCTGTCCGTACGACCCGCGGAATTTCAGGTAATTGAAGAAGGGCAATGTGTTCGTGAAAAAACCGTACTGACTGGGAATCCAACCGAGTGCGATGGAAGGGAACAGACCCCAACGGCTTTCTTTCTTAAAGTTCTCCGAGCCGGTGTATCCCAGATTTCCTTCTATCAGGTAGGTATCCTGGAACGAATAGGTAGCCCTTCCCGAATACGCCTGATAGCGTTTCGGTATGACATCGAACATGGTGTCGCCCCATCCGCTGTCTTTACCTTCCTGCCGGTAAAAATGGAACAAACCGGTCACGCGGTGGTCGTCATTGAAGACCCGACTGTAATTGGCTTGCGCTTCGAAGTAATACTGCCTGTCCGAGTGAGAGGTTTGTATTGACGTCAGCGCAATGGCATTTACAACTTTTCTCGTGTTCAGGGAGCCATCTTGGAGGCGGCCTGAAGCGGGAGTGGCAAAATACAGCTCGGGAGTCATGTTGTTTACGATAATGTGGTTGCCGTTGGTGGTCAGAGAGAACAGTCCCTGTATGGACAATCCCTCCACAAACATACCCAAGTCCTGCTTCAAGGCAAGATTTGATTTGGCACTGTATCGCTCAATGGCTTTGTATCCCGTGTAGTTCAACTGTATGTATGGCGACATCTGGTCACCATTAAGACCAAAAGAAGGCAGTTGACTGTTGGAATAGCGCACAGGAACAATGGTTGGAGGCAGATTTGCCTGCGCCGCCCACAAGGCATTGTTATCATCTCCAAATCCCGGAGCATTTTGGCTGACGAACACGGTCTCCAGATTCATCGAAAGCACGGTCGATTTCGTTATATTGGCGTCCACATTAGCCCGAAAATTGTATTTGTGATAGTCCACATTGGCTTTGTATGGCGAGTTGGCGTCCTGCTTAAACAGCGCTTCGTTGTTAAGCACACCAAGGCTCACATAGTAACGGGCGTTTTCACCGCCGCCTGCAATACTCAGGTGGTGCTGATTGTTCCACGCATGGTCTTTGAGAATCACATCTCGCCAATTGACATTGGGATACAAATCAGGGTCTATTCCCGTCCGGTACATATCCATTTCGAGGGGAGTATATACAGCAGAATTGCCTCTTACCATCCTTGCTTCATTTGCCAAACCGGCATATTGAGAGGCATTTACATATTCCGGCATACGCGGAGAATAGGAATACGTGGCATTCGTCTTGAAATTGATACGCATCTTACCGGATTTTCCTCGTTTGGTGGTTACCACCACCACGCCATTGGCTCCGCGCGTGCCATACACCGCGGTGGAGGAAGCATCCTTTAAGATGGAGAAACTTTCAATATCGGCAGGGTCCAGGTCATTCAGATTGCCTTCAACCCCGTCAATGAGTATCAGCGCCGATTGACTGGCACCGAAAGTAGCGATACCCCGTATCCAAAATTCGGAGAAATCATTGCCGGGCTCGCCGCTACGTGTGACAGCAATAATGCCCGGCACACGACCGCCCAGCATATTGCTCACCGAAGTAGCAGGCACTTGCAAATCCTTGGCTTCAATGCTGGTGACAGCACCTACCACCGATATCTTGCGCTGAGCACCGCGCCCCGATACTACCACCTCCTCCAGTTCGCTCACATCGGGCGTCAGACCTATTCTTTCCCTTTCCTTGTTGGAAGTATAAGTGATTTCTACCGTTTTATATCCAAGAAAGGAATAGCTCACCACAGAGCCTGAAGGGATGTTGTCCAACTTGAATCTGCCATCGACATCCGTAGTGGTGCCTGTGGTTGTTTCTTTTACCGCGACCGCCACACCGGGCAGTGTTGCCCCCTGTTCATCCATTACGACACCTGCTACTTTAACCGTTCCACTCTGTGCAAATGCCGAGAGCGACAAAGCGAGTGTCAACACTATTAATGCTATATGTTTCATATTTTATGTATTTTTATGTTTAAAATTTATTCAACACTATATTTACAGATTTGAGATTCCCACCATTCGGCGATGTAAAAATTACCTTCCCCGTCATACGAAATATCCGAAGGGTCGAGCAAAACCGACTTAAGTGGTTCTCCTTTTACTCTTGGAGGCGGACCTTCCACGCCGAGCATTCCGGCAACGGTGCTTACATACCCGTCAATGCCCGATATTTTCCGAATCACATCGCCCTCATTTGCTACGTTGTTAACTCCCCCATCAGTGGAGTTTTGTTCGCAAATGTAGAGATTGCCTTCGTCGTCCATACACATACCCATCGGTTGAAAGAAACGGGCGTCTGCTAAAGCCCCGTCAATAACGTGGGAGCTCAACGGATCTCCGGCGTAGCGTACCGCCTCTACTCCGTCGCCCCAGTTGGCTCCGGTTTTGGTGATTTTATAAATGCTGTACGATTGAAAATAGGAAGCGTAAAAACAGTCTTTAAACCGGTCATACACCATGTAGGGGGCCCAACCGGAAGTCGGCAAACCTGCGATGCTTGTGCTTATCTCCTCTGTTACATCCGTATTCACGTTGTAACGGGCGAATATTTTCTCTCTATGACAGAAATACAGCCATTCCTGATTGGGGTCATGGGCTTTATCCTGCATGACAAGCGTGCGTATCTTGTCGTATGGTACTGTTTCAGGTGTTGTCATTTTAATTTCGCCGATACCCTGCGGCGCCCACCCGCTTGTCTTACTATATTGGTACACCGTATATGGAGGGTTCAGAAACGTATTATATACGATGGTTCTCTCCTCGTTTACAGCCGGTTTACCCATATAAGCATTCTGCTGTAAGGTGATAACCTGATTGTCAGGTTCCGATATAAAGCGCGTTCTTGCGGCAATACCTTGATGAAAGCCAAAAGTCATTACCTGTCCACCGCCAAGGGCAACAATCCCCTGTGGTTTAAAGAAGGTAGCAGTCGCCAAGGGTCCATCCAAAGCACCACGAGCATCATTTTGACCATAGTTTCCATTTGAGTTTCCTGCCCCTGCAAACCATGAAACGGTTTCCCTCGCTGTATAGCCAAATGTCTTGGAAGCAGTCGCTGCCGAGCCACCGGCTACGCTTACCTTAATTTGGTTGCTTCCCGAACTCTGCTTTGGTGCAAGGCAATAAATGGTTGTACCGCTTGCACTAATTACGTTAGCCTTTCTATCGGCAACGCCATCGTTAAACAGTACCTCTACTTGCGATGCATCAGTTCCGAAATTAGACCCGTAAATGAGCACCTTTTCCCGAATTCTGCCCGAGTCGGGTGTGAATCCGGTAACAGTCACAGGCAAAGCCGGATTGTGAGGGTCACCTCCCACCTGACTCTGCGTAAACTCGTACGTTTCCTCTTTGCAACCGTAGCTAAGAGCGAAAAGCACCGATACGAAAATTCCACTAAGGAATAATGAAACTTTTCGTCTTGAGGCTCGAAGGCTTCGTGCCCCCCCCCCCCCAAGAGAACGCCATGTGGTGGCGTAGTGTTTGCAAAGTTTGCAAACTTCCTGTAATTGCATTTTTCTTTCATAAATCTTAATTTTAAAAATGTTTAATAAAATTTTTTTTTGTGAATTGCCACTACGACAACTCAGCGGCAAAGGTAGAGAATGTTTTTGAAATGACAATGGATTTTTTAAATTTTAACACTTCGAGATGTTAATGTTTGTTAAATTCGTTATTATCGTCATTGCGGGCTTGACCCGCAATGACGGTTCGGGCAATTTTTTTCAAAAAAAATGCTACCTTTGCACACTTTTCAACAATACAAATGAACGAATTTCTAAACGATTTAAACGAAGGGCAGCGCGCCGCCGTGCTCTACAACGATGGTCCGTTGCTCGTGATTGCGGGCGCCGGCTCGGGCAAAACGCGCGTCATCACTTACAAATTGGCGTATCTTTTGCAGCAGGGCATTTCGCCGTATAACCTTCTGGCACTGACGTTTACTAACAAGGCGGCGCGGGAGATGAAGTCGCGCATCGGGCAGATTGTGGGCGAGGACACGGCGCGGCGGATTTGGATGGGGACGTTCCACTCGGTGTTTTCGAGCATCCTTCGCCGCCATGCGGAGGCGATTGGCTTTCGTTCGGATTTTTCCATCTATGATGCGCAGGATTCGGGCAATCTCATTCGCGCCATCATCAAAGAAATGGCGTTGGACGACAAGATTTATAAGGCAACAGCTATTCAGGCGCAGATTTCCAGAGCCAAAAACGCGCTGATTACGCCCGAAAAATATGCCTGCAGCAGAGAGTTAATCGAACATGACAATTATGTGAAACGCCCTGCCACCGCCGAGATTTATCAGACTTACTGGAACCGCTGCCGGACGGCTAATGCGCTGGATTTCGATGACCTGCTGCTCCACACCTACACCATGTTTAAAGAGAATCCCGAAATTTTGGCGCGCTATCAAAATCAGTTTCATTTTATTTTGGTCGATGAATATCAGGACACCAACCCTGTGCAGCACGAGATTATCCTGCAACTGGCTGCTGTTCACCACCATATATGCGTGGTGGGCGACGATGCACAGAGCATTTATTCGTTTCGCGGAGCCACGATTGGCAACATCCTGAATTTTCAAGCAACTTTTTCCGAATGCAAACTGTTCAAATTGGAGCAAAATTATCGCTCGACGCAAAACATTGTCAATGCCGCTAACTCGCTGATTAAGAAGAACCAAGAGCAGATTGCCAAGACGGTTTTTTCCGAAAAAGCGGTGGGCGAAAAAATCGCCGTCCTCAGTGCGTTCAACGACCATGAGGAGGGCTACAACATTGCCGGTCAGATTAAACAGATGCAGATGCGCAAAAATTATGCGTTCAAAGACTTCGCCATTTTGTATCGCACCAATGCCCAGAGCCGCATTTTTGAGGAGTCGCTACGCAAGCTGAACATCCCCTACAGGGTCTATGGCGGGCTGTCGTTTTACCAGCGCAAGGAAGTCAAGGACGTGATTGCCTATATGCGGCTGATTGCCAATCCGCAGGACGAGCAGGCACTCCGGCGCATCATCAACTACCCCACGCGCGGCATTGGCGACACCACCGTGAATAAAATCATCGCCGCCGCCAACGCGCAGGGCATCAGTCCGTGGGAGGTTTTATCCGACCCTGCGCATCACCAAGTGGACATCAACCAGGGCACCGCCAAGAAATTAGCCGATTTCAAGGCACTGATTGAGGGTTTTCGGAAGGACAACGAAGCGAAGAATGCCTACGAACTAAGCACCGAACTCATCCGCAACACGGGCTTGATTGCCGATTTAAGTGAAGACAAATCGCCCGAAGGACTAAGTAAAGTGCAGAATATGAATGAGTTAAGCAACAGCCTTTACTCATTCGTCAGCCAACGCATGGCAGAGGGCAACGAAGCCGTGAAATTGCAGGATTTCTTAGCCGAAGTGTCGCTCTTGACCGACCAGGACAAAGAAACGGAAGCCGATATAAACCACGTTGTGATGACCACAGTGCATTCTGCGAAGGGTTTGGAGTTCAAAAACGTGTTCGTCGTGGGCTTGGAAGAAAACCTCTTCCCATCGGGACGCATCTACGACAACCCGCGCGAATTGGAAGAGGAACGCCGCCTGTTTTACGTAGCCGTAACCCGCGCCGAAGAAAACCTGACCCTGAGCTTCGCCAAAAACCGCTTCCTCAACGGCACCCCCACCGACTGCCGCCCCAGCCGCTTCATCAACGACATCGACCCCTGCTATTTGCAGCTACCGAGTGGCAGTTACCGGTTACCAGTTACCAATTATCAGCGCAAAGATCGTCATTGCGGGCTTGACCCGCAACCCCCTGACAATAAGAGCCATACTGAAAGGGAACCCCATGTCAAGCGCGGGCTGACACCCTTAACTCCAACCACGTCCACCATCTCGCACCAAAGCATCGGCAATCTCAAAATCGGGCTTAGAATCTACCACAAACGCTTCGGCAAGGGCACTATCGTGGAATTGCTGAGCGATGATGATGGCAGTAATCCCAAGGCTGTTATAAAATTTGACGAGCATGGGCGCAAGCAGTTGTTTTTGAAATTTGCGATGCTTGAAGTGATATAATTGAATTATTTCGTACCTTTGCACAAATTAAAAAAAAATGATAATATGAAAAAAATACTTGGCGCTATCACAGGAGATATAATCGGTTCGGTTTATGAGCGCACCAACACCAAACGGACGGATTTTCCATTATTTTCAGATGCCTGCCGTTTCACAGACGACACCGTTTTGAGTGTGGCAACGATGGAGTGCCTTTTGTCCGAAAAGCGGGATTACACTTATGTGTATCAAAAATATGCTCGCAAGTACCCTAAGAGTGGTTTTGGCGGAATGTTTCGCCGCCAATGGATGAATGAAGACAATCCCAAGCCGTACAATAGTTTTGGCAACGGCTCAGGGATGCGGGTCAGTCCGGTCGGCTGGTTCTGCGCGACATTGGAAGACACGTTGTCCGAAGCCAAACGCAGTGCAGAGGTCACCCACAACCATCCGGAGGGCATCAAAGGCGCACAAGCCATTGCCGCCGCCGTCTTCCTGGCAAGAACGGGCAAATCCAAAGAAGAAATCAAACAGTATATCGCCACAACTTTCAAGTATAATTTGAATCGGACGTGCGACGAGATACGCCCCAACTACCGTTTCGACTCAAGTAGTCAAGGCTCTGTCCCTGAGGCAATTATCGCTTTTCTGGAAAGCACCGATTTTGAAACCGCCATTCGCTATGCCGTATCCTTGGGCGGCGACAGCGACACCATTGCAGCCATGACAGGCTCAATAGCAGAGGCTTTTTATGGCGGAGTGCCGGAAGAGATTGCAGAAGAGGTTTTGAAAAAGCTGCCTGAGGAGTTTGTCGCAGTGATTGCAAAGTTTGCAGAGCAAATAAAGGCTGCATAACTTAAAAGTTAATATGAAATACTCCAATATTCTCGAAGAAGAAATAAAAAACAAAGTAGCGCAAACCTATTTTGACAAGTTTGATTGCACAAAGATTTTGGGCAAGATTGATTTTGCGGTTAAAATGAAGCGTAAAAGTTCAAACCTGTTAAGTCTTGAAGACTTAACAGGTTTCAATGCCGAATATTTACTTTGGGCTGAGGCAAAGCAAAAATCCACTGACATAGTGGCAATGCTCACGCAACTTGTGCTCACAATCGGCAAGGCACGTACTTTCGATGAGATTATGCCGCCTCCCTTTCTCGGCTGCTACGACAACGAAAAAATCGCCTTCGTGCCCTATTCCGAAATTCAGCACATTTTTTATCAAAATGATTTCAACTGGAAAATTACGCCATCAAACACTGACACAAAGGAGTTTCGGCTGGTTTACGAACAAATTAGCAAGATATTAAACAACGACACCCCTTGGAATACTTATGTTTTTGATTTTGAGCGCGATGAGAAGGAATTGCGGCGATTTATTCGCGAGAATTTCATTGTTGGAAAATCGGATATTTCAAAAATTAAAATCGACAAAAATAATTTTATCATCATTTACAATAAGTGGCTGCAAAGCGTGAAACCGTCAATTGCTGTCAATTGGGATGCGGCGAAAAAAGCAGGTATTATTGATGGCGATTTTTATCTTGCCGATTTATTATCCTCTGAAAATGCGAGCATTAAAGATAATCTTTTCGTGCTTTTACATTCAAATTTTTATGAAATTGACCGAAAAATAAATGAAACAGGGTTGTTTACAAGCAGTCGTGCCGATTTTTCCGACAACCAAAAGGCGCATAATCAGTTTTGGGCGCGATACGAACGCCCACCGCACGAAGAATATTGGGATTACATTGTAAACCGGCGTGATTTGCTGGTGCCGCAAGATGTACGCGAGCGCAAAGGAAGTTTTTTTACGCCGCAAATTTGGGTGGAACTTTCGCAACGCTATCTTGCTGATGTGCTGGGTAAGGATTGGCAGGATGAATATTATGTGTGGGATTGTGCCGCAGGAACCGGAAATTTGCTTGCGGGACTGACAAATAAAGACCGTATTTTTGCCTCAACGCTTGATAAACAGGATGTTGATGTGGTATTTGACCGTATCAACAATGGCGCGAACCTCTGGAAACAACAGGTTTTTCAGTTCGACTTTCTCAATGATGAATTTTTACCGATTTCAAAAGGAGGCAAACTGCCTGATGAACTTTACAATATAATATCAGACGAGAACAAGCGAAAAAAACTTGTGATTTATATCAATCCGCCGTATGCAGAAGGCGATACCGTTTTACAAAACACGACTAATAGAAAGGACTTTAGCGTTACAAATGTTTATTCAAAATACAAACAAATTTTAGGGGCAGCAGCAGGCGAATTATTTATTCAGTTTTTAGTTCGCATTTATTTTGAAATTCCAAATTCTAAACTTGCAATGTTTAGTAAGTTGAAGCATATAAATTCTCCAAAATCAGCTACTTTGCGAAAATATTTTAAGGCAGAATGTGAGGCTGGTTTTATTGTTAAAGCCGACACTTTCGATAACGTAACCGGACATTTTCCAATAGCGTTTTTGATTTGGAATTTTGAAAAACAGAATATCATTGAAAACGTAACGTGTGATATTTTGAATGAACACGGCCAAAATGAAGCGAAAAAAACGTTTCAAGATGGAAATCTTATTTATTTGAATGATTGGTTGAAAAAGTATTATGGAACAAAAGAAAATAAAATTGCAGTATTTGGGTTTGTTGGTAATGACTTTCAAAACCAAAAATTTGTATTTTTAACAATCAAGGGCAGGGGGCATCACGAAAATTATGTAAATGTGTCAAACCTTATTAATATCTCAATATATTTTACAGTAAGGCATTGTATTGAAGCCACTTGGCTCAACGACCGCGACCAATTTTTGCATCCAAACAAAAAATGGGAAAATGATATTGAATTTCACAATGATTGCCTTGCTTACACAATTTTTCATGGACAAAACCGCATATCTGCCAAAGACGGTGTCAATCACTGGATTCCGTTTACTGAAGCAGAGGTGGCTGCAAGTTACAAATTTGAGAGCCATTTCATGACAAGTTTTATTTCAGGAAAAATAAAACAGAATGGCTACACAAATTTATTTGAAAATGATGAAGGTAAATTTTGCATCAAACGCGAATTTTCACCAGCCGCAACCGCCGTATTTGATGCCGGTCGCGAACTTTGGAGGTATTATCATGGGATTGCGGGTCAAGCCCGCAATGACAGAGAGGAGCTATACAACGTAAACGCCTCATTATATGACATTCGCGAATATTTTCAAGAGCGCAACGACAAAGGCAAAATGAACAACACCAGCACAGACGCGCAATATACCGAGTTGATTGGCAATTTGCGCAAAAAATTAAATGCTTTGGCACAAAAAATTGAGCCGAAAGTGTATGAATATGGATTTTTAAAAGCATAAAAAATTATACATAAAATATGAACAAAGTAACAGAATTATTCAAAATCCAATACCCCATCATTGCGGGCGGTATGGTGTGGGTGAGCGGCTGGCGATTGGCTGCCGCAGTGAGCAATGCGGGCGGGTTGGGACTTATTGGCGCGGGGTCGATGCACCCCGACACGTTGCGAGAACACATTCGCAAAGCCCAAGCCGCCACCGACAAGCCGTTTGGCGTGAATGTGCCGTTGCTCTACCCCGAAATTGACAAAGTGATGGACATTCTCGTGGAAGAGGGCGTAAAAATCGTGTTCACTTCGGCGGGAAATCCCAAGACGTGGACGGCGATGCTGAAATCGCATGGGATGACGGTGGCGCATGTTGTGTCGAGTTCCAAATTTGCATTGAAGTCGCAAGAGGCGGGTGTGGATGCTGTTGTTGCCGAAGGTTTTGAAGCCGGTGGGCACAATGGGCGCGAAGAAACGACCACTTTTGTGCTCATCCCACAGGTGCGGCAGGCAATTTCCATCCCGCTCATTGCAGCCGGAGGCATTGCCACAGGGCGCGGAATGTTGGCTGCAATGACGTTGGGAGCCGATGGCGTGCAAATTGGCACGGCTTTTGCGCTGGCAGAAGAATCCTCAGCACACGCGGCTTTCAAGGAAAAATCCATCGCCCTGCAAGAGGGCGACACGATGCTGTGCCTGAAAAAACTCGCCCCCACACGCCTCATCAAAAATGAATTTTACGACCAAGTGGCAGTTGCGGAAAATGCCGGAATGACTGCAGATGAATTACGCGACATTTTGGGCAAAGGGCGTGCTAAGCAGGGCATTTTTGAAGGCGATTTAGTGGATGGCGAACTCGAAATCGGGCAGATAGCCTCTCTCATCAAGGAAATTAAGCCGACAAAGCAGATTGTGGACGACATCATCCACGAATACAATCAAGCAACGGCATCCCAAATGGCATTTAATCCAACTGATAGCCAAACGATTTGAGAAATTTGTCGCGGTTGCGCCAGTCTTTTTCGACTTTGACGAACATTTCGAGGAACACTTTTTTGTCGAAAAATTTTTCGATGTCTTTGCGCGCCATGGAGCCCACTTTTTTGAGGGCTTTGCCTTGGTCGCCGATGATGATGCCTTTTTGCGATTCGCGTTCTACGATGATGAGGGCACGCATCCGAATGATGTCCGCCGCCTCTTCAAACGATTCAACAACCACTTCCACCGAATAAGGAATTTCTTTTTGGTAGTAAAGCAGGATTTTTTCGCGGATAATTTCTGTGACGAAAAACCTTGCCGGACGGTCAGTCAGCTGGTCTTTTTCAAAATAAGGCGGCGATTCGGGGATTTGCTCCTTGATACGCTTTTTCAGATAGTCAATATTGAATTTGTTGGTGGCAGAGAGCGGGATAATCTCGGCGGCGGGCAACAGTTCGTGCCATTCGTCCACTTTGTGCTCCAATTCTTTTTGATTAGACAAGTCTATTTTGTTGATAATTAGCAAAACAGGCGATTCCACTTTCTGCACTTTGTCGAGAAAAAAGTCGTTTTTGTCGATTTTTTCCACCACATCGGTCACATACACCAGCACATCCGCATCGCTCAGAGCCGATTCGGAAAAATTGAGCATACTCGCTTGAAGTTTGTAATTGGGCTGCAACACGCCCGGCGTATCCGAATAGACAATCTGCATCTCGTCGGTATTGACAATGCCCATGATGCGGTGCCGCGTGGTCTGCGATTTTGCCGTGATAATCGACACCTTCTCGCCCACCAGCACATTCATAAGCGTGGATTTTCCCACATTAGGATTGCCCACGATGTTTACAAAACCGGATTTGTGAGTCATTTAGTTAGGAATCATATCCCCATTTGAGATAAGTCGCGCCCCACGTGAAACCTGCCCCAAAAGCGGTCAAAATGAGGCTGTCGCCCTTTTTCAACTTGGATTCCCATTCCCACAAGCAGAGCGGGATGGTGCCTGCGCTGGTGTTGCCGTATTTTTCGATGTTTACCATCACTTTTTCCATCGGCATTTCCAGGTAGTTTGCTACTGCTTCTATGATGCGCATATTGGCTTGGTGGGGTACTACCCAGTCGATTTGGTCTTTGGTGAGGCTGTTGCGTTTCACAATTTGTTCGCACGAATCGACCATGCAGGATACGGCGCGTTTGAACACCACTTTGCCGTCTTGCCAGATGTAGTGCAGGCGTTGGTCGAGCGTTTCGTGCGTGCTGGGGTTTGCCGAGCCGCCGCCATACATGTGCAGGCTCTCGGGCGAACTGCCGTCGGACTGGTGAATGGAGTCGATGACGCCCAAATCTTCCTCTGTGGCTTCCACTAAGGCGCAACCGCAACCATCTGCAAAAATCGGGCAAGTGTTGCGGTCGGTGTAGTCGGTGACCACGGACAACACATCGCCGGAAATGACCATGATTTTCTTATATCTTCCGGTGGCAATCAAGCCGTCAGCTACCTCCAGCCCATAGATAAACCCACTGCAAGCCGCTTCCAAATCGAAGCAAAACGCATTGGTCATCCCCGTTTGCGCCGCTACAAGGGCGGCAGAATTGGGTAAAATGTAATCCGGCGTAGAAGTTGCAAACACCACAGCCCCTATTTCCGCAGGGTCAAAAGGGCGTTTTTGCTGCAAATCTTCAATGGCTTTGACCCCCAGATACGAAATGCCGCGAGCCTCTTCCGGCTTCAAAATACGCCGCTCTTTAATGCCTATGCGCTTGAGAATCCATTCGTCAGACGTTTCAACCATAGTCGACAACTCGTCATTGGTCAAACGATATTGAGGAACAGCCCCCCCTATCCCTGTGATAACTGCACGAATCTTATTCATTGACTGCTGCTTTGTCGATAATTACTTTGCCCTTGTAAAACAATTTGCCCTCATGCCAATGCGCGCGATGGTACAAATGATATTCGCCGGTCGTTTGGTCCAGCGCGATTTGCGGCAACACAGCGTTGTCGTGTGTCCGTCGTTTGTCCCTTCTTGTTTTACCTACTCTTCGTTTGGGATGTGCCATTTTCTTTTATTTTTATTTAAATGTTTATATTTTCAATTTTCAGTTACCAGTTACCAGTTACCAGTTACCAGTTACCAGTTATCCGATTCTTCCTTGTCGATAATATCTTCTTCATCATCGTCTCCGCTTGTTACAACGTGCTTTTTCAAATACTCCTCCATGTCGCGATTGCATTGTCCCTTTGCGTGTACGTGTTTGAGGGGAATTTCTAATGCCACAAATTCGTATAAAAACCATGCTATATTGATAAATCCCTCTTTTTCAGGGATTGTTATCACGTCATCAGCCCCTTCTGCATATTCTGTACCCAATTTCACAACTAATTTTGCGGTTGTCTCAATCGGGAAGTTCATCTCGTCCAAACAGCGGTCACACGCTATCACCACATTGCCGCTCAACTTAAAATCGAATACAAATGTTCCTCTCACATCCGTCACCGTGAGCGAAACCTTGACTTTCCCCTTTTGCACATCGTCCGATTCGATGTCTGCAAAAAACTGACTGTCAAGCAGATATTCAAACGTTTGAACCTCCTGCCTTGCCCTAATCAGGTCTATTTTATATGCACTAAACTTAGCCAAACCACTCAAATTTTTGCGCAAAGGTAGGCATTTTTCTAATACAAACCAAAGTATCGCGCAAAAATTTTAAAATTTTCCTTTTTTTTGAGGTTTCTTGCTTTTTACAAGCAGGGGACAACTGCCTCCAAACCATTGGCATGTGAGCCTTTGACCAACACAGCGCAATCGCTGATGGGGTTTTGCTGCACACAGGACAGCAAATCGGCGGTGGTGTCAAACACTTGCCAATCAGGGTTTAATGCCGCACATTCCGCGAAATCTTTACCCACCAGCAACACTGCCATGCCCGAATCCCGTAGCCAATCAACAATTTTTTGATGCTCCTCGTGGCTGTACGCACCCAACTCTTTCATCTCGCCCAAAATCACCACTTTTTTTGCACCTTCGGCAAGTTTGAAATTTTCCAACGCTGCCAGCATACTGCTCGGATTGGCGTTGTAGGCATCCACAATCACGGTGTTGGTTTTCGTTTTCACTATTTGCGACCGATTATTAGTGGGCTTGTAGGCGGCTATGGCGGCGTTAATGGCATCATCCGGCACATCAAAGCGGCTTGCCACGCAAATCGCAGCCAGCACATTTTCCAAATTGTAGGCACCGGCTAATTGCGTTTGGCAAATATGGGCAACTTCGCCGTGCTGCCACTCAAACTGCAAAGTCGGATTTACATCCGTAACACGCCCGTGGATGTACGCTTCGGGAGCAGTACCATAATATATGGCAGACATATTTTTGTGATACCCCTGTAACGTGTGGTTGTCAATATTGGCAAAAACGGTTGCTTTTTTGCTTTTCAGGTAACTGTAAAGTTCCGTTTTCGTGCGAATAACACCCTCAAACGAGCCAAAACCTTCCAAATGCGCCTTGCCCACATTCGTAATCAGTCCGCAGTCGGGGGCAGCAATGGCACACAAGTCGCGAATTTCCCCCGGATGGTTGGCACCCATCTCAATCACGGCGAATCGGTCTCTGGGGGTCAGTCGCAGCAATGTCAGCGGCACTCCGATGTGGTTGTTCAGATTTCCTTTCGTGTAAAGGGTTGTGTACTTGGTGCTTAGTGCGGCAGCAATGAGTTCTTTAGTCGTTGTCTTGCCGTTTGTGCCGGTGATGGCGATGACGGTAGCCGACATCTGTTTGCGGTGGTAGCCTGCTAATTGCTGCAAAGTTTTCAGCGCATTGTCCACCTTGATAATATTGGGTGGGCAAAATGCACCCTCGTCAATGCGGTCTGCCACTGCACACGCCGCCCCTGCCCTAAGCACCTTCCGCACAAAGTCGTTGCCGTCAAACTTATCGCCTTTGAGGGCAAAAAAGATGGCACCCCTCGGGCAAGTGCGACTGTCGGTCGAAATCACGGGGTGCTGCCGAAAAATCCTGTAAAGTTGTTCAATATTCATCTGAATTGTTCTAAAATTGAGAGCAAAGGTAATGATAATTTTCATATCTTCGCGCATTGATACATTGGAGCCCTGATTAGAAACTTGTACGGGGTTATCGAAATTTAACTATTTTTCCATTTTGGTGGTATCGAATATGTTTTTTCGCCATTAGTCACGCAATCCGGCATGATGCTGTTTACAAATTTGGGCTTATTGTTTTCCAAAAATACCACCTTGCCTTTGCGCGTATTCATATTTTTTCGCAATTCCACACTGATAATGGTGGGCGGAAAATAAACTCTTATTTTTTTGTCGGGATAGTTTTTCTGAATAAATTCAATAGGCGGTAACAAATCGCTATCCCCGCTTACAAGTACCAAAACATCGGTTTTGTCTTGTACACAATCGCCAATCATGCGAATTGCAATATTCACATCCGTTTTCTTTTCCTCAGGGCGGAGTATAGAATACTTGCATTGGGGGCATTTGATGCTCTTTTTCAAATATTTACCTAACACCAACTCAAATCGCTTTTCATTCAGCAATTCATTGGCATTCAAAAATGCTCCCTGTCTACGTTTTTTGTCAATACTTAACGACACTGCCGTAAAGTAAATGACTTTTTCAAGGGTTTGGTCTTCACCCAAAAATTGGCTAAACAGTTTGCAAACGTCTATCCAATAAGCACTTCGCCATGTCTCATCGGCTCTCTTTTGGTTTCTCAATCCGTAATAGAAATTGAATCCATCTACATAAAACGTAACTCGTTCACTCATAACACCTTATAGTTAAAAACACATTATTCAACTAAAAAAAAGCCACTAAAAAGTGGCTTGGATCCATTCGCTAAAGAATGGAGGGACTTTTAAAAGTACCGCAAAGGTACGACAAATTTTTGTAACTACCAAATTTTTTGCCATTTTTTTGAAAACGCAGATTCAACTTCTAAGTGCGACAAAATTTCTACAAAGATAGATAAAAAACTTCAGTTGGAGATTTAAAGCCGAGTTTTTCTCTGGGTCGGCTATTTATCTTGCTCTGTATCAGTTTAATATAATCATGAGAGTAGTCATCAAAATCAGTTCCTTTAGGAATATATTGTCGAATTAATCCGTTAGTATTTTCATTCAGACCTCGCTCCCACGAGGAGTATGGGTGTGCAAAAAAGAAGTCCAGATCGAGTTTTTTAGCGATATATTCGTGTTCTGCGAACTCTGTCCCATTGTCGGCGGTGATGGAGTGGGTGTTTTTTTTGTAAGCCACCAGCAGTTTGTGGACAACTTTTGCCAACGGGAGAGCAGCTTTTCCTTCGGGCAATTTTTCCATCATCAAGAAGCTTGTGAGCCTTTCGGTGAGGGTAAGGATAGCCCCTTTGCCGTCTTTTCCGATAATCGTATCTATTTCCCAGTCGCCCAAACGTTTGCGGAGATTGATGACATCCGGACGTTCATCGATGGAAATTTTATTTTTGATAACCACCTTTTTTCCACCACCAACGGGTCGCTTGCGATGTTTTCCTCTGTGGCGCAAATGTGTCCAAAGAGTGCCTCCAGCGGCTTTGTCGGCACGAACATGTTGATAAATGCGTTCGTGAGAAACCATTGGAATCGCTTTTAATTTGCAATAGCCGACAATTTGTTCGGGCGACCATTGGTCTTCTTCGAGCCTTTTTTTTACTTGCCGCTCGACCGCCGCCGAAAACGTTCGCTTGCGGGTGTAGCGTTCTTTGCGTTCATCAGCCAACATTTGGGCATGGATAGGGGTATACTTGCGCGTGCCTTTATTGCGCTCAATCTCCCTGTAAACTGTACTGGCAGAGACATTTACAATCTCTGCAATCTTCTCTTTCGGGGTACCTGTTTGCAGTAATGCAAAAATTTCGTACCTTTGCTCCTTGATTAGTTGTTTGTATTTCATACAACAAAAGTAAATAAATTAATCGAACAGGGAGAACTTTTCTCTCTGTTTTTTTACTTTTGTCGTTCTTAGAAGTTCTGTTCGCGACCTCTTTATTTACGAGCAAAATCTAGGTTGCTCGTAATAGCGATTTTTCGCAGTTACTAATTGAACTTACCAAATATTTTTTGCCGGGTGTCAAGCCCAATGCGTCCGATTGCGATTTTGTCCACAATCTGGGCTATCCTATCTACTAAGCCAATCTTTTCCATATTCCGCTTCCGCTTCTGAAAGGTTATACCCCTGTTGCAACAAAGCTTCTACGCCCATCATCTCCTTCCACCATTTTGCCAAATAAGGGGCTAACGGGATTTGTTTCCAAACCCGCTTTGCTTCCTCCGGATGCCCTGCATCTTCCAATTCAAAACTTCTCATCCCGATGGCGAGTTTTTCTTTTAATGTCATTGTTTTCATACATTTTTTTATTTAAATTTTTCGCAAAGATACCGCTAATTTTTGGATTGGCGATGTCCCGATGTACGCGGCTAAATCTTTTTTAGCCATAAAACCATGTACATAGAGTTATCTCACCCCAACGCAATCTGCTGCAATTCCCAATAAACATCCTGCATGGCAACCATATCTTTTGCACGTTGGACATAGACATCTCGCTCAATACCGTTGATGCCGGGAGTCTTGAGGGAGTTGCGCAGGCGGGCAGTGGCAGCAAGGCAGGCTATGTGAAACGCATCTTTGGGCATTCCCTTGTGGCGATATTTTGGATTGCGAGGATAGGATTTTTCAACCCCTTTATAAATTACGGCATCTTGTACCACCTCATAAGCACGGAGAGCATCATTAAAAGCCTCAATACCCGCCGTCATACTGCTAATTACGTCCTTTTCGGTAGAATTGCAATACCGCAGTTCTTCGGTGAGATAGGCATGTTCCGCAAGTAGTACAGACTCAACATCATTGCCAACGCTGGCATGCACCTCCCTAAAAACAGCCAATGCCTCCAACAAACCTCTTTTGAAAAAAACATGCCCGTCAACTTCGCCTCCATCGGTGTCAAGCCCAATGCGTCCGATTGCGATTTTTTCCACACTAAGAGATATTCTAGTTCCTAAGCCAATCTTCTCCATATTCCGTCTCCGCTTCTGAAAGGTTAAAACCCATTTGTAGCAAGGTTTCTACGCCCAACATCTCTTTGCACCATTTCGCCATGTGGGGTGACAAGGGGATGTTTTCTTTCCACAATCGAGTCGCTTCTTCCGGATGTCCGGCATCTTCCAATGCAAAACATTTCATCCCGATGGCGAGTTTTTCTTTTATTGTCATTGCTGCCATATATTTTTTTTATTAAATTTTTCGCAAAGATACGGCTAATTTTTGAATTGGCAATCTCGGAATTTTTATGTAATTTTGCCCGTCAAAAAAAAAGAAACAAGAAGATATGGAACTTGAAAAAATGGCGTATAAAGACGCATTCAAACGTTTGCAGGACATTCAACGGCTGATTGAAGAAAATAAATTGGATGTGGACGAGTTGAGCACGGTGCTGAAAGAAGCCACCGCGCTACTGAAAGTGTGCAAAGACAAACTTTTTGTCGTGAGCGAGGAAACGAAAAAGATTTTGGAAGGGCTGTCATGAATCAGTTAGCAGTTACCAGTGAGCAGTTACCAGTTACCGGTGAGCAGTTATTGGTTGGTCATTTTCAGAAGGTGGCTATTATTGTGGCTGGGGGTAGTGGGGTGCGGATGGGGGCGGATGTTCCCAAGCAGTTTTTGTTGCTTGCCGGGCGACCCGTTTTGATGCACACGATTGAGGTTTTTCATCGCTATGATGCGGATATGAAACTTATTTTGGTGTTGCCTGCTTCGCAGTTGGGGTATTGGGAGGAGTTGTGTGTGGAGCATCAGTTTTCCATTCCTTTGACGTTGGTTGCCGGGGGTGAGTCTCGTTTTATGTCGGTGAGACATGGGTTGGAGGAGGTGCTTCGGCAGGCTCCACCGCCGTTGCTGTCGGATGTTTTGGTGGCTGTTCACGATGGTGCTCGTCCGCTGGTTAGCACTGATATTATTGCGTCTGTTTTTGAGGCTGCTGCCACGCACGATGCGGCATATCCTGCTGTGAATGTGGTGGATACGTTGCGAAAAATTACTTTGGAGGGGAATGTGCGGGATGTGGAGCGGGAGCAATTTCGGCTGGTGCAAACCCCGCAGGTATTTCACGCGCCGGTGTTGCTGGAGGCATACACCGATGCGCCGGATTCGCCTCATTATACCGATGATGTGTCGGTGGTTACGGTCAAATTGGAATGCAACCCGCACATCGTGGCAGGCAGCAAAGAGAATATCAAGATAACAACTCCGGAAGATTTGATGCTGGCAGAGGCAATTCTGAAATGCAGGAAATGACTGCTTTCTCGTCTAAAAAAGTATTTTTTCCGGTATTTCAACTCCCAATATCGAAAAAAGGTCTTGGACATCATTCTGCGACACACCGGCATCTTTGGCGGTCTGCAATACTTCCTCACACGTTGGCGTTGTGTTAAGGTATTTGCGGCTGAAATAATCGCATTTTATGTAGGATAGGAAATAGTAGTAAATACCCTTTGGCTCTATCATCAAGGCGGCATTCAGATACTCTACTATTTTGTCTATATCCGCACGCTGCGCTACAAATGCTTTTTGCCCTCGCAAAAGACTGACTGCGGCATAAAAGAATGTTTCCGAATTATCGAAATTATCTTCAATGGCTCTCTCAAACGCAGGAATTGCCTTATCGTATAATTTCAATTTCAGGTAGCACATCGCGATGGATGTATTCAATTCCTGATTATCGGGGTTGTCAGCCAATGCCTTTCGGTAGGCACCCGCGTATTTGTTTACTTCGAGTAGCGGCATACTGAAAACGCTGTTAAATGATGATATAACAATCGGATTTTTGCAGTATTCACACTGCTTCCGGCTTGTTGAAACTTGTGCGCCACAGCTGGGGCAAGCTAAATCAATTATTTGTTGCGACATATTTTTTATTTTTTAATCGTTTTTAATTATTTCCGTGTCATATTCTTCAACATATCCAATTCTTCAATCGAATTGTTTACAAAGCGTTGCATTGTTCTCTCTAACTCCATTAGTTTATCTCCGCTTGCCGCTTCTGTTTCCTCTATAAGTGCCTCGCATTCATCAAAAATGGCATTTAACTGAGCACACGCCGCTTCACTCGTAAATATATTTGGTGTGAGAAAACTGATTTTGCTTTTTAATTTGTCAAGCATTGTGCGATTGTTTGACTCTGTCCGGTAGGATATGCCTTTTTCTGCACAAAGTTTTTCATAACGGGAAGCATATTTGCTTATCTTTTGTGCATAAAAATCTAATGTGTGGCGTTGGTCATTCAATTGATCGATTGTTTCTTTGTAATTGCTGTCGGTTTGCGCCGTGAGCACGGATATGATTATCCAAAACAACGTGAGCACCATAAGCCCTGCAATATACGTTTTCATTGCAACAATACCCGACAACCCCAAAGAGTAGACCAGCATCCACCCACAACCAACAATGACGTAATACATGGCATATATTCCGAAAACGGCATAAAACGGTGTGGAAAAACTCTTTATCTTACTATACATCAGATTGATATAGCCGAAAAAGATTGCTTCAAGAAAAATTGTGTACCCTAAATTGAGGTAAAACAAAGTCGTTGTTTCTTCCGGACGAAACATGAAAAACAGACTTGCAGTTATCACTATTACAACTGCCGGAAGTATCACTTGACCAAACGACCGGCGAATATCATTTGTACCATCGCGCGCATTGGCATGAGGGCAAATTGTTTTTCAAGGGCGAAAAAATTGACAAAGCATCATCCTTTTCAAGTGTGGCGTTCTTAGACCGCTTCGGTGCGATTGGGGATTTTATGAATTTGGAAATCAAGATGATACTGCGCTCCAAACGCTTAAAACAACAAGCATTTGCCGGCATTTTTTTCGTTGTGTACTTTTTTGCAATACTCTACATAGATATGTTCCATGCAATGCGGACAGGTCTTGGAAATTACAATACGTATTTCTTTGGAATCATGACGATTGGCATATTTGGAATAACGATGGGGCAATTTATCTTCACGGCGGAATCGTCTTTCTTCGATGGTTTAATGTCGCGCAAAATATCCATGTATGAACTGCTCAGAAGCAAATATCTGTTGTATTCCGTTTATTCACTGTTGGTTACACTTTTACTGCTGATACCTGTGTGGCATGGAAAATTGAGTTTGCTATCGCTGGTATCATTCTTCTTTTATGTGGTGGGACCCATTTATTTTATGAGTTTTCAAAATGCCGTCTATAATAAAAGCCATTTCGACCTGTTCGACAAGGGCACGCAAAATTGGAAAGGGCAGTCGGGCACTACGATGGTTCTCTCAATGGTTACCATGTTTGTGCCGATTATACTCGTCTCAATCGTTAACGGGATATTCGGCGGAACCACCGCGTGCGTGTTTATGCTGATTGTGGGGATGGCATTTACATTCACGTCAAAGTATTGGTTAAGAAACATTTACAAACGCTTTGAGAAGCGCAAATATATAAATATGGAGGGATTTAGGTCATGATAGTAGCAAAAGATTTAGTCAAGCGGTTTGGGGATAAAGTCGCGTTGGATATTCCCGAACTGACGGTGGAAAAAGGCACTCTGTTGGGTCTGGTGGGCAATAATGGCGCAGGGAAGACGACCTTGTTTCGCCTCGTTTTGGATTTACTGAAAGCCGATTCGGGCTATGTACAGAGCAATGGCGCGGATGTCAGCCAATCGGAAGATTGGAAAGCATACACCGGCTCGTTCATCGACAACCGGTTTTTGATTGATTTCCTCACGCCGGAAGAGTATTTTTCGTTCGTGGGTACCACCTACGGTTTGTCGAAAGAGGAATTGGATGCCCGCCTGTCCGCTTTCGAGCGTTTTATGAACGGCGAGATATTTGGGCAAAAGAAATACATCCGCAATTTTTCGGCAGGCAACAAGCAAAAAATAGGCATCATCGCCGCCATGATGATTCAGCCGGAGGTGCTGATATTGGACGAGCCGTTCAATTTCCTCGACCCCTCATCGCAAATCGAAATCCGAAATATGATACAAAAAATGAACCGGGAACGCCAAACAACAGTGCTAATTTCCAGCCACAACCTGAGTTACACCACCGACATCGCCACACGAATGGTGCTCTTGGAACGCGGCTCCATCCTCAAAGACAAGGCTAATTCGCCCGAAACGATTGCCGAGTTAAACAGTTATTTCATTGAGAGAGCTAATGATTGATTGGTAGACGCAACTTTTGCAAAATTATTGCCTCATGCCAAAGTCCACCCACATTCTTTATGTCTGTTTGAAAAATATCGTACCTTTGCACAATCTTTTTTCAAAATAATGTGGAAAGAGAGCAGAAATGTTAAAATAATAGAAAAGCGTTAGCTTATTCTTGCACTTTGAAACGACCAATTTTAAAAGAGCCCGCAAGTATATAAGTATTGATGTTCGCGCGTTGCGTGGGGCGTTTACTTATTTTGCGGGTGAGGTGCTTGGTCGTACCTAAAGTGCAGGTAATGACATAGTTCCACGCTTTTCGTTTGTAATAAAACGAAATGGATGCAATGAGCAAGATACACATAGGCGAGGCAATTCGGCAGAAGGTAAAGGAACGTGGGCTACACGTGACCGACTTTGCCGATGCCATATACTGCACCCGGGCCAATATATACGCCATTTTCAAGCGCAAAAGCATTGATATTGAACAACTAAAACGGATATCCGAAGTTCTGAATTTCGATTTTCTTGCCATTTACAGCACCCCGCAACCAAAATATCTGGTGCTTCTCGAAGTGGATGAGCAAAGTCTCCAAAAATTTGCAAGCGACAAGTCAGTCATTCTCATCAAAAAAATAGCAGAATAGCGCAAAGTGTCAAATATTTTTAACACTTTGAGGCAAATCATGGGGGATAGTGTATAAACATTTTCAACACTTTTTTGAGGGGTAAATGGCTGAAATGCAGTACCTTTGCAGCCGAAAAATTTAATAATTTAAAAATATTTTTTTATGGAAGTAGTTATTTTTTTGCTCATAGTAGCAGCAGTAGGGTATTTTGTACTTAGTGCAGACCCCAAAGAGTTTAAAGAGCGTTGTAAAGGTCGAACGGATGACCAGAAAAAAGCTCTTAGGTACTTTATGGTTGACGGTTGTTTGAAAAAGACCGTCAATGATGAAGAGTATGATGCTTTGGTAACATCGTATGTTACAGAGTTAAATGCTAAACAAAAAGGAATGGACAAAATCGGTTTGGATGAGTCGCAACTCAAAGAAATTGAACCTGTTCATTTTGAGCATTATTGTTTTGATGGGAAAAAGAATTTTTCCAAACCAGGGAAAGATGGTAAGTACCGTAGTTCTGCTTATCAGATTTCATGGTTGTTTTTCAGTTCATCGCAAGTTTATTTGTATCAAATTACATTTAACATGGACGAAGATGGTAAAAAAGAGACGACCGAAGAGTATTTCTACAAGGACATTACCAATTTTTCCACTTCGAGCGATACTGTAGAAACTCCGTATTGGGATCCTAAGGCGAAGAAATCCATATTAAAAAATGTGGATAGCAACCGTTTCCGTCTTGTTGTGCCGGGAGATTCATTCTATTGTGCTATGGAACAGAATGATTATACTGAAAGAGCAATACAAGGGATGAAAGCGAAGTTGCGCGAAAAGAAAGGCTAAAATGGATGCCTGAAGAAATGCCCAGCCGGTTTGAACAAGACACAGCGCGAACCTATTGTTGTGAGCGTGAATTGTTGAGACCCAAGACGGATGTTAAAACAGCAGTGAAAGGAATTTTAATTTTGGAAACATCGGTTATTATCGTTTCACTTAGTTTATATCTCTTTTTGAACCGGCTGAGCATTTCTTTTCGGACTGTTTATTCAATCACAGGAGCAATATTGCCGCTATTCTTTTTAAAGAAAATATTGGTGACGGCGGTTGAATTATACCAGCATTATGCGCCGGAAGACGTGCGCCGACGATGTGTGTGTATGCCAACTTGCTCCGAATACGCCATATTGGCGTTGCGAAAATATGGTGTCATCAAAGGGTTGTATAAAATATATGGACGTCTTACAAAAAAATGCAAAGGAAGTATTTATAGTATTGATTATCCTTAAAAAAACAAAAAAAAAATGGGAGTATTTAATAAACAACGCACTGACGGACAGACGTATGACGGTCAGGGCGAAGAACGCAAAGGGCTGATAGATGTTATCAAGTATAACGGAGAAACGGATGAGATTGTTTGGAAATTTCCGTATGAAAACATTTCTACAGCAGCCCAATTAGTGGTAAATCAAAGTCAAGAAGCTGTCTTTTTAAAAGGTGGTGCTGTTTGCGACATATTTGGTCCCGGCACAAAAACCTTGTCTGCAAACAATATTCCTGTTTTGCAGAAACTCATCAACTTGCCGTTTGGCGGAAAAACGCCCTTTACGGCAGAGGTCTGGTACGTCAGCAAAACCGTCCGCCGTAATCTGAAATTTGGGACATCTCACCCCATTGACTTGTTAGACCCGCTCTACAATGTTTCTGTTCCGGTCAGGTCGTTTGGCGAATATGGCATTCAGGTGACCGATTCATCCGCCTTTTTGACACAGATGGTGGGAACACTGCATCTTTTCACTACCGAAGATATTATTGAACAGTTTCAATCATTAATTGTGCGAAAACTTTCCACGTGTATCAGCAAATTTATTCTGCAAAAGGAAATTACCGTTGTGAAAATCAGTGCCTATTTGGATGATATTTCCAACTATGTGCGCGATGCCATCAATGAAGAATTTGAGCAATACGGACTTCGTATCAGTAATTTTGATGTAGCATCCGTTAATTTTGACAAGGCAGACCCCAATGTAAAAAAGATACTCGATTCTCAATCGGAAGCATCGAAACGCCGGATGGAAGGCTACAACTATCAGCAAGAACGTCAATTTGACATCATGCAAGGTGCAGCCCAAAACGAAGGTAGCGCAGGGCAGATGATGGGCGCAGGCATGGGGCTTGGAATGGGCGTAGGCGTTGGTGGTGTGTTTGGCTCTCAAATGGGAAATATCGCCGGAGCTGTAAACCAAGCACAACCGACATCCGTGCCACCCCCTCCCCCCACTTCGACAATGTTCCATGTGATGATAAATAATGTGCAACAAGGTGCGTATGATATACCTGCAATTCAGCAGATGGTTCAAAGTGGGCAAATTGTTCGCGAATCATACGTTTGGAAAACCGGAATGCCACAATGGGCAAAAGCCGGCGATTGCGCAGAGTTGCAACATCTGTTTGCATCAGTGCCACCTCCACCTCCAATTGTTTAATTTCTAATTTAAAGTATTATGTCAAATAAGAAAATCAATATTGTAGCAAATGTTATACTTCCGGCAGTTGTAATAGTGATAACTGCAAGTCTGTTTTTCATGTTTCGTCCGGAAGAAACAACGACTTTGTTTTACCTCAATTTAGGGTACACAATTTTTCTTGAAGCAATCTTTTTCGGCTATATCAATCTGATGTATAGTAAGATAAAGAGTTTTTCCACACCGTTTTATGCCGTTTTCGGAATATTATATTACGCCCTATTTTGGGTTTGGGACGGCGATTTTGTATATTCTTTTTTTCTACCTGCTCTCTGGGGGTGTTAGTTTGCTGGTCAATCTTATTAACAATCTGCTCAA
>BBRT01000097.1 GCA_001417715.1 Candidatus Symbiothrix dinenymphae
AAAAGTATGTATCTTTGCACCCGCCGACGCGACTTTGCAAACCGCGTCGGCAGGGTTTATTAAATAAAAAAAAATATGAAAAATTTAAAAACATTCAGACTGTTAGTTTGTTGTCTGCTCTTTGCGCCTTGTTGCCCAACGTCTGAGGAGCTTTGTAGGGACGACCGTCGCCACCCGGAACCCATATTATGAAAATCCATCTGTCCTGATAAATCACAGGCTCGGTCACCGGAAGATAATGCGGCTCTATCTTATGGCTGAGTTCCACCAATTCCTTTTGCATCTGGTCTAATTGGTTGTCTTGTAAGCCGACAGGAGGAAAAACCGGTTTCCCGTCCACTTCTTCTATACCAATGACGATATAACCTCCGCCCCAATTGTTAACATCGTTGGCAAAAGCACACATCGTTCGGACGACTTCTTCGGGATTCCATCCTTTTTTAAATTCCAGTCTGTCCCACTCAATCACTCGACCCTTGAGCAACTGATTTATGTTTATTGGAAGCGGCATATCTCGTGTCTTTTTTATTCTTTGGTAAATCTTAAGCCCATGAAACCGGGGTTGCCCCAAAAAGTCCATTTCATCTTGTGTTTCCCTGCACTCAAATTGACCGTTCCGACTGTCGTGTACATCGTTTGCCCCCAAGTGATGCCGGGAAAACTGAAAGTGCCCCAATAGTTCAAATAATCAATGTCGCAGGATACTGAATGACCGCTGTTCCCCGAATGGCAAACTTCCACTTTATAGACTCCGGCGTCTTGCACCTCCAATGTATAAACTACCCAATCACCATCATTAGCCCATGCGATTCCGTGGCACGCAGGATTTTCGTTCCAGATATTAACTTTATTAATGGGGTCGCCACCATTCGGACGATAGGTTGAGTCACCATGCCAGGTCGTGCCGTGTTTGTGAAAACTGATGCCTTCGCCGCCAATGTCGAAGTCGCCGCCATTCAATTCGCACGGCTTAGCGGCGGAAAGAATGTGTCGGGCACCCGACGGGAAGGGTTTCGTCTCGTTTAAATAGGTGTCAAACGCTGCCTGAGTAATTGTTTGCACATCCACCTTGCTGTCAATCCATACTGTATCAATCTTGCCCTTCGGCACTACTTTGCAGGAAACGCTTACCGGAGTGGTTGTTCCTGACGGCAGATTATTCAACACGATACTATTGCCGGTGCTTTGTCCGGTTTTGTTGGCATGAGCCTTGTCGGTATAGCTATATCGCATACCGTAAACCGTATATGATTCGGGTGTTGCTACGGCACTAATTGTAGCCGTTTCCACAGCCGCTGACGAAATAAACCGCAAGCCCACCGGAAAATAAACAACATAGCGGCTGTAATGAATCCGGTTGAAAGGAACCAGCGTGTAGTTTCCTTCCGTTTTGAAAGTCAGGGGTGACGCCGATACCTTTTTCGTTCGGTTGAGTATGTTTTCCGGGGTGCCGGTCAAGGATGTGATTTTCCTCGCCGGAACGAGGTGGGCAACGGTGTTCCGCTGACCCCAAGTGTCGTGTTCATCCCAATAATCTTCCTTGTCCAAATCTTTTGAATTGATTTCTGCTGCCAGAATAACCGGTCCGTAAGCGAAAGAAACAAACTTCTGCGACGGCGTAAGTGGCGTAACGCTCAGTTGCATAGGCAATTGTACCACTATTTTGTCGCCATCTTTCCACTTCCGGTTGATTTCTACAAATTG
>BBRT01000098.1 GCA_001417715.1 Candidatus Symbiothrix dinenymphae
GGAGCACCCTCCGCCGTTGCCCGCGTGCGAAAAACTTTATCGCTGTTCAGCATCCCAAAATTAGAGTCGGTTTCATATAAATGCGACACATAGACCGGCTCGGTGATTTTTGTAACATCTATGCCGTAATTCTCTTTCAATTTGGCGTGCATGGCACTGTCGTTCCACGCCTGGGTTGAGTCCTTTTCCAGCGGGATAACAATGCGCGACAAAAGGCCCCACACGGCATCCACCCACTTGGGAATTATGATGTTCTCTATTTCATACTCCGTGTAGGCAAAACTTGTTTCAAAACTCTCCCCTACTCCCATGATAGAGGTTTTGCCGATAGCAAAATCTTGAGTCCGGTCTGTAAAAATATTATCCGGGTTGGAAAAAGTCTCTGTCCGGCTAATCTCCACGGCATTGACTTTGCCATAGAGGGTATTCACCGCCTGCCCAACAAACAAATCGCCCGCATCGCCCACAAACACATCGGCACCTTCGCCCATAAGGGCAGGGTTAGCCATCGTGGAAAAGTTCCGGTTGAACTTGTAGGTCGTTTGCGTAGAGCCATTGCCCATCGACACCTGGTTACTCTCCAATCCCATGCCCCCTGTTCCATAAGCGGAGGCGGACGTGCCTATAACCCCCAGCACCATCATCGTGGAATAGCCGAGCGAGAGGGTATTTTTAGATGTCATGAACGAGCCTTTTGTCCACGAATCAAACTCGGTGTGCACCAGAGTCGTTCCTGCATTGATATAGGCATAGCTGCTGGTGCCGGGAGGGTCGTGGAGCACAAAATCCACCTTCGGAGGTGCTGTCGTCCGGAAGTCGGTGCCGGTGGACGAGCCGCCCAGCACGTAGGCTTCCAAGCCTGTCGCACCAAAATTATCCGAATAATAGGAACGTCCGCCGGTGGTCATCGTGGTCGACAACCGCGACACCCCGTCGCCACTCGGAGCGCCGACAACAAACTCATAAAGCCCCATGTTTATTTCCGCATCCATAGCAATGCTCACCGGCGCAGAATTTTCAGCGATGGTGGATGTAATACTGAAAGTAGCATCCTGCATCGCCTCTACTGTGATGGCGATGTTATTAAGATTGATATGGTATTCGTTCGCAAACAGACCAAAACCATACGTCTGACCTTGCCGGAAGACCGGCTTGCCAAAGGTGTAAAAATTGTCGTCGTCCGGTTCCAAGTCCAAATTCACCAGCACGAGCGTTGTGTCGGGCAAAACATATTCTTTTTCACCAAAATAATCAACAAACTCACCGGACGTTTGTTCTTCGTCATCCCACACCCACTGCTGCAGGCTGTAAATCGGTTCCGGATGATAATGATAGCTCCACTCCTTGTGGTAGCGGATGGTGTCGGTGGTTTCCACATACCGCATCTGACCGCCCACCATGACCGAATCGCCCCAAGTGAGCGTGCTTTTTTTCATCTCGGCGGCATCGGCAACGGGTGCATCGCGCAGGTCGAGCCTTTCATGCCCGTTATAGATGGTGACATCGCCAAATGTTTTGATGTCGCGTATATCATACACTTCTGGATACAGCGAAGCCACATTTTCGCCGGTGAGGGGGTTGACATAAATCGTCACATCATTGTCCTTAATTCTCATCTCCGTTACCTCTTGCTTGAACCCATCAAACTCAAAACCGTCGGCTTCCAATTCAGCTAAGTCCAA
>BBRT01000099.1 GCA_001417715.1 Candidatus Symbiothrix dinenymphae
TCTTCTCGTCTGCGCGCCGGTTGGTCGTTTCCCACCAGATACCCGACGGGTGCCAATCCTGGTCTTTTTTCTCCTTGATAATTTTTTTCCAGTAGTCGGGGATGTTCATCGCCATGCGGTAGTCGAAGCCGTAGCCACCCTGAGCGACTGCCACCGCCAATCCGGGCATCCCGCTCACCTCCTCCGCGATGGTCAGCGCGCGCGGATTGACCTCGTGAATCAACTTATTCGCCAGCGTGAGGTAGCAAATCGCCTCGCCGTCCTGATTGGCGTTGAAATAGTCGCCGTAACCGGAAAAAGCCTCGCCCAGACCGTGACTTTTGTAGAGCATACTCGTTACACCATCGAAGCGGAAGCCGTCGAAACGGTATTCTTCCAGCCAAAATTTGCAGTTGGAGAGCAAAAAATGTATCACCTCATTGCGCCGATAGTTGAAGCACAACGAGTCCCAAGCGGGGTGTTCGCGCCGCGCATCGCTGTGAAAATACTGGTCGTAGGAGCCGTCAAACCGCCCCAAACCTTCGATTTCGTTTTTCACCGCGTGCGAATGCACCAAGTCCATAATCACGGCGATGCCCATCGCGTGAGCCGTGTCGATGAGTTCTTTCAACTCCTCCGGCGTACCAAACCGCGACGATGCAGCAAAAAAACTCGACACGTGGTAGCCAAACGAGCCATAATAGGGGTGCTCCTGAACTGCCATAATCTGAATGGCATTGTAGCCGTCCTTTTGGATGCGCGGCAGAATATTTTGCGTAAATTCGAGATACGTGCCCACGCGCTCGTCATTGGTCGCCATCCCGATGTGGCACTCGTAAATCAGCAGCGGCGCGGTGTTCGGCGCAAAATTTTGCACCTTATATATATAGGTTGTTTCGGGATTCCAAACTTGCGCGCTGAAAATCTGCGTATGGTGGTCCTGCACCACACGTTGCGCCCACGCGGGGATGCGCTCGCCGGAGCCGTCGTCCCAGTGCATCCGCAATTTATACAGTTCGCCGTGGTGCAATTTGTCGTGAGGCAGAGAAATTTCCCACGCGCCATTGCCAATCGGATGCAGCTGATAATCAGGCTGTTCCGTCCAATCGTTGAAATCGCCAACGAGGTAAATCGCCGTTGCTCGCGGTGCCCATTCGCGAAACACCCAGCCCGCGTCGGTCTTGTGCAAACCGAAATACAGATAGCCGTCGGCAAACTCGCTCAGCGGCACTTTGCCATCCTGCGTCAACTCCCGTTCGCGCTGCAAAAAATAGGCATAACGCCCCTCAATCGCCGCCGTGTAAGGCTCCAGCCAAGGGTCGCCCTTGATTAGCCCCAATTTGCTTGTCGTCTCTTTTTTCGTAGCCATAGTGCGACAAAGTTACGGTTTTATTTTGAAATAAAGAAACACTGAATCTTTGGGTGCACGACAAATTTCCCTTTTTTACTCAGGGTCAATTGGCATTAAAAATTACGGAGACCAACTACCCCGTATGGGGTAGTTAAGACTGTAGGTCTTTGGCGTTGACTCTGAGTAAAAAGGGGAAATTTGTCGTGCACCCCTTAAACAATAAACATTTTTGTAATTGAAAAAAAAGTTTTACCTTTGCCCCCGAAAATAAAAAAAAAAGAAAATGCAACTTGTGTCATTGA
>BBRT01000100.1 GCA_001417715.1 Candidatus Symbiothrix dinenymphae
CCCTATAGCCGTCAAAAAGGAATTATTGGGATATGCGCTGACCTGTCCGCCCGGTTCGCTTCTATAGAAATCCGAGTTGATGCGCCAGCTGTATGCCCGCCAGTAGCCGCCGGTGATACCGACATTGGCATAAAACCGCAACTCCCTGTTCAGATAGAGATTAATCGTTTCGGCGTCGGGTCGCAGGATACCGCGTGTCCGGGCATATTCCGGGTCGGTCGAAGCAGGCGTCCTTGTTATATCAAGCTTTCTTTCGTCATGGAATGTCGTGTCTTCATTCAGGGGCAGTCCGTTTCGGGTATAATACCTTTCCAGAGTTTTGTAGGTAGCACCCAACCACTGCTGGGAATATTTCGGGTTGTTACGCGCTGCGTACGTAGCTCCCTGAAAACCGGGCATCTTTGCCTGTGCCGGGAGCATGATATTTCCATCGGAAAATATATCCTGGTCATTCGCAGCCACATTGGAGCACGACCATATCTGCTCCTTGTTCCACTGGTCGCATATCACCATTCTCAAATCATAATAGGTCTGCATAATATCACGGTTGGCGTTGTAGTCGTCCTGGTCTACCTGCAGCACCCTGTTTTCGTATTTATACATCGCCACTCCGTTTGCCTCGCACAGTGTGATGGCATCGGTGATGGCAGTGAGCGCATCCTGCCATTTGACTTTTGTGGTGGCGTCATCGTCCTGAGGGAAAAAGGGCACTTTGTCGGCATCGTAAAAATTATTGTAATTGCCATTGCCGCTGTAAAATGGACTTGCCCTGTAGAGCAGCACCCGCGCCTTGATGGCAGAAGCCCCCAGCCGGTCTATCTTCCCGAGTTCAGCACCTTCCCTTCTCATGGCAAGCGCGGGAATGGCTTCATCTATCGTTTTGACGATATAGTCGAAACAGTCGTCAATTTTGCTGCGCACTACGAACATAGTAGCCAGGTCGTCGTTGGGCGATATTGCCTTGTCCATAAGCACTATGGGACCATACTGCTGCAGCAGCAGAAAGTGATAATAGGCTTTCAGAAACTTCGCCTGCGCCTTCCAGTCGATTTTTTCGGAGGCACTCATGTCCTGCACCCCATCAATTCTGTCGATGAGCACATTGCACATGCCAATGCCCTCATACAGCTTCTTCCCGCCACCGGTTCCCGACCATGTACCCAAATAGGGAACATCGGCTGCCATACGCCTCTCCATAATCCGGATAGTAGGCCATTCGGTGTTAGCAGCCGTGTAAGTCACGCCTGTCGGTTGAATCCATTCGTCGCCCAGCAGCCAGCGAGATGTTCTCTTACTGTCGTCGGGCATATACGAGTAAACGCTTGCCAAAGCATTAGAAGCCTGTTCCCGCAGAGAAAAAATGCTTTCCAGGGTCATGTTCTTGTCCGGAACGATGTCTAAATAATCGCTGCACGCCGGCAGAATGAACATCGCGGCAACTATGGATGTACAGACGTGGCGCGCCACGTCTCTACTAATAAATTTTCTAATTGTTTTCATATATTTTTTAGTTATATTATTTATCATACTAATCATATTAATCATATTAAAATCACAGTTCAGACATTAAAATCACAGTTCAGACATTAGAATGATAATTGCAATCCCACATTAAACCTCC